>JAEYSE010000093.1 GCA_023435025.1 Bacillota bacterium
CTTTGTGGGTTTATAATGGCAAGGTTTGCGGACAGGTAGTGCGGGGGCGGGCGGTTCGCCCTTGATGGCGGCCGCCACCTCGGCCGTGGTGTAGGGGCGGAACAGATGCTTGCGCTTTTTGAAGTAAATAAGGTTGGGTATAAGCCAAACCAGAATTGCAATCACTTGCATAGCAATGAAAAAGACAGTGTCCATCCGCGCACCGGTTTCCCCTCGAAGCCATATGGATAGCCTGGAGAGCGTACCACCGGCGGAACCGCTCACCAGCAGTACAATATTCCATCGGTATCCTGCCCGCGTAAAATCGCGAAGTTCGATGAATGCCATGACCGCCGCAACAGCAGTAACTGCCTTTACAAAAAACAATGCCAGCTCCAGCGAATTTCCCTCCCCAATCCAAATGGGGATATTATATATGCCCGAAAACGTGTTGGGTAGCGTCAGCGCATTTATCACAAGCTCAATATACAGGCACACGTTCAGATAGAAACCCATCCATGCAGTGGAGAGTTTCTCGTCCTCCTCCATTGCCGCCTTGAGAACCGCCTTAATACCGGCATTGGTCATATCACGTTTACTCCTGTTCTATGCTGATTTGACGGTGCAATGTGGAAAAATCTTTAAAGCGAATGCCACTGTCCCTTTGCAAAGGCAATTTCGCCAGGCGTATATTTGCGGAATAACTCCCTGCGTTTCTGAAAGTACAAGTAATTTGGCGCTACCCAGCCGCCTGCATAAATCACAAGAAATATTACGACATATGGCACATATTCAAGCCCCGCAGAATTATATGCAGGCACTATATTTAGTGTAGCGCCAACTGCCCAGTAAACGGCGGAAAGTATGAGATGCGCGACACACCAGAAAAATCCGTCTGGACGAAGGCAGATCATACTTTGGTAGGTAACCACCGTAAAAATTAGAAGCAGCAGTCCGCCGCCCAATAAAATCATCGGCGGGATCACATTTGTCGACGGATCTTTCTCAAGCACCAGCAAAGCGGCAACACTTACAATAAGTGCCGCCAGTTGTACAAGCAGTGCAATGAGATAGATAGAGATATACGCCCGCATCCACCTTGTCGGCATTGGGCTCTCTTTCAATACAGCAATACATTCTTTTCGTCGCATGCTGGATCTCCTTATATATGCATATATATGGCTCTGTTTCCATTATACTCTTTCGCTCATTTGTTCGCAATCCATGTTTACCCAGTATATAAAGAGCCGGAGCAAATGCTCCGGCTCATGTTCAGGATATTAATTTTTACTTTGCTCTTTGTGCCTCGCAACTGGGGGTATCCACGCGCTCAATACGCAGCACCCGCGCAACGGACTTGTAAAGCAGGAAAGTCAGTATGCCATTCGCCACAGTCTTAATGGCGTTGAAGGGAATAATGATGGGAGCAAGCATATCTACCACCACCTCGCGCGGCACGCCCATGAAATGGACGGTAAATATGAGGTTCAAGGGGATCATCATCAAAATCATGCCCAAAGCCCCGAAAACCAGGCCGACGACCGCGCCCTTGCGGGAGTGTAAGCGGCTGTAAATAAGCCCCGCTACAAGCACGAACGTACCGGTGGCGCAAAAATGCATCAGCGCGCCGATCCATCCGCTGGCCGGGGAAACGAGCAGCCATTGCAGCACGCTCACCACGGCGGTAAGTGCAAGACCCCACAGCGGGCCGTAGAGGAACGTGCCAATGAGTATGGGAACGTCCGCCATATCATATTCCAGGAAAGTCGCGCCGGGGAAAATGGGGAAATGGATGAGGTAAACAAGCAGAAGCGAAAGCCCTGCCAGCATGCCTAAGTGTACCAGCCTGTTTGTGTTCTCCCGTTTCATGTTTCTAACACTCCGTTTTAAAAATGTATGCTTCCCGGCTTTTCACCAACTTTTGCAGCGAAGCAACAAAAAACGCCCCGCTGCTGCGGCGCGTTGTGAAAAACAAGTGCGGCGATTAAAAAAATTCGTCGCGCTTCTTCCATCCGGACTATACCGTCGGCGCCAAAATCTCATTGGCTCAACCCTGTAAACAGGGGTCGCGGGCTTAGCTAAGCAGGTTTCTTCCCTGCCGCATCACCGCCGGTGGGGAATTTCACCCCGCCCCGAAGCATCATATATATTTTAGCAGGGAGCATACCGTTTTGCAAGTATTCACACGAACTTTTACTCTTCTTTACTGCTGTTCCTGCACGGAGGGTAAGGGAAACTTAACCGTGATAACGGTCCCTTTATTGACCGTGCTTTCCAGCGAAAGCTTAGCCCCATGCATCAGCGCGCCGCGCTTGACGATGGCAAGTCCCAGCCCTGTCCCACCGGTTCCTCTGGAATGGCTCTTGTCCACGCGGTAGAACCGCTCGAACACGCGGTTCTGGTGCTCCGGCGGTATGCCGATACCGGTATCTGATACCGTTACGTCAACCCGCCCGTCCGCCTGCTTATGAACCGAGGCCGTTACACTGCCGCCCGGCTTGTTGTAGCGGATGCCGTTGCCGCACAGGTTGTAGAGAATCTCCTCCAGCACCTGTTTTACGCCGTGAATTTCCACCGCCTCCCCTTCCACGCGCAACGCAATCCCCTGTGCCTGCGCCACGGGAGTAAGTCGCTCCTTTACGCTGTTCGCAAGCGCCAAGAGTTCCACGCGTTCAAAGGGCAGGTCGCCTGCGCCCTCATCCAGACGGGAAAGGCGTATAATGTCCTCCACCAGATCGATCAATCGTGTGCTTTCCTCGTGGATGCGCTGCGCGAAGCCTCTCATATCCTCCGGCTTCACAAGGCCGTCCTTCATGATTTCCGCGTAGCCGGAAATGGAGGTGAGTGGCGTTTTCAGCTCATGCGAAACATTGGCCGAAAACTCCCGCCGCATGCGCTCCTGCTCCTCCCGCTCCGTAAAGTCCATAATCAGCACTACCACGCCTGTGACCGCGTCACGCTCACGTACAGGGCTTGCGATAAGCTGGTAGCTTCGGCGATTCAACTGAATCACCTGCTCGGCGGGAACACCCTTGGCCGCCTGCTCCACCGCTGCCTGCAGCCTGCGGCTGCGGTCCACCGTAAGCAGGTGCTTGCCAGTACAGGTCTTGCTGTCCGCCCGGAACAGGCGCTGCGCGCTTCGGTTGATTGTAAGTATCACGCCGTTCGCGTTCAACACCAGAAGCCCTTCGCGCATGTTATGTGCAATGGCGGAAAACTCATCGCTCCGCGCGGTCAGTTCCCGCATCTGGGAGGCGATCTGCCGCTTTTGCGTCTCCAGACGGGATAACAGCGGGGAAAGCTCGTCGTAAATGTCGTTGTTGAGTGGATCGTCCAAATTCAGGGCATTGAGCGGGGAAATGACATGCCGCGTCATGCGTTTGGCGAGCAAAACGCAGATAAAAAGCGTAAGAACAAGCGTACCTGCGGCCGCAGGAAGCATCCTCCACAGCACGCCCCATACGCTTGCCTGCGTATCCGCAAGGCGCAGGACGTTGCCATCCGGCAGCTTTGTTGCATAATAGAGCGTTTCCTTCCCAATGGTTTCGGAAGGACGGGCGCTCTCCCCCACGCCTATGCTGAGCGCCGCGATGACCTCCGGCCTGTCGCCGTGGTTTTCCATAGACGCCGGGCTCGCGCTGCTGTCGTAGAGCACGGTGCCGTCGGGGGCGATCAGCGTAATGCGCGTATCGTCTACCTGCCCGGCCTGAATGAGATACGCTTCATCTCCTGTTTGCTTCATACCGGCCGCGATATAGGCCGCCTCGCTCCTCTGTTCCCGCCGCAATTGCCCGGTGAGCACCCCATAAAACACGCCGAGCGTAAAAAGCGTCAAAAGCAGCACGGAAGCAAGCGAAAGCAGCACCATATAACGATGGACGGTCTTTTGCATACCAGTCTTACTCCTTTGCGCGGTAGCCCAGGCCTCGAACGGTTTCAATAATGTACGCGCAATCCCCCAGCTTCTGCCGCAGAGTCTGGATGTGCACGTCCACAGTGCGGGTACCGCCCGCGTAATCGTACCCCCAGACGGCGGTCAACAGCCTGTCCCGCGTGAACACGCGCCCGCGGTTTTCCATGAGGAACTGCAAAAGAGAAAATTCCTTGAAGGAAAGGACGATATTTGCCCCCGAGGCCGTGACGGTGTGCTTTTGCACATTCACAACCAGCGCGTCGATGGAAAGGACATCCGCCGGTTCCCTGGGGAAAGAGCGCCTCAATACCGCCTTGATGCGGGAAATCAGCTCCATCATGCCAAAGGGCTTTGTAATGTAATCATCCGCGCCGTTATCCAGCCCCGTCACTTTATCGTACTCCGCGCCGCGCGCGGTTAAAAGAATGACGGGAATGCCCTTTGTGCCCTCTACAGAGCGCAGGCGCTTCAATATGGAGATCCCGTCCTCGCCGGGCAGCATCACATCCAACAATATTAGCTCCGGCAGCGCGTCGTTCATGGCTTGCCAAAACTGCTCCGCATTCTCAAATCCGCGGGCTTCAAAACCCGTTTGCGAAAGCGTATACAGCACAAGATCCCGGATATTGGCTTCATCTTCCACATAATAAATCATGCCGTTTCCCTCTTGCCCTTTGCCCTATTCTTCCATCTCCGATGATTGGTGTATTCCGGTTATGGAAAACAGCACCCACTCGGCAATATTGACCGCGTGGTCTCCAATACGCTCCAGATATTTCGTAATCATAAACAGATCCAGCGCGTATTCCGCCGTACGTGGATCCGCAGTAAAGCGTTCAATCAGCTTGGCGCGTATTTCCAGGAAGCGGTCATCCACCTCATCGTCAGCATTGATCACCTGCCGGGCCAACGCCTCATCACGGCGCACGAATGCATCGATGCTGTTGGTAACCATGGCGATGGTGGCGTCCGCCATCAGCGGAATTTCTTCGGGTTGGATATGATCGAACTTTTCATCCATCACCAGCACGATTTCAGAAATATCCGCCGCCTGATCTCCGATGCGCTCCATATCCGTAATCATTTTGAGCGCGGCGGATATCAGCCGCAAGTCCCGCGCCACGGGCTGCTGCTGCAGCAAAAGCCGCAGGCACAGGCTTTCAATTCGGTGCTCCTTTTCATCGATCTCGCGGTCGAACTTTATGGCCTCCTTAGCCATCTGGGCGTTGTGAGAGCGCAAGGCCGCGCAGGCGTTTTGGATGGCCTGCTCGATGAGCCCGCCCATTTCAATCAGCTCTTTGTTGAGTTGTTCCAACTGTTCGTCGAATTTATTCCGCATCAGCCAAACCTCCCCGTAATGTAATCCTCTGTCCGCCTGTCCCTGGGCATGGAGAAGAGCTGCTCCGTCTCGCCGTACTCAATGACCTCGCCCAGCAGGAAGAACGCCGTTTTGTCCGAGATGCGCGCAGCCTGCTGCATGTTGTGCGTTACGATAATTATAGTATATTTTGCCTTCAATTCCACGGCAAGATCCTCAATTTTTGAGGTGGAAATAGGATCGAGCGCGCTGGTGGGCTCATCCATCAGCAACACCTCCGGCTCCACAGCGAGCGCTCTTGCGATACACAGCCGCTGTTGCTGCCCGCCGGACAGGCCAAGCGCGCTCTTTTTGAGCCGGTCTTTGAGCTCATCCCAGATAGCGGCGCTCCTGAGCGACTGTTCCACGATATCGTCCAGCTTCGCTTTGGCGCGCACCCCGTGCGTGCGCGGGCCGTAAGCAATGTTGTCGTATACGCTCATGGGAAACGGATTGGGCTTTTGGAACACCATCCCCACGCGTTTACGAAGTAAGTTGACGTCCATATTGCCGTAGATATCCTCTCCGTCCAGCGCCACCCTGCCCATAATCCGGCAGCCCTCCACCAGATCGTTCATGCGGTTGAGCGTTTTTAAAAGCGTGGACTTGCCGCAACCGGAAGGTCCGATAAATGCGGTAATCTCGCGCTCCTCCACCGACATCCTCACTTTTTTAAGCGCCTGGAACGAGCCGTAATAAAGATCGAGGTCCTGTATGTCAAATTTAATATTCTTTTTCTGCTTTTCCATCGTTTTTCCTTTCGACTAGTCCTTTTCTGTGCCGCGCTGCCCGAGCGGGTCAGCTTTCGTGGCGCTTCATCAGCCTGCGCGCCACCATAGAGGAAAGCGCGTTGATACCCACCACCACAGCAAGCAGCACCACAGCCGTCGCATACGTTTCATTGATATGAAGTCCTTCGCGCGCAAGAGAATACATATGCACCGAAAGCGTACGGGTGGAGGAAAGTAGATTTTCCGGCACCTTGGCGATGGTACCCGCCGTGTATATGAGCGCTGCGGTCTCCCCCACGATGCGGCCGATACCCAGGATAACTCCCGCGAGTATGCCCGGAACCGCCGCAGGCAGGACGATGGAAAACACCGTCCGTAATCGCCCCGCGCCCAGGCCGAAGCTGCCTTCGCGGTACGCGTCGGGCACGGATTTCAACGCCTCCTCGGTGGTGCGCATGATGAGCGGCAGTATCATGACCCCCAGCGTAAACGCACCCGCAAGCAGGGACATGCCCCATTGAAGACGGGTAACAAAGAACAGCAAGCCAAACAATCCATATACGATGGAGGGAATGCCCGCGAGCGTCTCCGCCGTGACGCGCACCACGGAAACAAACCGGTTGCCGCGCTTTGCATACTCCACAAGATAGACGGCAGCGAATATACCAAGCGGCGCCGCGATGAGGAGCGAAAGCACCGTCATCAGTACGGTATTAATGATAGCGGGCGTCATGGAGACGTTCTCAGACGTATACTCCCATGCAAACAGTGAGGGTTTGAGATAAGGAACGCCCTTTACTAAAATATATCCAACTAAAAACAGCAGCAGCGCCACGGTGATGGCAGCCGCAAGGTACACAAGGGCGCGTAAGACTATCGCCTTTCCCCTGCCCGGATGCGCAACAGCTTTATAGTAAGTCTTTGTTCCTGTCATAGGCTGGCCCTCCTTTTAAGCAGGGAGAACAGCCCGTTAATGACCAGTATGAATATAAAGAGTACAACGGCGGTCGCGATGAGCGCCTCACGGTGCAAGTCCGCAGAATACCCCATTTCAATGACGATGTTAGCCGTGAGCGTACGTAGCCCTTTCAATATACCAGCGGGCATGCGCGCCTGGTTACCCGCCACCATGATGACAGCCATGGTCTCCCCCACCGCACGGCCCACGCCCAATACCACCGAGGCAAAAAGGCCCGATTTTGCGGCGGGTACCAAGGTAGAAAATACGCTTCTTTCATGCGTTGCGCCTAACGCCAGCGAGCCTTCATAGTAGCTTTCAGGCACGGCGCGAATGGCGCTTTCCGCCACGCCCACGATTGTGGGCAATATCATAATGCCCAGAAGCACAGAAGCTGTCAGCATGGATGCGCCGCTGCCTCCAAACTGGTCCCGCACAAAAGGCACGATCACGACCAGGCCAAAGAAGCCATAGACGACGGAAGGAATTCCCGCCAGAAGTTCCGTCGCCGGTTTCAATATGCGGTAGAGCCAGCGCGGACAAAAGCGTGCCATGAATATGGCCATCAATAGCCCGATGGGTACGCCAATAAGCATGGCGCCTGCCGTTACATAGACACTACCCACAATCATCGGGAATATGCCGTAAATATCGTTCCCGGGCTTCCAAGTCCGCCCCAGAAGAAAGTTGCCCGGTCCAATCTCAAATATGGCCGGTAGGCCATTTGCGAATAAAAATATACAGATGAGCGCTACGGCGAGTATGGACGTGGCCGCCGCCGCAATGAACACGGCTTTCATGGCCGGTTCCTTCCATTTTTTCATGAACATTTCCCCGTTTGTTTCTTTAGAATATGTTTTCCAGAAGCAGCACTTCTGAATAGTTCACCGCCCCGAAAACGCGGGGGCGTTTTCCGGACGGCAGACGGACCATACGCTGACGTTATTGCCGTATCCCGTCACCCAACCTCGCTCCAGCTGAGCACCTCGCCGGTGAATATGGCGCGGATCTGCTCAGAGGAGAGGTTGCTGAAGGGATTACCGTTGTTGACGATGATCGCGATACCATCCATGGCGATTGCGGCCGGGATAAGACCTTCGGCAAGCTCGGTATCCTTGAGTGCACGGGATGCCATGCCGATGTCGCAGGTACCGTCGATGGCGCTCTTGATACCGGTGGAGGAGTCGCTCTGCTGTACTTCGATGGTGACGTTGGGGTTGACGGCAGCATATGCTTCAACCAGCTTTTCCATCACAGGGGTTACGGAAGAGGAACCTGCGACAACGACCTTGCCGGAAACCTCGGCAGGAACAAATGCGGGTGCGGCGTCATTGATCTTGATGTACTTATTGGCAAGGACCACTTCCTGTCCTTCGGCGCTCATGATGAAATTGATAAAATCCTGGGCAGCCGCGCTCACTTCGGCTTTGGTGGCGATGTTGAACGGACGGGAAACCTTATATGCGCCGGACTTGATATTTTCAACCGTGGCATCCGCGCCATCCACCTGCACAGCCTTCACGGTATCGTTGAGGGAACCCAAAGAGATATAGCCGATGCCATAGGGGTTGCCGGCGACGGATGTGAGCATAACGGCGGTATCGTTGGTGATCTGCGCTTCGACGGTGGTCATATCCTCTTTGGTGCCATCCTCTTTCTTTACTTCGACCCCCAAAAGCTCGATGAACGCGCCGCGGGTACCGGAACCTTCTTCTCGGGAAATGACGATGATATCCTGGGTGGTATCAAAACTCTTTCCGGGCGCTTCAGGCCCTGCGGGGGTCTCGGCCGCAGGGGCACAGCCCGCGAGCGCGGAAAGTGTGAGCAAAGCGCCGAGCGCTATGGCCGCAAACTTCCTGAATGCTTTCATAAATACTTCCTCCAAATCTTTTTACAATGTAAGCATATAGCCCGATTGTTATACGCCAATATTAGAATTATCAAATTCATGTAAAATCCCTCATATCGGTTTTCACATTTGTTTTTCCGTCTCTATTCGTAAGCATTTCATTTTTGATGAACGCTTACTCTTGTTGGACTGCATTTTTTTAGAATTACAAAAAATGTGACTGTCGCTTCCTATTAAGCATGGATGAAATAATTCCGATATATGAAGATATCACGCTGCATTGCGTCTACCTTTATGCCCACATCCCAATCTGATATAGGGGGTTCCTTCAGTGGATAAAAAATGGAATTTCACAAAGCTCTCTCAGCTGATGAAAAAACTCAACCTGGTCAAGAGAGACGCTGTGGCTGAGGAAGCCGCTTCCACCGATGCAAAAGCCGATACTACGCCCAAGCATGTCGCCGCTTTTATAAAGAAAGCCCGCCTTCTTGCCGAGCGTGCGTTTTCCAAAATACGTACAGCGCGCCATGAAAATAAGGAAGCCGCCGTCTCTTTCTTTCATAGCATAGGAGGCAAGCTGCTGCTGTTTGTGGTGCCGGTTCTGGTTGTCTCAGTCGCTGTTAGCGTTGCATTTGCCATGTTCAACAGCAATGCGATTTCCGACCGGATTATGAACGAACAGATGGAACGCGCATTTTATAGCTTTAAGACCGGCCTGGAAAATCAGAACGAGGCATGGCTTGAAAAAGCCACGGACAGTGCGGTGGATCCAAACTTCGTCCGGGAAGTCAACTCGCAAAATTCGGAAGGAATTCAAAGCTACCTTACCGCACTCAAGGCGGGCGGATCCGATTTTGTTTTTGTAACAGACCGGTTAAGCAGGGTGATTTATTCAACCAGCGAGTATTATCAGCAGGGAGATACGCTTGAGGGAATGGCCTATCTGGAGTCCGCGTTCAACGGGCAAAATTATGCCAGCCTCATGACCGACCCCAACGGGGATATTTTACGCATTGCCGCAGTGCCCATTCAGACCGAGCGCAGCGGCATTATCGGCGCACTGGTGGCAGGCTGCTATTATAACAACACGCTGCTGTTGGAAGACCAGAAGCGGCAGCATGGAACGGATCTGACCGTATTCAAAGGCAATGTACGCTGGGCGACCACCATTTCCATGAACGGCGAGCGCATCACCGGTACCGAAATGGATCCCAAAATTGCCGATATCGTGCTAACCCAGAAAAAAGAGTACACCGGGCAGGCCACCGTAGTAGGTATGCCTTATGCCGTCAAATATGCGCCCATTCTTGATACGAACGGCAACGCAGTGGGTGCGCTTTTTTCAGGCCTTCCCATTGGGGATATCCAGCAGTCACAGTCAAAAGCCATTGCCACCAACGTTTGGATTACCATTGTGCTGATTGCGGTTGCCACTGTGGGGACGCTGATCTTTATCCGCCGCAATGTACAAATGCCGCTGCATAAGCTCAAGCTTGGCGCAGAACAGCTCGCCGACGGCAACACGGGCCTGACGATGGATGCAAACGGGCGCAAGGATGAAGTGGGCGTGCTGATGCAATCCTTTGCCACAGTATGCACTTCCCTCCAGGCCATGATTGCGGATACGGATGGGCTGGTGCAGGCCGCGCTTGCGGGCGAACTGAAAACGCGCGCCGACGCAGATAAACACAAAGGCGATTTCAAAAAGATCGTTGAGGGCGTAAACCTTACGCTTGACGCTGTAACCGCCCCCATAGAGGAAGCCAGGCAGGTGCTGCACGAGTTGTCTCTGGGCAACCTCCACGCCAGGGTAACGGGTGAATTCCAGGGCGATCACGCCATGATCAAGCATGCCCTTAACGAAACAATCGCCTCACTGAAACGCTATATTTCCGAAACTTCCTATGTACTATCCGAGCTCTCCGACAAAAACCTGACGGTATCCATCACCTCGGAATATCGGGGAGATTTTGTGGAGCTCAAGGATTCCATCAACGGCATCGTCGCCTCACTCAACGATATGATGCAAGAAATCGGCGCAGCAGCCGACCAGGTGTCGGCCGGCACCACGCAGGTTTCCGCAGGGAGCCAGACGCTTTCCCAGGCTTCCGTGGAGCAGGCAAGCTCCATTGAAGAGCTCAACGCGACGGTTTCCGAGCTTGCCGATCATACCAGGAGCAATGCCGCCCGCGCGATGACCGCGAATGAGCTTACCGCAGCGGCACAGGCACAAGCGATCAACGGCAACAACAAAATGCAAGCATTGCAGGCAGCGATGGAGGCCATCAACGAAACGGCGGGCAATATCCGCAAAATCATCAAGGTGATTGACGATATCGCGTTCCAAACCAGCCTGCTTTCTCTCAACGCGGCCATTGAAGCGGCGCGCGCCGGGCAGTATGGGCGCGGCTTCTCCGTGGTTGCGGACGAAGTCCGAAATCTTGCCCAAAAGTCCGCCGATGCTGCAAAGGAAACGACGGCGCTCATCAACAATTCCATTAAAAAAGCGGCTGCGGGTACGCGCATTGCGGACGATACCTCCGCCACGCTTCTCGAAATCACCGCAAGCGTGGAGCAGGCTGCAGCACTTGTCAAGGAGATTACGCAGGCCTCCAACGATCAGGCGACCGGCATCATGCAGGTGAATTCCGGGCTTTCCATGATGAGCAATATGGTGCAACAGAATTCCGCCACAGCGGAACAAAGCGCGGCCACCGCGCAAGAGCTTTCCGGCCAGGCAGAGATGCTCCGGGAAATGGTGGAAGAGTTCCGGCTGATTGGCGAGGAAGAATAACTCCTTCTGCCATAGTGCCCCGGCGTAAGCTGAACTACGCCGGGGCGTTTTTATTCAGCTTTTATGAGCACATAAAGCAAGCCGCCAGATTTCCGGCGGCTTGCTTTGCAAAGCTTTTTACTTATCCCGAGTACTGCACATTATCAAACAGCAGTTCGTCTTGCTCTCCATTGATATACGTAGCCCCTTCCCTGAACTCAATTGCCAAGGCACCCGTTCTGCCGTCCTCCATACGGAAATATACAATTTCCCGCTCGTCTGTCGCATAGGGGAGCAGTCGCTCACCCGGCTGAATTTCACCGGGCACAAGAACGCCGTTTTCAAAAAAGCGCGCCGGTATGGTTACCTTGGCCGTGAGCGCCCTTCGAAGCCCGGCATTCTGAATCAGCCACAAATCGGGGCCTTCCGGCTCAAACGTAAAGGAAGATGACAGCGCGTACTTGTGATATCCGTCCCAGGTACCCAGCGTATAGACCCCCGAGCGCAGCATCCATACACCCTCATACACGCCGTCCACAAACCCGAATATCGTATTCGTACAGGTAAGCGACCGGCCGTCAAACGTATAGACGACCGTCTGATAATCCGCAGAGGCATAATCGAAGCTCACTACGATACAAGGCTTTGCGTCCGCGTTGTAGGCTACAAACGCGTCCTGCACATATCCCCGCCCCACTTCGGCAAAATACTCCTGACCGTTGTGATTGACGGTAATGCCGAGCATCTCCGAATCCGGAGCGCCGCTGTTTTCCAGAATGCTGAGTGTTTCCATTGCGCCGTCCCCATTCAGATCGAATTCCTCCGAATAATCAGGGAATATGCGTACGTACTCAGGCCTGCTGTAAACCGCCTCTATCGCTTGGGCCGAGGTCGAGCCGGAAGGAGCGGGCTGAACCGTTGGAGTGGGCAAAATCGCTTCTTCCTGAAGCGGCGTCTGCCGGGCCGGGGTCTCCTGGATTGGCATCTCCTGTGTGGCTTGCGTTTGCTTCGGCGGCTGCTGCATTTCTTCGATTTTTGCCCCCACGATCTGCTGCATGATTTGGGGCAGGCAACCTGCCGTAAATAGCACCAGCAGAATAAGCGTCAATAGCAGCGCAAGCGTTTTTTTCCTCATTCGATAATCCTTCTTTTTAAAATACTGATGACTGTAAAAGATAAATCTGTTCAGGGAGCGTACAAGCAGCCCATTGTTTCATCAAAGCAACGAATCTTGATATCAGCATACCGCCAAGACTTTCTTCTTGTCAATCCTATCAGGATACCGCAGCTTATTCAAAAAAAATAGCGCGTCTGCAACTTCCAATTACTTTTTTTGTAGAAATTTGAAAAACAATTTATTTTAAGAATAATCTGAGAACTTTTTTGCCAATTTAGCTGTACGGAACTAAATAGAGGAAAAAATAAAACCTAAAAAAGTCCACCCTAGGACTGATCTGTGACCGGCCTGGTTTATGATTTGTAAAAGTGGACATACATGTTACGGGCCGGCCCTGTTGCGCCGGCCAATTCCAGCGTAAGGGGTGCATAGCGGGATGAAGAAACAAAGCAAGAAAACATTGGCTCTTTTCTTGGCTATTTTGCTGGCTGTGGGGTTGTTCCCCACCGCGGGTTTCGCGGCGGAGGGGGACGAGTCTACCACGCCTTCACCTGTAGAAACACCCACTGCAACTCTTCCGCCGGAAACTCCCGGGCCTTCTATAACGCCGGTGCCATCCATGTCAGCGGAGCCGTCTATAACGCCTGACCCCAGTGTGACACCCGAGCCCACCGAGACGCCTGTTGTAACCGAGACGCCGGTGCCGACAGAGACGCCGGTGCCGACGGAAACGCCGGTTGATGTTTCCGCGCTTACCGGGAAAGATCTGTACCGGTATTTGATTACGCTCGGGGAAGACGAGCTTAAGGCGGCGCTTTCCTATTTAACGCAGGCACAGGCCGATTCACTCAACGGCATTATGACGCAAGAGCAGGCTCTTGCGTGGTTTGGAATAGAGCCATTTGTTCCCTTGGAGTTGGGGGCAGGGTTTGTTCCTTTCTTAGCAATGAGAACACAATCTCTGGACAATGACGATCTGGTGACGGACAAGAGTGCTGTTTACCAAACAGACGATACCGTGGATATTACCCTGTCGGCATATGCAAAAGGTGTTCTCACCAAGATCGGCAAGCCTGCGGATATCGTGCTGGTACTGGACCAGTCCACCAGCATGGGGAGTATGAGCGGGACATTCGGTTATTCGTACACAAATATTTATAATTGGCAAGGGAGTGGCTCTGGGGATAACAGCAACTATGTGAATATAGGAGGGGAATATCGCCTGACGCGTAGGCAGGGAAGTTCCTCCCCCTATACATATCAGTATCAGGCGACTTCGGGCAGTTGGACCGGCGCGGTGCCGTTTACGTTCAAGAACTCGCCGACGGATACGACCCCTGGCAGGCTGCAATTGTTAAGACGAAACTCAATGTATCGTATCGACGCGCTGATTGATGCGGTTACAGACTTTGTTCAGGAAGTGCGCTCAAAAACAACAACCGAAATGGATTTTAATATTTCGATTGTGGGCTTTAATGCGTCTGCACGTTATCTCACCGGCACCAACGCCTCTGATACGCTGCTAAGCGCTACCGACACCCGGATTGATACGGCAATCGCCAATCTCAATAGCCTGGCCAATTATACCCGTCAAGACCTGGGTCTGGATCTTGCCAACGACGTATTTGATACAGATTTTTCGGAAGATCGCAACCGTATCGTCATACTGTTCACGGACGGCGAGCCTTACTCCGGCGGAGGTGGCGTTACCAACAACGACATTATTGAGGACGCGCTTACCTTTGCGCGCGATCTGAAGAATAACAAAGGGACGTCGATATTCACCATTGGTATCGGCTCATCCTCTCTGGACCCCGGCACACTTCCGGTAGAGGGCGCGACGGATCAGAATACGTTCTTGCATTCCGTTTCATCGAACTATCCTGTTTCGACGTTTGAGACAGCGACAACGACAACATATTCGAGAGTAACCTCTAACGCCAACGGTTTGAATACCCGTACCCAGTACTATATCTTTGACAGTTATAACGGAACGGCCCCGAACACACCCGAAGGCACGCCCATTGCACTTACGTATCGAGATTTAAGCGGCAACCAAAATGACGGTTGGTACTATGAGTCCGGATCCAATTGGGTACGCGTGTACTATGCCCAAAACAGTAACATTCAAAATAAAGGCAGCTCCAGTTATCATTTCTGGACGGCCGCCACAAATACCGTAAGCGGCATCATCCCCGGCCTGCGCAATCCTGCGGAAGACGCGGACGGTGATCCGATGGAGTTTTACCACACGGCCGACGATGCCGAAGAGCTTAGCGAAGTATTTCTGGCTGTGCAAGAAAGCCTCAGCGGTGGCTATGAGAGCATCACGGTCAAGGATTTCATGATGCCTCAGTTTGAAAACGTGACCGGCATCACCGCAAGGATTGGTACGACCGCAATTGCCACATCCCTGATCAGCTATAATGCTAACACCAGAATGGTCAGCGTAGGGCCGATCAGGCTTCCCGCTGTTCAGATGAACGGCAGCGTACCTGCCGATGGCGAACTTGCTGCCAAGCAGCTGGTCATTACGTTTACCGCCGATGTGAAGGATGATTTTATTGGCGGTAACGATGTGTTGACCAACGCCGGAAATTCCGGTATATACGGCTCGGACGGCGATCCAATCGAGTACTTCAACGAGCCTGTGGTCAACATCCCGTTGGACTATGACCTGTTTGATCTGCAGGATCAGCACGTGTATCTTGGGGACGGGGCGTCCATCAGCGACTTCTTCGTAACAAACAGCTACGAGATCGACGATAATCCGTTCCAGTACGACGGCAAGAACAACGGATATGTCAATATCGTCTATACCGTTAATAATGCAGTTGGCGCCACTATCGGCACCTATACCGTGGACGCAGGAGAACTGACAGGAGACTTCGAACCGGGATATTCCAACACGCTGACAAACCTTACGGCGGATACCTGGTACACCATTACCGCCAGAATCTCGCCCAGCGAAACCGGCGACTTGGCTAACGGCCCTCTTGCAGTACCGATCACCTCGGCGGGCGGGAATGAGAAAGCGAACATATATGTCTACAAGCCCGTAGTTACAACGCAGGATGTGGCGGTGTACCTGACAAAGAACCCCACCGACGCGGAGCTTACGGACAATGCGATTGTCTCTGTAGCCTGGATGCACGACACAACGAACGCGGAAGACGCAACTTTGACAGAGACCACCGCTCCTGACCTTGATTATACATTTACGTATGCCATTCCTGCCACCCCCGGTTACCTGACGGATACGACGGCTGTGAATATCACGGGTATCGCCACCCAACGCGGCAATCCCGCATCCACCACCGCTTCCCTCTCAGGCGCAGGCTTGACCGGGCTGGTTTCCCCCTTCAACGTGCATGTTCTAAAGCCCATCATCAAGTGCTTGGACAACACCATGTTCGTGGGCGACCCTGCCATTTCCTGGAGCACATACCTTGGCAGCTTCATAAAGAGCTGGTCTACAAAGCCCGATAATGCGGCGCTCATAGGCAGCGAACCTGCTGCGGTGAGCCTTGAAATCGATTTGCCCACGCCCGCACCTGCCGGCGCTTCTGGAACAGGCTTTGACCCCATTGCGGACGGTGCTCATGGCCTGAAGGTGAAGGTGAAGGTGAACACCAGTTATGTCACCCCATATTCCACCATTCAGAACGATACCACAACCGTGAGCGAAAGCCGCCATTTCACAATCACGGTGAATTCCGGCCAGCTCACGATTACCAAAAATGTCGCAACCACCGGCCCGGATGCGGTGAAACCAGGTGAGACATTCCTGTTCACAATCACGGTAGACCGGGAAGGCGAAGCGAATGACTATACATTCTATGAGGTCATAGAGGGCAACGGCAGCAAGACCATTACCGGTCTTCCCAGAGGCACCTATACGGTGACGGAGGATACCAATTGGTCCTGGCGTTACAATACGGCTTCCATCCCTGATTGGGGCAGCGGCGGCAGCACGATCACACCCACGAACAGGTCGATTGCCTGCAGGGTATCCAACTCCGGCAGGACGCCCTTCTGGCTCTCAGGCGACGATGCAGTCGTGAACAAATTCTGGCCGTTTAAACCGCAGCCTGCGGCATAACGCAATAACGGAGGAACACGCTCCTTGCCAAAGACGATAAAAGCGATCTGGAACGCGCTGACCACAATCCTTGTGGCGGCGGCAGTACTGCTGGCGGTGTTGCTGGCGGGTGTACGCATCATTGAACTTACGCCGTACGCGGTGCTTTCGGGCTCCATGGAACCGGCCTACCACGTAGGCAGCCTTATCTACGTGCAGAAGGCGGTGCCGGAGACGATACAGGTGGGCGACCCTATCACATTCCTGCTCAATGAGGACCTATTGGTAGCCACCCACCGCGTGATAGAAATTGATGCAGCCAACCAGCACTTTTATACCAAGGGCGATGCCAACAATGCGCCCGACGCCATGCCGGTGCACTACAACAACCTGCTGGGCAAGCCCGTGTTCACCATCCCGCAACTTGGGTATGTATCCAGCTTCCTAAGTACCAGCAAAGGCATGATACTTGCTGGAACAGCGGCAATCGTGCTGCTGATACTGGTGTTCGTACCGGATCTGCTGGCTGCAGCGGACCGGAAGGATGCAAAAGCAAAACATGCACAAAGACCCTGATTAACCGGAGGTATGAGCCATGAAGGAATTCATCCGCACACACAAAAGAGTTGTTTTGCTCTGCCTTGCGGCGGTGCTGGTTGTAGCCGCTGCCATTGGCGGTACTTTGGCGTGGCTGACCTCCACCCCAAACAGCATTACCAATACGTTTGTGCCGGGCGAAGTGCCGAATCTAGTTACGGAAGATCCCTTTGACGGCACAACGAAATCCAACGTGCGCGTGCAGAACACCGGCAATGTGGATGCCTACATCCGCGTAGCGCTTGTGCCCATCTGGCGTAATGTCAGCGACAATAACGGCGCGGGTATTGCGGCAACATTGTCTCAACTTACATTCACCGGCTTCCCAGGCACAAAATGGACGGAGGGCACGGATGGATACTATTACTATGAAGACCGTGTCACGCCGGGTGCTTCCACAGAGGCACTGATTGGCACGGCTAAGGTAAACGTCACACACGAGGGCAAATACTTGGAGCTGCAGATACTCTCGCAGTCCATACAGGCGGACGGCATGGGTGCGGAAAGCGCGCAAGAAGCATTCGCGATCGGTCTTGATGCCACCACCGAAAACCCCGGCGCGTAACCTCTGGATGCCATAGCCACAATTGGTGGGCTTTATATAGAAAAAGAAAGATGATATAAAAACGGAGGAAAGAAAATGAAGAAGAAGGCATTATTGTTGGTTCTAGCAGCTGTGGTGCTTGTGATTGGAAGCGTAGCAGGTACCTTGGCATATTTGACAGCTACTTCCGGCACTGTTACCAATACGTTTACTGTAGGTGCTGTCGGCTTGGATTTATGGGAGCATCAGCTGAATAGTGACGGAGCTCTTGGTACAAATAAAGTTACCAAAAATACATATCATCTTGTCCCGGGCGGAACCTACCTTAAGGATCCAACGGTAGTGGTTAAGGGCAAAAGCGAACCCTGCGTCGTATTTGTTCGCGTGGAAAACGGTTTATCTGCCATTCTGGATGGCTTCACGCTCAATAACGGTTGGGTGCAACCAGATGCGGCTCACTCTGATTTGTATAAGTATTCTACAGTTGTACAAAAAGCCGACACCGATCAAGAGTTGGTAGTGTTTGGTAATTTCAAAGTTCTGAAAAATGTCACCGACCTGTCCAACTACAGTTCAGCAGAAATCAAGGTGACTGCGTTTGCCATCCAGAGCCAAAATGTAGACGATGCTACCGCTCTTTCAGAGGCCATTGCCAAGTTGTATCCCTCCGGTACGTAATTGGCGTATAGCTGACTGAATGAACTCTGTATAATACCGACAAGGCCGAGTTTCGGCAGAACGGAGAAATAGCAATGAAGAAGAAGATACTCGTCATATCTCTGATTGTGTCTCTCGTGGCGATCGCGGCGTTGGGCGCGACGCTGGCCTACTTCACGGATACCAGCACCGTGGATAACACATTCACCGTGGGCAATGTGAAGATTGACCTGAAAGAAATCATTGGCTACGAAAACGACGAGCCTGTATATGGCGAGCCTGGTGAGAATGGCAAGGTTGATTTCGGCACCATGCTGCCGGGCAGTTACAAAACCAAAGCGCCGTTTATTGAAAATATCGGTTCCAACGCGGCCTATGTGCAGCTTAAGGTAACCATTAATAACGCCGACGCGTTCGATCAGATGTTCCGTGATTACAATGCTAGCCATGAAGTCAAATTGAGCATTGCCGACTTCATTAAAGGCATTGATAGCAGCTGGACTTATGCGGGCAACGTGAAAAATGCCGATAATACAAGAACATATACCTACACGTACAATGGCCCGCTTGCGGCCGGTGCGGCAACCTCACCTCTTTTTGCCGGGATAGAAATTCCGACGTTTATAGATGGTGAGTTTGCCAATGCAGAAATCGAAGATTTCGCTATCAGCATAGTGGCTGAAGCCATACAAGCTGATAATTTCGATAATGCTGCTGCTGCATACGCAGAACTGAACAAGTAGTAAGCATTCGCTAAACCTTTAGGCCTTATGCCGGGGCGCATGCCCTGCGCCCCGCAACCTTGCCGTATTTTTTCGAACCATCCATCCGCTCGTATGCGGACGAAATAGGGGGATGACAAATTATGAAACATACCAACAGCCTGAAAAGGATAGGCACAGTGGCGCTAAGTGTATTGCTGTTGCTCGCGTTTGCGACGACAGCCTATGCGGCGGAATCCACCGCTACTTTCAGAGGGCGCACCTCCCTGTTTGGCTACGTCCCTGACGATGGTTCGGCGACCGGCCTGTTCAACAATCTGCAGGGGCTTATGCCCGGCGGCACGTATACGCAGAAAATCACGGTGGATAATACCTCCGGTTCGCGTGTGGATATCTACTTGCGCGGCGAGCAGATCCAGCGTCCGGCCTCCCGGCAGGCGGGCTATGCATATGATCTTTTAGATCTTATCACCTTTAAGCTAAAGGATGGCAGCACCATCCTCGCCGAAGGCAAGCTTTCGGATATCTGGCCCGAAACCGGCGGTACCAATACCGGAGACGGCAGGTTCATCCGCTTGGGTCGTTTCTACAGGGGCGATTATAAGGTGCTCATGCTTGAGCTTACCGTACCCGAGGAGCTAAACAACGATTATCAGGATGCTACCGGCAAAGTTCGGTGGGTATTTCAGGCCGATGTGTATACCCGCGATGACGATGACGACGACGATGATGATGACGATATCCCGCTTGGCCCGCCGGTGATCATCATCAATGATGGCGAGCAAATCCCGCTTGCGCCCGGCACGGGGGACGATGCGAACATCTACCTCTGGGGTGGACTGTTCGTAATATTTGCCGTACTGCTGGCCGTGCTCCTTGTACACAAGCGCGGCAGGAAGGCGTAGCTGAACCAGCAAACAGAAAGGCGGCCGTAAAGCCGCCTTTGTTTTTACCCGTGGGCATCCCCTCTTACAAGGTGGTCAGAAATGCAAAAGAAGCGAAACCCGAAAACGGGACTTATTAATTTACTAATCATTCTGTGCGCCGCCGCCATGATCATTTCCGGCGTGCTGTTTGCGCTGCCCCTCATAGAATACCGCGCCGGGGATACGTTATATTTGGAGCTTTCCCGCAGCGCCGTTACAACGCCCCCTCCGGTATCCGCCGCTGCTATCGCACCGGAGCAGTCCGCAGCGCCTACTCCGCTGCCCATGCTGAAGCTTGATTACGAGGCGTTGCACGCGGAGAACAATGAGTTTTGCGCCTGGATATATTCTTCCGGCACCGTGATCAACTACCCCGTGGTGCAGGGCGGCAACAACAGCTATTATCTCAACCACATGTTCAACAAGCAACGCAACTCCATGGGCACGCTGTTCGTGGATGCAGAGAACGCGCCGGTGTTTGGGGACCAGAACACAATCATATACGGCCACCACATGAAGAACGGCTCCATGTTTGCCTCGCTTGTGAACTACAAGGAACAGACCTATTACAATGTTCACCCGGAATTGCTGCTGTTTACCCCTTCCGCTGCCTATAAGCTGGAACTGTTTGCAGCCTATATTACGGATGGCGTCGTTACTAACGACGTATACAAAAAAAGCTTCGATACCGAAGCTCAGTTTCTCTCCTTCATTGAATACGCCCGCGCGGCTTCCGATTTTAAAAGCGAGGTGGAAGTGGCAGCTAATGACCGCATTGTGACGCTTTCCACCTGCACCTATGAGTATGACGACGCGCGCTATGTGGTGCTGGGCAAGCTGGCACCAATAGAGTAAGCCTTTAATTCCCCATCTCCATTTCTTCCGCCTGCACGTCCACATATGTGACGGGGCTGCCGCAATATTCAATAAAGCGCAGCAGATCCGCCGTTTTTAGCACAATGGAAGCCGTGTTCACGTTGGGGTGCACGATGATATTTTCCCAATCCGCCACATCCCGGTCCAGCAAAACATGGACTTTATGCGCCGTATCGTTGAGAAGACCCATCGGCGTGACCGAGCCGGGCGTTAGCCCCAAAGTTTGCATCAATTGCTCCGGTGTTCCAAAACACAGGCGAGAGACGCCCAATGCTCGGCTCACCCTGCCGGTTTGAAAGGGCTTATCCCCCACCACCAGCAAGAGATAAAACTGAGTCCCCTGACGGTTGGTTAAAAACAGATTTTTGCAATGGGCCGCATTTTTTCCGGCGTCGAACACAGCGCAGTCCGCCATAGTCATCGCCGGGCGATGTGCAAAGCGCTCGTAGGGGATATGAAGCTTATGCAGCGCCTCGTACACGCACAATTCTTCCTGATCCTGCAAAAATACGTCCCCTTAAAATTATGTTTGCGGCACTTCGGCGCGCAGGAGAGGAAGTATGCGGTTTTTCACAGAAGAAGACCTGACCTCCCCTATTCGCTCTGCGCCCATGCGCAGGTAAAACCCTTCTGCGTGCGGATCGGCCACAATGGCAAACGACTCAATTCCCACATGCCTTGCCTGCTCAATGACCGCCTCCCACAAAGAGCGGCCAAGCCCTTTGCCGATATACATCGGATGCAGAAAAAAGAAATCCAGTTCCCATCCGTGGTTTGTTTCTATCAGGCTGAAGAACCCGGACATGTTTCCTGCATCGTCTTCCAGTACATGGCCGTAACCCGCTTCAATATGTTTGACCGGGACCTTAAGTTCCTCGCGGACTCTTTCCATAAACGCGGCGTCATAGCCCCAGTGCGCTTTGGAGAGAAATGTAAGGGAGATGATTTCTTCCCTATCCTCCAATGTAGCCATCCGAGTACGCATTGTTCTCCTCCCGCCGCTTTATTAGGCTATTATAGCATCTCAGACCGCAGAGTAAAACTGGGGCGGCGTTACCGCACGCTGCCCCCGTGAAACACACACTCGTATACCTTGGTATCGTCGCAGAATATCTCCTCATACCCGTTGAACCAGGTAAACTCCCCGTTGACGATACAATGGTAGGTAAACCTGCCGTTGCGATATACCAGCGGCCCGCGGAATGGATACTCCTTGGGTACAAGCATGAGCGCCTCACTTAGAATTCCATCCTGGTATTGCTCCGAAAGGATGCGGCCGGTATAGTTCATGCTCCAAAACGGCGCGCCATCCCGAAAAAGGGCTTCCTCCCCCGCAAACCGTTCTCCGCCCAGGTATGTATCGTAATAGGATAATTCCCCTTCTTCATACCGGTAATCGTGCGAGGACGGGCGTGAGGAAGGGCATTTTGCACCATGCCCCGCATAGGTGTTCTTTTTCGCTCGGCATAAAAAGTCAATGACTGCGGCATCCGCTTCCACCAGCGTTCCTGCGTTGGCATATGTGCAGGAATCCTCAGCTTTATCCCTAAGGAGCTGATCCACGCTCGTCTGAAACAGGTCGCTCAATTCAAGCAGCCGGTCCACATCCGGGTAACTCTGCCCGGCCTCCCATTTGGCGACCGCCTGCCGCGATACGTTGAGCCGCTCGGCCAGTCTTTCCTGGGACAGCCCCTTTTCTTTCCTGCACGCCTGGAGCTTTTCATAAAATTTCATGTTAATCACCTCACGCCCATGGTACAAAAATGCGCGTTGCGGCTCTACCAACCAAACGGATCGTTTTTGCCACTTATGGTTGCGGGGCAGCCTTATGCGCTATTCATAAAATCCGCTGTGCCATTCGCTGTGCAAAAATTCGCAGCCGCAGCCTTTCGCCGCTTCGTCATAGGTCAGTTTCCTGTCGGTGTGCAATATGGTTTCCATGTAAGCAAGCCGATACCCGATTTCCTTTTGCAGCCGGTCACTGCCCGCAATTATCGGGCCGTGGCCGGGCAGGAAAATGTAGCCGCAGTACTCCCGCAGGCGCGTTAGAGACTCCACATGCCGTACGATACATTGCGGATCCGTCGAAGGAAGCAGCGGCTTCCCTTCCTCCGAGAACATCAGTTCATCCGCAATATGCAGGTATGTCTCATCTATTTTCGTCAGCAGCGTGCAAGGAGAATGCCCGGGAAATGGAATTAGCGTAAGCGCATGCGCGCCAAAGCGGAGCGGATACGGCTCCCTAACGCAGGTTGTGGGAGCAAAAAGCGCATGCACGCTCTGTTCTGTCCACAGGTCCAACGAAACCTGATATGCTGCGCTGCCGTAAACGGAAACTTTGGGCATGGCTTTTAGCCCCTGCATATGGTCGTCATGAAAATGGGAAAGTATGACAGCGCTTACTGTAACGCCATTCTTCTGAAACTCCTCTGCCAGCTGCGCCGCCTGAAATTCATACCCCGTATCGATCAAAAGCGCGCGGTGCTGATCAAATATGGCATAAACGGACGTTGCATAGTGCCGCCCGGGCTGAGTTTCAAACGAATACCGGACGATGTCTTTTAAAATCTCGGTTTTTAACATGTTCCTCCTATCACACCTACCATTGGTGGGCTTTGCGCGACATCATAGAATTCTACTCTAACCATAGTTGCCTACAACAGGTATTCTTCAATACCATCCAATATATCAACCATATGTTCTTAATTCAAGTACTGCAGGTATGGCGTTTAGAACAGCTCCGCTTGACAGGCAAATGGGAACGTTATATTTTATGAATTACCAAATAGAAGGAATTGAAGCGTATGCATTTTTATATTGTTGACGTCTTTGCACAAGAGAAGTACCAGGGAAACCAATTGGCAGTATTCCGCAATGCAGGCCATCTTTCAGCAGATCAAATGCAGAATATCGCCAAAGAGACGAACTTTGCCGAGACCACCTTTATTTTATCAGAAGGCAAGACCAATGGCGGATACAACGTAAGGATATTTACGCCGGATTTTGAAGTGCCGTTTGCCGGACATCCCACGCTTGGAACCGCATTTGTCATCCATAAAGAAATAGAAAGCGGGGTATCTCAAACAATCCGTCTGAATTTAGCTGTCGGGCAAATTCCGGTAACATTTGAGCGCGATGATATTTGGATGAAGCAAAACCGGCCCGAATTTGGTAGGCTTGTTAGCCGGGAGACAATATGTAACATCCTTGGTATCAATGGCGCATCCATCGATGAGGATTTCCCGATACAGGAGGTCTCAACGGGTTTACCCGCTATTATCGTACCTCTTACTTCGATGAACGCGGTAAGACAATGCCGCATCAACCACAGCAGCTATTTTAAATTTATAAAGGAGTCGTTCTCCGCCAATATCCTTGTGTTTTGTAAAGAGACATACTGCAAAGAAAACGACCTGAACGTCAGGGTGTTTTGTGATGATTCGGGGTATCCTGAAGACGCCGCAACTGGGAGCGCAAATGGCAATCTGGCAGGATATTTATTGGAGTACGATTATTTTCATAAAAGTCAACTGGAATATCGCGTTGAGCAAGGGTATGAGATCGGCAGAAAATCCCTTTTGAAAATTAAGGCGAGCAAAGTGGGCGACCAGTTTGATATCAATGTGGGCGGAAGGACGTTCCTTGTTGCAAAAGGAGAGTGGCTTGATGATTAAAGCCATCAATAGCGCGCTATTGTTACTTGTGATATGGCTCGTTGTTGATTATTTTGAACGCACGATAGATTTGCTCCAGCAGCACGATGCGCGCAAGCTGGTGCGGAAATGTAAAATCGGATAAGGAAAGCTCTGCGTCCGCGCGGGAAATCACGGCAGATGAAAGCCCCAGCGAACCGCCGATGACGAACGAGATGCGCGTGTAGCCGCCCGCCATCCAAGCCTCCATGCTCTTTGCAAACGACTCGGACGTATGCCTTTTGCCGGTAATGGAAAGCGCCACAACAAACTCCCGCGGGCCGATTTCCTTGAGCATGCGGTCGCCCTCGCGACTTACGGCCTGTATGCGTTGGGCCTCGGAATACCGCTCCGGCACAGGCTCGTCCGGCGTTTCGAGCAAATCCAACTCCGCATAACGGGAGATTCGTTTTTTATATTCCTCTGCGGCGTCGCGCAGGTAGCGTTCTTTTAATTTGCCTGTACAAACAAGAGAAAGGCGCAATACTGTTTCCTCCGTCTATATGGGCAGAATTTGCGGCAGATCAACAAACATCAAAATCAGTATCGCCAGATTGATGAGACCTAAAATCACATAGGTGACGACGAGCGCCCAAGTTCCTGTATTTTGTTTGGCAGGTGCTTCCATTGCGGCCGTTTCTACGCTTGTTGGCGGTTCGGGCTTTAATGTGTCAAATCCCAAGCGGTGGAACTCTTCTTTTCCATCCTCTTCCAAAGCCTGCCTGCGGTTGGCCGATGCAACCCTGAGCCCTTTATACCCGGAAAAGCATGCGACACATCCAAGCGCCGCGTAAAAGAGCAGCCCGGGAATGATGGCCGCTGTAATAGCGGGCTCCGGCGCGCTGGCAAGCCCGCCCGCCGCAAAATATGTGATGAGCACGGCCAGCAGATTGTTGACACCGTGTATCGCCATGGCGGGATATACCGAGCCCGTAAGCAGCGTGACCCCGCCAAGTACCAACGAAAGCAGAAGGTACGCCGGAAATGCGGCGGGCTGGAGATGGATGAGCGAAAATAATATGGCAGTAAGCCAAAGTGCCTTCGTTTTGCCCTGCGGCAGCCAGGCATGCATGAAAGCGCCGCGAAAAAGCGCTTCCTCCACAAACGCGGGAATGACGGCAATCAGGAATATGGAAGCCAAAAGCCGCCACCCGCCATCCGTGGGGATGGGAGCTTGAAACAGCTCTGTGTTTGCGCCCACCGCCGCCCACATCAGCTGCAAAAACCCATTGACGGCTGTGACCAAAAAAAACGCCCCAAAGCCGATCAATGCCGCCCATACCCATTCCCACCCGCTTATACGGTGAAAACCGAACGCGCTTTTTCCGCCATTGCGCTCTACAAATATGGTGACGGGTACATAGAAGCATGCAATTTCAACAAGCAGCGTGTTGAATGCGTACAGGCGCACCAGATCGCTCATCGCCCCGGGGATGATGGCAGGGATCTGACCCAATACAAGCATGCCGATGCAAATGATGAGCATCCAGATGTTTATCTTCCGCGTGGGGTTTAGCGTAAGCGGTGCTGAGGGCTTCATGCAACCGACCTCCTAAAAGGCTTTTAAAGTAAGCGCAGGCGCTGCTTAAAGATGAAACACGCCGCAGGGCCTGTCCCGGTGGGACATGGCGACGCGCATGCCGGTGTGGATATCCTGCTGCGCAAGCTCGATCGCAACGGTTTCCATGGCAAGCCGCTCCTCGTTGTTATCCCTGCTTAGATGGCCCAATATCGCGTTTCTAAGACCCCGGGCGTAGAGCCTACAGAGCGCACGCCCGCAATCAATATTGGAAAGATGGCCGCGGTTGGAAAGTATGCGCTGCTTAAGCGTGTAGGGATAGCCGCCGGATTTGAGCATTTCGATATCATGATTGGCTTCAATAAGCAGAATGTCGCAATCCTCCACGGCATCAATCAATCGCTCGTCGATATGTCCGATATCCGTGAGCACCCCCGCACAGCGTTTTTCATGCCGCAAGGTATATCCCACCGGCTCCGCGGCATCGTGTGGCGTGGCAAAAGGTGTGATGTTCACGTTTTTAATATAAAAATCTCTGCCCGTTTCAATAACACGGGTACAGCCCGGCGCGATCTCGCCCACGCTATTGGGCATGGCCTCCCAACAGGCCGCATTGGCATACACGGGTATTTTGTATTTGCGGGAAAGTACACCGATACCGCGGACATGGTCGATATGTTCGTGGGTGACGAGTATGGCACAGAGCGTGTCTATGGGGACGCCGATAGCGGCAAGCGCCTGTTCAATGCGCGTGCCGGTCAGCCCCGCGTCCACCAGCAGGCGGACGCCCCCCGCTTCTATAAACGTTGCGTTTCCGGATGAGCCGGAAAACAGCGGTGAAAACAGCATTCGTTTCCCTTTCGGTCTGATAGGATGCATTCATTATAACACGCCCGCGCCAAATGCGCGTACACATTTCGGCGCAAATTCTGTTCCATCGCATTGATTATGATTGGCAAAAAGAAAGTGCTGGAAGCACTCATGCTCGGCATGCCAACCCATAAGGGAGGTAAAAACGTTAAAGGAAGCGTTACCCTTTAGGGCCATGTGGTGCAGTCAGGCGATACGCTATATTTCACACAAAAAAGCGGCTTGCGCCGCTTTTTGTTCTATATTCCCCTTACAATCTGTTCCATCTCTTCCCTGCTCTTTGCGCCGCGTGCCCTGTTGACGATATTCGCGCGCTGCGGGCCCGAAAGCTGGGCAAAACGGCGCATAGCGCCCATATTCTGCCCAAGCGCCTACAGCAACCCCTGTGGCATTTCCATCAAGCATCCCTCCGATTTTACTGGCAGCTTTACAGCTTGTTGACGATATCGTCCATCTCACCCTGCGTGCGCGCACCGCGTACACGGTTGAGCACGGTATCCTTTTCCGGGTCCGGAAGGCCGGAAAACCGCTGCATGGCTTCTTTGTTGCGGGACAACGCAGTTAAAAATTCATCCGGTATTTCAGGCATTTTCATCACCTCAATCATAGTGTGCGCACATCCCGCAGAGGACATTCGGAGTTTCAGGCCGTGTTCTTGAATTTCTGTACATTATTCTAAAAACGTTTCATAAATTTCCGACATTTGCTTCATGATCGAAAGGTTATGCAAAATGCCATGCTGCATTTCCAGCGAATGATCCGCGCCTTCAATGAAAACCAGTTCGCATGCTGCGTCGGCCCTGACCGCGCCAATGCAGGCTTCCGGGAATGTATCATCCGCAGTACCCATCACGGCTACGGATTTTGTTTGCAGCATGAAGGGAAGTGCGCGCTCCACCGGCGTTAAAAACAAATGCCTGATGTCTGGGTGTTCAAGCAATGTGCCCACCATGCCCGCTAGTACCGTGCCCAGGCTTTTGCTGATCAAATAAAGCCTTTTATAGCCCTGCGCGCCCGCCGCTTGAAGTGTTTCAAGAAGTTCTTCGCAAAACGGCGCGATGTCTTCGGCCGTAAACGACTTTCCCGCCTTAAAAAACCCGTACTCCAGAGCCAGAACGTCAAACCTTTTGTCCCTTGCCGCCATACCGGCATAATAGAGCAGGGGCAGTTGCACGGTGTAGCCACGGCCGGGAAACAGCACGACAAGCGCCTCCGGCTTCTGCTGCTGCTGATAGAGTTCGTGGCTGACTTTGCACCCGAATATCGAATCCCGTTCCAGCGCTCTCGGTCTCATACCTTCCCCCATTCCTTTTTCTTACAATACCGCAAGTTCTGCTTTTGCGCCAGAAGGAAATAAAGCAGGCAGGCGTGTTCTGCCTGCCCAATGGATTTTTTGCAACTGTTTATTGTCGGCTGTTATCCCGCACAAAGGGCATCAACTTGTCCCGGGGTACGGAAAGCGGCTTGGAGGAAACAGGCTTTGTCCCTTCTTCCTGCGTGAAACGGCGGGAAAGCTGTTCGAATGCAAGAAAATGCTTCGGCTTTTCACTTTCTCGGATGTTCAGTTCCAATTGGCGCTGCGCTTCGCTGTGCTTTTCCCGTTCTTCCGCAAGTTCCGTTTGCAGCGCCGCCAGCTTGTGTAAGAGCGCGTCTGTCTCCTGGCGGTGACGCGCAACAAGTTTTTTGACAATGGGCCGGAGTTTTTCCTTCAACGCTTCTTCATCCATAGTAGCCATGGCGGGTTGTACAGAGTTTTCCCGTGTGGAACTTAGCGTCTCTTTGAGCGCGCGGTTTTCTGCCTGAAGCATGCGCAGTTCCTCACGCAGCGCGTCCGTTTCCCTGTATAGAACAGTACGCAAATCCAGAAGTGTTTGCGCCTGCTCAGCGGCTATGGCAACAAGCTCAGATCTTCGGCAGCCGCTAAAATCCTTGCGCTCATCCGATTGCCTGACCATTCTCCAGCCTCCCCACTTCCACAATCCGAACCTGCTCGGAGCAGCCAAGCTGCTTCCAGCGGTGTGCGGGCATCTCCAGTACGCTTGCGCAGCCATGGATATAAAAGCCCATACGTCCGGGCTCCATGGCTTCCTCCACGGAAAGCACGCGCCCCAGCTTATCCAAGTACACCACGTCGATTGGCTCGCGCATGAAATAGGTGTGAACCTGCGAACACGGATGCAGCAGCAGGCCTTCTTTGATATCCCGCTCGCCCATCAGCCCTTTGAGGCGATGGAAAAACCGATCCGCCACGCGGATACGCGCAATCGCCTTGCCGTCAGAATACAGAATCGCGTATTTCATAACTCCACCTGTCCAATCCACTTTTGTACATCCCTTGGGGTTCCGTTTGCCACAATTATTTAAACGTATCTATCACGCGTATGACGGTAGGGCCCAGCAATATGATGAATATTACAGGGAATATGAACCCGACCATCGGAAGCAGCATTTTTACGGACGCCTTCATGCCCTTTTCCTGCGCGTACTGCTTTCTAGAAAGCCGCAGCTGCTCCGCCTGGGTCTTCAACACTTGCTTAATGGGCGTACCCATCTGCTCGGACTGTACCACGGCGGAAGCCAAAGACTTTAGCTCCGCAACGTCATTGCGTTCGCCAAGCTCGGTCAATGCCACGCGGCGGGGTTTCCCCATCTGAATCTCCATGGCGGTAACTGTCATTTCCTCTTTGAGCGCGCCCGTGAATTTGTCCAAAGCACGCCGTAAAGCAAGATCAAAGCTCAACCCTGCGTCAATGCTGACGGTTAGAATATCGATCATATCCGGAAGCTGGTTTTTGATGGAACCTTGCCTTGAGCGTATCTGGAAGCGCATATAGTACACCGGTATCAAAAGCCCCAGCATCAGGGCTGCAAGCATCAGCAGCAACTTTACGTATGCTTCAAGCTCCGTGGAGCGCAGCAAAAGCGCCGTAGTTAAAAACAGCCCCAATGCGACCAGCACGCGTACCACTAAGAAACCGGAAACGCCGATATACATGCCCGCCATACGCAACTGCCGTTCCATTTTACTGTTGCCGGCGCCCTCTTTTTTCGGCTTTATCAGGCGGTTGAACGCGTGGCGAAACTGCTTTAACAGCGGTACGATAAACCGTTCATGAAAGTCGGCGTTCAGTTCGTCAAGAAGCGCCTTATCCGTCTCCACAATGCGCTTGACACGCCGCTCTTTCGCACCCAATATCCTGCGGGGGCGGCTGAACAGCAGCAGGACAAATACAAACGCGGACATCGCGCTGGTGATGACAAGAAACTGCATGCCATATTCCCCCTTCCGTCTCTAATATTTAACCGATACGATCTTGCGTATGAGCATGTACCCGATCGTTTCCATCACCGCGGCGACGATGAGCATGATATGCCCTTCCTGCCGCTGAAACAAAAGTTCCATATAGTTGGGATTCAGAAGCAACAGCATCACGGCAAGGAACACCGGCATCAACCCGATCACCATGCCGGATATGCGGCCCGTGGAGGTGATGGTGCGTACCTCCTGCTTGACGCGGATACGATCGGTAACCGTCTGGGCGATATTGTCCAGTACCGCTGAAAGATTGCCGCCCACCTGCTGAGAAATGAGTATTGCCGTTACCATCAGTTTGACATCCGAGCTGGGCACGCGGCGCGAAAGGTTAAATAACGCCCGCTCCGTGGTGCTGCCCAACTGCAGCTCCCGCATGACGCGGCCAAACTCATTTGCGACTGGCTCTGCCATTTGATCCGCCACGGTCTGCATGCCCTGCTGGAATGTCAGGCCGCTTTTTAAACAGTTGCTGACGGTGGTAATGGCCTCGGGCAGCTGCTTTTCAAATGCAATCAGTCGTTTATGGCGGCTGTGCCGTACGTAAAACGGCGGCAACGCGAGGCCAATGCCGGTAAGCGTAACGGACACAAACATATGTGCCCCCATCAGCGCGGAAACGGCGGGCGGGATAAAGGAGAGCACGACCCATATGAGCAAAAACTCCTCCGCCCGCATGGGAACGCCCGCGCTTGCAAGCTGATCCACCAATACGGTAGAGATGCGGATGGGCACCTTCTTTTCCGCACGCATGCGCTCACGGGAGAGAGGGGCTTTTTCGCCGGAAAGTTTTTCAATACGATCCCCGCTTCTGAGCGCATCCCGGTATACCCTGCGCAGGAGTATCACACAGAGCGTAAACATCAGGCCCGCCGCGCAGAGCGTCAAAAGTATGCGCTGCATGTCCTTCCCCTTCCCGTTGTTAAAAGCTTACTGAAACCATTCATCATACACCGGAACGCCGTTGCTGCGGATTTTGGATACGCATTTCGGGTATACCCCGGTGCTTTTAAAACGCCCGTTAAAGCGCCCCTGCCCGTCCGTGGAGCCGTCGGTTTCAAACACAAATATGTCCTGCATGCTGACGATATCACCTTCCATGCCAGTGATCTCGGTAATGCTGACTATGCGGCGGGAACCGTCCCGCAGGCGGCTTTGCTGCACGATAATATCGAGTGCGGAGGCAATCTGGCTGCGGATGGCATAAAGCGGCATATCTACCCCCGCCATCATCACCATGGTTTCGATACGGGAGATCATATCCCGCGGGGAGTTGGCATGGCCGGTGGTGAGTGAGCCATCGTGGCCGGTGTTCATGGCCTGGAGCATATCCAACGCCTCGCCAGAACGGACTTCGCCGACTATAATACGGTCCGGCCTCATGCGCAGCGTGTTTTTGACTAAATCCCGTATAGTGATTTCCCCCCGCCCCTCCAGGTTGGCCGGGCGGCTTTCAAGCGTAATGCAGTGCTGCTGCTTTAATTGCAGCTCCGCAGCGTCTTCTATGGTGACAATGCGCTGATCCGAAGGGATGTACCCGGAAAGCACGTTTAGAAGCGTCGTCTTGCCGCTGCCCGTTCCGCCTGCCACCATCATATTGAGGTTGCCCTTGACGCAAGCCTCCAAGAAGCTGGCCATACGCGGGGTCAGCGAGCCGAAATTGATGAGATCGTGCACGGTAAATGGCGTCTTTGAAAACTTGCGGATGGTGATGACCGGCCCCACAAGCGAAAGCGGGGGGATGATGATATTGACGCGCGAGCCGTCCTTTAAACGCGCGTCCACCATGGGGCTTGCTTCATCCACATGGCGGCCGATGGCGGAAACAATCTTTTCTACCACCTGCATCACGGCTTCCTCATCCCGGAAGCGGACGTCGGACAGCTTGATTTTGCCGCCCTGCTCTACAAATACCTGCTTGGGGCCATTGACCATGACTTCCGTAACGCCCGGGTCGTTTAAAAGCGCCTCAAGCGGCCCCAGGCCCATGACCTCGTTAAACAGCACCGTAGACAGCCGTGAACGTTCCACGCGCGTGATGGTATCCGAATATTCGGCCAGCACGTCGTCTATGACGCTTTGCACCTGCGCTGCATCCGGCTCTATGGCGCCTCCGCGCAGCCGGTCGATGACGGCAGTGCGTACGCGGTCAATGATGAGCAGGTACTGCTCCTGTTTGGTTTCCTCGGCCGTGGCGGTGACTGCCGAGCGCTCCTCGCGCGGGGCATCGTCGGTGGGCCTGTTGAGGCGGCTTTGTAAGCTCACCGGATCACCTCCGATGCAAGCTGGATAAGCTTCCTGCCCAGTGCGGTTCTTGGTTCCTCCAGTACCACCGGGCGGCCGATGCATTGGCACCTGTCGGCCGTTTTGTCGTCGCGCGGGAGAACATGCGCAGGCATTACGCCCAACACCTTTTGTGCGTCCTTGATGGAAAGAAAAGCTTTATAATCCTTGTTGTACACATACCGGATCTTTTCCTGCAGCTGCAGCGAGGAAAGTACCGCCTGTGTGGTATGCGCCGCTTTGATGGAGCCGATATCCGGCTGCACCACCACAAGCACCTTGTTGGAATTTTCCATGGCGGTGATTGTGGTATCCGCGAAGTTACTTGGAAGATCGATGAATATGCAGTCAAAGAACGGACGCATGACGGAAAGCACGCTTTCCACATGCCGCGGCTCCACATATTCCCCGCTTTCGGGGGTGTTTGGGCCTGCAAGGACGCTCAGCCCGCTGTAATGCTGAACGGTAAAGCCGCGCAGCACATCCATACTGAGCGTACCGCGCTCCTGCGCAAGCTCTGCAATGGTATCCTTGGGTTGCATATCAAGGTAGAGCGCCACGTTCGCATACTCCAGGGAAAGATCGATGATGGCGGTCTTTCGCCCTGCTTTCGCGAGCGCCGCGGCCAGGTTGACGGCAAGCGTGGTCTTGCCTGTGCCGCCTTTGCCGGAATAGACGCTGATCACCTGCGTTTTTTGAATGGGCGCCGTTCCCGAAAGTCCTGCACGCACCTGCTCAAGCGCACCGGCACGGCGTACGGCATCTATGATGGCGTCTTCTCCATCCTCATAGGAAACGACCAGCCGTATGCCGGATTTCAGCGCTTCGCGCGTAAGGGACATGGAGAGCTCCTGGGTTAAAAGCAGCAGTGCACAGCGGGGCACACTCTGGTAAATGCGCTGCGCAATATCAAGCGCGGCGGCGTTTTCATATAAAATAAGCGCGACGTCGGGCTGCAGGCCTTGGGCCTTCTGTACGCAGGAAGGCCCAAGATCGCCATAACCGACGATGACGATATCCTCGGTGCTTAAAATCCCCTTGATGCGGTAGCGCGCATCCTTATCACTGCTGATGACAAATACCCGTAGCTGTTCCATTTAAAATCTCCTACGCGACATCCTTGTATTCGTACACCGGATGCACATACACCGGCGGGGAAACTTTATCCTGATCCTCCGAGCCACGCAGCAGGAGGTAGATTTGCTGGTTTTGGGTGGCAAAGTAGAGCTTCATGGCGTCTGAAGGCGTGAGTTCCACGGTAATGGACGAATACGTGTAGTTGTAATTGGCCTCGGTCTGAGTCTCCACCTGGGGCCGGGCGGCGACCTCCAATATCAGCACATTCTCAAGCAGCATCTCAACAGCGGGGATTTCCGTGATTGCGCCTGTTTCTTCATCCTCTTTTGTAGTCACGGTGGTGGCCATGATATCCACATAGTCGTTTTTATTCAGGTAAAAGCCAACGCCGGAAATCTCATCGCTGGCGAACGTGACGGCGCGCATGCCATCCTTGACAACATAAGAAAGCTTGCCGCCCACCGCAGTATCGTCTGAAGCGATGCTGCCTGCTTCGATCTGCTGCCCGGCCGGAATGCGGTAGCGGCTCATTTTCCCCACGACATCCTCCAGATTTGTGGCGGCGCCAGGACTAATCCATTCCACGGCGGTGGTGGTGAGCGTCACCATGTCCGACGTGATCCTTGCGTTTTCCTCTATGGGGACAGTTGATACCACCACAGTGCCCGTATGTACGACGACAGTCGCCTTTTCTTCGAGCTGCGCGGCATATAAATATACCGCAACCCCGGTCAGCAGCGCTACGAACACGGCTATGATGTATATCTTCTTCATGCATCCCCCTGCGGCTGGAAAAGCCGTTACTATCAACTTCAGTTCATAGATAGGTCTTTTGATGTGGTTCCGCTAAACCTTCATTGTGGTCTTAGCGGATAATAAGAACGTGTCCCCTGGCGTAAATATGACCGCCATTGGCGTAAGGGTAGGGACTGCCTTGGTAACAGCAACGGAAATATCATTCCCGGATTTATTGAGCGTGACGGTAAGCGTACCCGGGCCAACCACCATGCCCTGCACAAGCGAGGTTACGTCCGCTGTCAGCGTTGCGTCCTCCGCATGGACGATTGCGTAGCGCGCGCCCTCCCGGCTGCCGTTTTCCACACTCATCTGGTTGTAAAAGTACCAGCCTATTTCCATGATGCCCATGAGCAGCAACAAAAGAAGCGGGAGGGTGATGGCCATTTCCACCAACGCCTGCCCACGTTCACGACGTGCCTTTTTATGCTCAACTGCCTGCATGGATTTCCCTCCATCCGCATAAAGAGAACTACTGCCGCCCGCACGCTGTGCGGGCGGCAGCTATTTGGCATTGTCGCAAATTATGTCCCTGCAGTTATGTTGGGAACCTGATTAATGGCTGTTTCCGCCTCGGAAAAGATCTTCGTAACTTTGGGTCCGAGCGCGATGAGCACCGTTATCGCCGCAACGGCGATCAAACCAAGGATAAGGCCGTATTCTACCATGCCCTGGCCGTTTTCATCCTTGAGGATTTCGATGAACTTTTTCATGGTTTTTCTCCTTCTCTAAACATTATTTCAGTACCGTTTGCAACACTGGAAACACCAACGTGCTCATCACGCCCAGAGAAAGGTAGGGGCCGACCGCTGCAAAAGATTTGATGGTGCCCCGGCGGGAGAGGTAGAGGTATACGGCATACGCGCCCAACGCGAGCGCCATCACCGCCGTTACCTGCAAAAACCCCGCAAACCCAAGGCCCAGCCCAATCACCGTTGCATACTTGATATCCCCCCAGCCGATGTTCATGCCCATTTTGGATGGGAGCATGAATACGACCGCCGCGATGAGCGCACCCAATAGTTTGCCTGTCAGCTCCTGCGCTGCGCTTCCCCCCGCAACCTCGCCGAGTATAAATACCAGCAGCAAGGCTACTAAAAGCTCATTGGGGATCCGACGAGTTACAAGATCCACCGCGCTTAAGCACAGCATGATTTCAAACACGCAAGCAAATTGGATCAACCGAACCGCCCCCGCCGTTTGATTGGCGGCGGCGATGAGCGCCCAGCTCAACGCGCAGACAAACACCCATGCCTCTGCGGAGTAGGTTCCGCTTAATACGCGGCTCTCGCAGGGTTCCCCTTGGCGGTCACGGACCAGCTTTTTGGCAAGCGCCCGGGTGGGAATTGCCAGAAGCGCCCCGATCAATGCGAATATGGGTATTGCCATATTGGGCCTCCTTAGTTGGTTTAGCCTAAGAAGCTTTTCTTTGTTTTTTAAGCAAAGAAAAGCCTCTATTCGGGTCTCCGAATAGCGGCCTCTTTGTTTTTGCGCTGCATCCGTTTTTAGAGAAGGATGGCAAAGACGCAAACAAAAGCGCGGCTTCATTCGGCAGCTGGCTGTCATGGGCGATTTTATTCGCCTTTAGACCCTGTAGCTTTGCGTAACAGCCTTTCGACTGGCTTGCCATTATCGGGAAGATGACTTTTGTAGTACTCTTCGTTTTGTCCCGGCTCCAGCCGGGGGCTCACGATTTGCCGCTTTTTAGCGGCGAGGCTTACCTGTGTACGTAAAGCCCTTCTACCCGGCGCAAAAAGGCGAATGCCGGCGCCTTGCATCGGTGCGGGTATTCTTTGCGTCCGCCCGTGTGGGAGGTCGGGGGAGCGCTTGCCCGCAAAACTGAAGTATCCCTTTGATGCGCGTTTCATCCGCGCACCCGTATCACCTCCTCTCTAAAAATCGCGGCACTTATGATTAAGTTGGGCCGTCGTCAGCCCTTCCATGGGAACTGAAAACAAAAATGGCAACCGCTTGTTCGCAGTTGCCAAAACTGTTCCATAAATTCCGGGGCAATATACTGCCACGGCCATGAAAAAGCGGCAACTGGCTGCCTTAGGCGTATTCGCCTTTAGGCCCTTTAGCTTTGCGTCGCTGCCTTTCGGCAGGTTTGCTATTAATACACTCTTTTTGCTGGCCGCCGGTAACATTTTAAGCAAATGACCGGCGGATTAAGCAGAATCTTTTTTTCTCTTTCTCTTTTATCGTTACAAACAGCACCAAACTTTAGCGGATCAAACGAATTTTTTCTACGTCTGGTCCAAAAACTTCGGGCGGTATATCCGGTGGGCGCGCCTCAAGGTTGGCTGGTATCCCAATGAGCCGATACGCAATCAAGCTGCCAAAGAACCGAGTATTGTTTCCACTCAATTCTACACTTCCCTTGGGCGCATATACCACACCGGATACCCTTGTATCCCCCGTTACCATGTAGATATTGCCGTTTTTTGAGTATACGCAGACGCTATCCGTCTGGCGCATCTGCATGCCGTTTCCGTTGAAGGTGATGTTCCCCCCGGCAAATACATTGCCCGTACCGGTAAAACTGTTGCCCATGTTGAGCTTGCCTTCGGCAAAAATTGTCCCGTCATGCGTGACGGAGCCGCCGGTGAAATTGATATCCTCACCGGAATAAAGCGTACCTGTTCCGACATAGCTGTTGCCAAACGTAATGGTCCCCGTCACATATAGGTTACCATTCAGCGTGCATACCGGCGCTTCGCCCGTAATCTTGAGATCTCCGTTCACATATACGTTGCCGTTCAGCACTGCGCGGCCCATCTCCAGGTTGCCGTCGACATAAAGCGTATTGCCACCCGTCAGCACGGCTTTTCCTGCAATTTTCAAATTCCCCATGCAGTGCATGGTATTGTTGATTGCGGCCTCCGTGCAGTTGATTGTGGTACTGCCCGTCATCACCGTATAGCTAGAGAACGTCTGATACGCGTTCCACGGGAGGTTGCCCGAGCCAAGGTTGGTATATGTTGCAGGTCTCTGGGGCAGCGTTGGCTGCTTCGGGCGCGTTTGGGCTTCCACACCAGAAAAGTCCGGCATATCGATAAACGGCGCTCCGGGCACCTGCGAACCCGCTGTCATGGTAGAGGTATTGATATATACCTCGTCACACGCTTCGGCTGCGCCCGTAATTCTACCCCAGCCGGGGCTTGCGTGCAGAGAGCCATTGGAATGAATGTTGCCTTGGATATTGAAGTTGCCGCCCATCTTGAATGTATAATCCGGATCGCCGCTGAAGAGTAGGTAATCGTAGGGCCACAGGCCGTTTTCCTTATACTTTTCCGCGCTGGCACCGGCAGATACGGCATTCGTTACCTTGCCCATTACGGTGGAAAAGCCCGCCTGTACCTCTTCCCTGCCCACCGCAGTAATGACCATATTGGAGTTTTCAAAGGAGATGATGACCTCATCTTTGGAAAAGCCGTTCTGTTCAATGTAGTATTCGGCTTCCCGCTTCGCCGCGACCGTATCGGGCAGCATAGAGGCCCCCGCCATGACGGCCGCGTCAAGCGCCGTTTGCAATCTCGAGTTTTGCAGGTACAGTACACTGCCATCCACGGCCAAAGCGCCAAACGCCATCAGGACCGAAAGCGCGATCGCCACCACAATCAGCACAGGCGTTCAGCTCCTTCCCCGCGGCAGCATCCGCCGCTCAAGCCAGGCACGTTCCATTCACGCCAACGAACAAAAGAAAGCAGCCAACCCGAAGGGTCAGCTGCCAAACATCCAACACATGCCTAAACAGGCATATTGCATGATTGATGCGGCAACTGGCTGCCTTGGGTCAATATGACCGGTAGGCCCTTTAGCTTTGCGTCACCGGCTTTCACCGGCTTTGCCTTTATCGCTTAACAGATTGCTCCATTAAGTAATCACAGTATAGTACATGCATATATGGTTGTCAAACAGTTTTTTGCAAATTATAACAGCAATTTTAATTATGTTGATTGTCCTGACCCTCCAAAAGTGGAAGCAGGTAGCCGTACCCCTGTTGTTCCATCTCCGCTTTCGGTACAAAGCGCAGCGCAGCGCTGTTGATGCAGTATCGTAACCCGCCCAGCTCCTTCGGGCCGTCGTTGAACACATGCCCCAGGTGCGCATCGCCCGCACGGCTTTTTACCTCTGTACGCCGCCTGCTTAGCGAATTGTCCTCAAATTCCTTTACCACAAACGGATCGATTGGTTTACTAAAGCTGGGCCAGCCGCAGCCGCTTTCAAATTTATCCGTAGAGGCGAACAACGGCTCCCCCGACGTGATGTCCACATAGATACCGGGCCTGAACGTATCCCAATGCTGGTTATGAAAGGGAGGCTCTGTCGCCGCATGCTGCGTGACCTCGTAGGAAAGCGGGGACAGCGTGCGCTTGAGCGCTTCTTCTTCCATGGCGGGATAGTCCGCCGGGTTCACCCTGGCCTCCGCTGCCATTTTAATTTTGTTCATGCCGATGTGGCAGTACCCGCCTGGATTTTTATCCAAATACAGCTGGTGGTATTCTTCCGCGGGGTAGAAATTTTCTAGCGGCCCGTACTCGACGGCAGGCTGCTGCCTTAGCCGTGCTTTGAGGCCGTTTAGGGAACGCTCGATTACCGGTCGGTCGGCTTCGTCCACATAATAGATGCCGGTGCGGTACTGCGTGCCCACGTCCCCGCCCTGCCGGTTGAGGGAGATTGGGTCGATCGCCTCATAATAAAGCTCCAGCAAAAACCCCAGCGGCAATACTTCAGGATTGTATTCCACCTTTACGGTCTCTGCATGGCCGGTATTCCTACGGCAGACATCCTCATAAGTAGGGTTCTCCGTCTTGCCATTTGCATATCCAACTTCCGTCGTAATGACGCCGCGGACGGCACGCAGATATTTTTCCGCGCCCCAGAAGCAGCCGCCAGCCAGATAAATGATCGCCATCCTATAACCCTCTTTCTTAAAGCACTGTATTTATCATACCCGGTCAACAGGCCACATTAACCGTGCGGTGGGCATAAAAACGCCGCCGGAAACACGTTCCCATGCGGCGTATGCATTTACCATTCGAGTATAAGGCTTAAACGAGTGCGCCGTCAATCCGGCAGGTTCAGGCGCTGTACGCGCCATTATAGGCAATACACTGATTCTTACCCTTGCTCTTGGCCAAGTACAGCGCGGAATCCGCCTTTTGGTACAGTTCGTCAAAACTCGTAGTATCCGTGCCGGAGCAGGGGCATATTCCGATGCTGCACGTTACCTGCAGCCCGTTATGGAACTGGCCGGAAAGCGTGCGTACGGTGGTGCAAAGCTCGTCCCCTTTTAAGTAGGCATGGGCGTCGTCCCCGATGTCCTTTAAAAACACCACGAATTCATCCCCACCCATGCGGCCCACAATATCCGAACTCCGGAACACCTTGCGCATTTGCTCCGCCATCGCCATCAAAAGATGATCTCCCGTCAGGTGGCCGTAGGTATCGTTGATGCGTTTGAAGCCGTCAAGATCTACCACCATTAAGGCATGCCGGTTGACAAGGCCTTCTTTGCGCTGTAATGCGAGGAATTCGTCTATTTTGTTCTGCGTGGTTTCACGGTTTAACACCTTGGTAAGCGAATCTTGTGCGGCGCGGCCCTGCAGGCGCTGGAGCTCACGCTTCTGTTTGTCGATGTTCATGATCTTTCCCAGGAACCGTATGGCATTGCCCGCGTTGTCCCGCATGGCGTAACACTGTACATGCAGCCAGACCAGCACGCTGTCTGTAGCGTATATGCGGAACTGTACCTCCGCTTTTTCTTCGCCCGCACACATGATTTCCACCATATTGTTAATCGCCTGGCGGTCCTCCGAATAGACGCGCTTGTGGTTCTGGAGGAGGTCGTCTATCGTCTTTATGTTGGGTAAATAGCTTAAATGCTTGTGATAATTCTGGTTGAACGATATGCGCTGCGTACGCATGTCCACCTCGAATATGATGTCGTTGGTAAGGTTCTCCAGGAACCGGTAGCGTTCCTCGCTGCGCTTTAATAGCTCTTTTTCGTTCTGCAATTGCAGCACATGGCGATGGTTGGAATGGAATACGTAAATGAGCATTCCTGCAAACACCACAAGAATGCCCGCAACCAGCAGCAGCATCCGCTGCGCGTCGATCCCTTCCAGCCTTGCCGCGGCGAAATCCGGCACCCCGCTGACCAGCATAAAGGACGACGGCGCAAGCTGCGTATAGCTCATGTGGAATGTATCCCGCCCAAGAAGGAAGGAAAGCGTGCCGCTCTCCTGTTGGCCGAGGCTCCTTTTCAACTGCTGCGCAAGCGCCTTTCCTCCGGCGCTGTTGGACGCCTGCACGGTATCCGCAAAATTGTCCCCCGGCAGAAACGTATCACCGGTGGAGCAAACGACCTGCCCGTCCGCAGAAAGCAGGACACGTACCCCTTTTTCCCCGAACACGCTTCCGCCGATTTGCATTTGCAGCGCTTCATGTGTGAGGCTGCCGTATAGTACGCCCACAATTTCGCCTCCCGCCTGAGCGGGAACGCATAAAATCAGGCCTGGGGTGTTCTCGTCCGCCATGGAAGGCAGGTACGCAACCGTCCGCGTACCGCTGACTGCGGTTTGAAAAAACGTTTCCTTTGAGACGTCAACTTCGCTGTCCACATACTTTATCCTGCCGGACTTGTCCGCAAAGCGGATATCGGCAAATCCGCCTAGGTTTTCCGCCACCTCAACCGCCGACTTAAGCGCACCCTCCGGCGCTTCGCTAGCTACAACGAGTTCGCCAAGCGCAAAAAGCGTATCCTGCTGGCTGTTGAGATATCCTCTGAAGGAGCCTGACACTGCCCGTGATTCCTGCAAAAGCCGGTCATAGGTAGCCGTGACCAACCGGTTGCTGAGCATCAAGCTGGCCAAAAGTAACGCCAGCAGGCAGATGAAAACCGTGCCCGTTACCAATAACAGCGTCTTATGATCTCTGCTTTCATGTTTCTTTTCTTCCATGGTATGCATGTTGTTATACCCACAAATGCACGTCGCCCAAGCCTTACACCAGCATATATAGATGCGCCGAATCTATAGCGCAAAGCGAAATCGTTTACTTTGACGTTATCTTATTATACGAAAAAGCGGCATGTCAATCGTTTCCCAAAAATTATACAAAAAACTTGAATTTTGTATACAGCCCGTGTCGAATGCGGTCACCCCTCCGCCTGCTCGGCAATCTGAAGATATTGCAGCATCATCTTCAAACCCCTTCCGCGGTCCGGATGGACGCGGATACTTCTGAGCTTGAGTATGTCGATATAGTTGGAAAGCGCGTTTACAAGCGCGGGTTGTGCGGTAGCCATGGCAATGCAGGGCTTGTCCAGCTTGCGTATGAGCGCTCCCGTTCCCTGGCGCACCATAAGCTTGATATTATGGAACGGCACTTGGGGCAAAAGATATATGCTGTAACCCGGATACGTGCGTAACAGTTCAATCGTCGTCCGGATATGTTCGGCGTACTCCGCGGGCGTATATGCAACGCGCGCGCTGCCGTCCAACCACGGAAGTTCCACCTGCACTCGGCCCTCGGACAACGCCGCCGGGTCCGCAAGGCAGATATAATCCGATATGCTATACAAGGACAGGTTCTTGGTTGCGCGCTTTACCGCAAGCTGATGATACGTTAAAATGCGCTCCCTTGTTTCCTCCGGAACCCCTGTCCGCTTGAGCATCCGCTCCATCAGGGACGGGGAAATGGTATACGCGGAAAGCGAATGCAGCACCACGTCCGTATCGCCCGGCGCGCGCTCGAAAGCCGAAAGGAACCGCTGGTACTGCGTCTGCATTTCTTCGCTGAACATCTGGGCTGAAACACAGCCAAATTCGCAAAGCGCATCAAGCTGCTTATGAAGGTTTTCAATCAGTTCCTCATTGTGCGTGTACAAATAAGACGCAAAAGGTGCCATATTGGTTACACAAAAAGATTGAACTGCGGCAAGTTTATCCGCCAGCAACAGCGTACAGTCAAACCGCCGCATCGCCGGCCTTGGGAGCAGGTACAGGTTCAGCTTGCCTGTCATGAACAACGGAATCCAGCGTTCAATTGTAAGGAGTAATCGGTGTAGGCTGGCGTCCATACTGATGATAAATGTGATGCGCGTTCCCTGATCCATAATGCGTTTCAATTGCTCCGGCCATGCATTCAAAAACGCTTCGTCCTCCAGCACCCATTGAATGTCCAGGTCTGAAAACATGCGAAGTTCCCGGACGTTCCCATCCGCACATATACTTTCAATCAGGCGTGCCGCAGCGCGGCGCAGCCCGGCGTTGCCCTGGTAAATATCCATCACTCCGGAATGAAGCGTTACCGGGTCGTCCGTCTGAACAGGGGCGAGGTTCACCAGTGCCGGGCGCATGGAATCGAGCGTTTCTAAGAGATCGTCCACATAGACGCAATCCGTATTCGCGCTTCCCGCCTGCAAATAACTGCGCAGCGCGTCAAGCAGGGCTTCCCTGTCCTCCGTGGGCTCCATACGGAGGATGCCAAAGAGCGCTCTTCGCTGCCGCGAGGTATAGTCCCGCAAAGAAAAAAACGTGCATATGTTGGCAACCAGCCTTTTATTGGCACCAGGGACGCGCACCCCTGAGCGGAAGCGGCTAATCAAAGAAGCGTCCACATTGAGATGTCGGGCAAGCGATGTATTGGTGACCTCCGCCGCGCGAATGAGCGCATCCAGTTTTTCCGCAAACGCGCCCTCCCCATGATGTTGGGTAGAGACCAAAGGCCGCTGCAGCTTATGAGCGCGCTGGGGCCTTAAACTGGAATCCGGCATATTGATCCACGCGTTGACTGCGTCCGAAATGGCGCTGACTTCTCCGCATTCCGGTGCGCCGCAAAGCGCGCAAATCTTATTTTGGCTTTTTTGCTTCAGCGCAAGCGCCGCCACGCCCATGGAGAGCTTGTCCAGCTGGGGACTAAAACGGGACGGAATCCTTTCGCCGTTGTAGAAACGGCTGATCAAAGAAGCGTCCAGCCCTGATGCCCGCGCAAGCTCGGTACGGGAAACGCCCAGTTCTTTTAACACCAGCCCAATTTTCTCATGAAACAGCATGTCTCTTCTCCTTCGTTGCCGCGCGATCCCCTTTATTGGGGTACGGCATTTTTACGGGGAAGATAAATGGGGGCAACGATGGAGGCCCAGATCTCCAACCCGAAAGCACCGGAATATATATGTCGTATTCGTCAGGACAACCAAGGCGATTGAAATACAAAGCCGTATGCTCCCACACCAAACCCAGGAACCATGAACGGAGATAAAGATAGGGCGGACAAGAGGCTGCTTTTTGTAGATCAGGGGCGCCGCAATGCCCCCTTCTGGTTGCAAGAACTTTCATGTAACAACATTACATGTATTTATTCATATTATACGATATTTATCAGGCGAAATAAAGCAATGCACCCGAAATATGACATTTGCTGTTTTTAACACAAAAAAGGAGGGCAGTGCCCTCCTTTTTAACTCTTATTTGCTATTTGCCCGCGCCGGAGTAGCAGCTGTCCCCGTTGTACACGACGCCGCTCTTCGCGTCCACCGTAGCCAGGCAGCCGGTCTTTAAAAGCTGTGCCGCACCCTCGGCCCCCGCTACAAGCGGAAGGTCCAGCGCAAGGCATGCGGAAGCGGCCCCTGAATCCGCCATATTTTCCTCCGTCACCACGGCAAGCGCACGGCGCATTTCGTGCAGCACGGCATTGGTGGTGTGGTCGATGACGAGGATATCGTTGTCATGGAAGTTCTTGATATCGTCGGGACTGGTCACCACGCATACCCGCCCGGTAATGGGCGCAAGACCGTTGCCCACGCCACGCACAAGCGCTGTGCCCAGCACGTGAATCTGCAGCGTGTTCGTGATTTCCCCCACGCGGTCCGACGAACCGGTGATCACGATGATATCTCCATCGTGTGCAAGGTCGGCTTCCTGCACCTTGCGGGCGGCGTCCAAAAACAATTCCTGGCTACTTGACCTGTAATCGTTCATCAGCGGCGTCACACCCCAGGAAAGCGCGAGCTGCCGGTAGGTGCGCGGGTTGGGCGTAATCGCGACGATAGGCGTTGCCGGGCGGAAGCGGGATACCATGCGCGCGGTGGAGCCCGTACGCGTGACGGTTACAATTGCCGCAGCCTCCAGATCGTGCGCGGTGGTGCAGGTTGCGTGGGAAATGGCGTTGATGACGCTCTTGTCAAGCTCCGGCCGGGCGTTGTTGAAATTCGTTTTATAATCGATAAACTCCTCGGTGCGTTCGGCAATCTTCACCATGGTGCGTATGGTTTCCACAGGGTACTTGCCGTTTGCCGTCTCACCCGAAAGCATCAGCGCGCTTGTGCCGTCGTATATGGCATTGGCGACGTCGGTGATCTCCGCACGGGTTGGGCGGGCGTTCCTCACCATGGACTCCAGCATCTGCGTGGCGGTGATGACGCGCTTGCCCGCGCTGTAGCACTTGGTGATCAGCTGCTTCTGCAGGTACGGAAGCTCTTCAAACGGAATCTCCACGCCCATATCCCCGCGCGCCACCATAATGCCTGCGGACAGGCGAATAATTTCGTCGATGTGCTCAATACCGGAGCGATTTTCGATTTTTGCGATCAACTCAATACCTGTCGCGCCGTGGCGTGCAAGGAACCGCTTGACGTCCATTACGTCCTGAGCGGTGCGCACAAAGGAGAGCGCGACATAGTCCAGCTCGTTTTCCGCTGCAAAGAGTATATCCTCCTGGTCCCGCTCGGACAGGTACGGCATATCGATATACAGGCCCGGCAGGTTGACGCTTTTACTGTTGGAAAGCGGTCCGCCATTCACCACACGGCAGACAATGTTCTCTTCATCCGCGCTCAAAACAGAAAGTTCAATGAGCCCGTCGTCGAGCATGATACTGTCGCCGGGCTTGACACAGCCGGGCAGCGCAGCATAGTTGATATAGGCTATGCTTTGATCGCCTTCGCACTCCTTCGTGGTGAGGGTGAATGTGTCACCTTCATTGAGCTGAATTTTCCCCTTCTGAAACCGGCCGATACGGATTTCGGGCCCTCGCGTGTCCAACATGATGGCAAGGGGGACCTTCATTTCTTCCCGCAGCTCCTTCAGGCGGTCCACACGAACTTTATGTTCTGCGTGGTCGCCATGGGAAAAGTTCAGCCGGGCTACGTTCATACCCGCCAAAATCATCTGGCGAAGCGTTTCTTTGGCCTCCGAAGCGGGGCCGATTGTGCATACAATCTTGGTCTTTCTCATTCTATTTTTTTACTCCTTATCGGAAATCGAATTCTTCCACATATAGCAGTATATCAGATTACATGCAAATGAAAAGTAAAATTTCATCCATTCATCTGCCAATTTTTGCTTTTGCTATGCATTGCCTTTAGTATGGCCTTGCGCTGGCATTTTCAAAATAAGAGCGCGGCTCCGCATGGGGAGCCGCGCTCTTATTATAACGCTTAGTTATATTTGGCTTATTCTAAGCCACGGAAAATACATGCACCGAAACGTTATCCACCAGTTTGGCGGGGCTCGCTTCTCCCAATTGTATTTTTACTCCCCCGCCTTTTCTTTCATTCTGGCGGTCAGCAGCATGCTAAGGAATGTTACCCCCATAATGAATATGCCGGAAACGAGGAACCAGAAGGCGACGCCCTCTACCTCGGAGACCGGGCCCGCAATCAATAGCCCAAGCGGCATGGCAAGCGAGGTAAGGCTCATGATGAGCGAGAACACCCGCCCCATTTCCTCCGGCGGCACGTTCTGCTGCAGGTACGCCGTGTACGGGATGTTGTAGAGGTTGCCGCTTGCGCCCATGAACGCGCACAGCACGGCAAACGCCCAGAAGTACTGCATATCCGGCGGCAACAAACCGCACAGCAAAGAGGTAAGCCCTAAGAGCAGCAGCGAAATATGGATCATACGGAATTTATCCTTCACCTCTCCGCGCGCGCTGACCAGCCCGGCCGCCACCATCATACCAGCTGCAAACACGAACTCAACGATACTCGCGTGCCAAGCTGTGCCTTTGAAATAGCTGCTGGTCATCAGCGGATACAGCGAGGACATCGGCATAAAAACGACCATGCAGAGTATGGATGTCACCGTCACAATGAACATCCGCCGCATGGAGTAGAGCGTCTTCGCGCCCGCCTTCATTTCCAGCCACATGTGCGGCGCATCCTGGTGGTGCCGTGGAGGATCGGGGATTTTCACAATGCCAGTCGCAATACAGGCAATGAGCGCGCCCAGTACATCCGTTAATAAAATGAGCCACAACGGCAACACCGCGTACATGGCCGCGCCGATCACGGGACCCAGCATAAACGCGCCGGATTGTAAAAACTGCATGATGCCATTGACACGCATCAACTGATCCTGCGGGGCGATCATAGGTATGGTCTTTTGTACGGCGGGCATGTGGAATGCGCTGCCCAGCCCGCGCAAAAACAGCGCGACGTATACCAGCAAATAAGAACCCTGACCCACGTAGAACAGGCCCGCCAGCACCGCAGCGCACACGCCCATGAACCCGTCTGCATATATGATGATACGCTTAAGCTTGAGCCTGTCCACCCACACGCCAGCAAATGGGCCTATAAGTATGGTAGGCAAAAAAGCCGCAAGGCCGGAAATGGAAAGCACGATCGCGGAGGCGCTTTCTGTCGCCAGCCACCAAATAAGCGAGAACTGCACGGCGGATGAACCGATGAGGCTTATCGCCTGCCCGGCCGTGAACAGCGCGAATACCTGCTTCCAGTGGGATTTTTCAACAATATTAGTCGTGTTTTGTTCCATAGTTGCCGCACAATCGCAGCCGATCCTCCTATATATTGGAATGAAGCCTCTTGGGCCAAATAAAAGGGAGCGGTATGCTCCCCTGATTGATACCGTTGTCATAGCGCCTCATGCGCATACCACTATGATTTTCTGTCAAAGAACGGGGACTTGCCCGAGACCGAAAGTGGGATGCCGAGGACGTTGTGTGTTTCTTTTCCCAGTATGCCCAGTTCCAGCGCCGTACGCCCCACCGAAAACATCACGCGGCTATCCACGCGGCTATCCGCTGCGACCGAAACGGCGGAGCCAATCGCTATGCCAAGGTCAATGTTATCATACGCGCACATAGACCCAGCCTCTGTACATGCGGCGCAGTTTTTATGCCCGCAGTATTGGCACGCCTCATTGAGGCCATGTACGCCCAACCGTGTTCCGATGAGCACCACGGCCAGGCTTTGCCGCACATTGCCCGCATCCCGTACAAAGAAGGGCTTGTTGAGCGAGCCCGCCAGTTCTTCCATTTTATCCGCCAGGGCGTCCTTTTCCTCCCCGGTGAGCAAGCAGGCTTCAATGTGGTCGGTTCCTTTTGTCTTGGGTGCGGTCCGCGCTGCCGCGCACATCCGCTCCGCTGTATGGAGAACAGCGGAATACTCGCATTCTGCCGACGTCTTCTTCATTTTTTGCCCTCACCCTTTTATCAACTTATTTTTGCGCCATACAACATTTTACTTGGAATAATGTATGATAAGGAATATTTCCGCCTTATCTTTGCCTGCGTTTTCATAGCTATGCGGAACATCAGCCCGGAAACGGACCGAATCGCCTGCGAAAAGCGAGCAGGGCGCGCCGTCCACAACCAACTGGAGCGTGCCGCAAAACACGGTGAGGAATTCTTCCGTACCGGATAGATGCGTCTCGGATTCGAACTTTGTCCCCGGGAGCACCTCCAATCGGTAGGTTTCAAAACGCGTGCGTTCATCAAACGGGAACAATGGGTGATTGGTAAATCCCCCGCCGCATTCCACCAGGGGCCGCATGGTTCCTCCCTTTATGACCTGCATCTGCTGCGCGGGCTTTTCCAGAAGCGCGGAAAAGGAGATTTTCAGTCCATTTGCGATTTTCCATAATACGCTGATGGTGGGGTTGACCTCGCCTCGCTCAATCTGCCCGACCATGCTCTTGCTTACGCCGGTCAACTTTGCCACGGCGTCCAGGCTTAATTTGCGTTCCTCGCGCAGGGCTTTGAGGTTGTTTGCCACCATACCCGTTACGTCCATGCCGCCTCCAAAACATTCTGTTGACAATATATTGCACGAAGAATACAATATACAGCACATCCAGTATGCCGCACGTTTTGTATTGGATAGTATACCACAGGCAGAGCAAGGAGAAAACGGGCAATGTTCAGTTTTCCAAACTTCCTGGCATATGTGATGCTTGCTACATTCACGCCGGGGCCGAACAACATCATGTCCATGGGCAACGCAAGCCGCATGGGGTTAAAAAAGAGCCTGCCGTTCTGTCTTGGCGTAGCAGCGGGGTTTGCCCTCATCATGGCGCTTAGCTTTTTACTCAGCACGCTGCTTTATACCGTGATCCCGGCCATTAAGCCCTATATGCTGGTACTTGGTGCAGTTTATATTCTTTACCTTGCCTACAAAACATACAAAAGCAACGGAATTAAGGAAAGCGATACGGCACACACGGGATTTTGGACCGCCGTTGCCTTGCAGTTTGTCAACCCCAAGGGCATTATATATGGTATCACCGTGGCATCCGCCTACATTCTCCCATATTACCGTGAACCGGTTATTCTGCTGCTGTTCACGCTGTTTATGTGCATAATCTGCATGATGAGCACGGTCGTCTGGGCGGCGTTTGGCTCCGTGTTTCAAAAGTTGTTTGCGCGGCATGCAAAGGTAATCAACACCATAATGGCTCTGCTGCTTGTTTACTGCGCGGTCTCGCTGTTCTTTTAAGCTTCTTCCCATCTGTATTTCGAAAGGAAGTTTCTCCTGCGGAGAAACCCCGGGGTTCTAAAAAGGGCGTCACTGGCGCCCTTTTTCGCTCCTTGGCGACGGCCTGCAGGCCTAGTATCGAGGGTACCCCGCCTTCCTTACCAAAAACGGATATGTTGGCTTGCCGGGTTCCATTTATTCGGCCCCTTTGATGGTTCCCATGCCGTTGATCTGCTGGGAGATATCATCCGGATCACCGTAATATGAAATGGTGCCGGTCCCGTTGATCTGCGCGTCCAGCGCGTCCGTCGCAGTCGCCCGAATGGTTCCTGCGCCGTTGATCGTGAGATCCGCTTCCTTTGCGCTCAGCTCTTTGGCGTCGATTGTGCCTGCGCCGTTCAGCTTGCAGGAAAGCGTATCCGAAGCACCGGAAAGCGTCAGGCTCGCAGCGCCGTCCACCACGAGTACTGTTTTTTCCACAGAGAGGTTGCTGACTTTCCCGTCCGCAGCCCCCGCAATGTTAAGCCCGAAGCGGGAGACGTTGGAAGCGTCCACATCAAGAATGTAGTCCCCTTCCACCCTGATGTACTCGCAGGGCGCATACACGGTCACATGGAAAGAGTCCGTAAGAAAAGGGCTCCGCTCGTTCGTTTTGACAATGATTTTATCCCCTGTGATCTCCGCCTTGAGCGCATACCTGTCCACAAGCGCCTTGGCACAATCCACTTCCACACGCGGCGCGCCGTCCGCAGGTTTTACTGTGAGCGTCACGTCCCCATCGGCCAGGAAAACCAGCCCTTCGATTGAGAGGGAATACGGCCCTTGCCCCGCCGCACCTTCCGCCGTTACGGTAGTATGCGCGCCATCAAGGCGGATGGCCGCGCGGTTTACAGCACGCCGCGTAAAACCGCAGCCGGTCACCGCCAGCATTATAAATAGAAGAAGCGCTGCCACACGGATTGTTTTATTCATATCCATTCCTTCTTTCTTACAAAATCAAGCGCCTTGTTTATGGCAATTGCATCAGTTCCAAAATAAATTCCTGCGCAAGCGTTATTTCGCAAACGTTTTGGACCCTGCCTGTCATATATACGGATTCGTCGGGCATTATGCTAATAAGAAGTTCGCCGCCGGGCATGTGAACAGACAACTCCCGGTCCACCAGGCCAAGCTTGTAAGCAGCGCTTGCGGCGGCACAACTGCTGCTTCCCGAAGCAAGCGTATACCCGGCGCCACGCTCATAAATTTCTATTTGAATGTTACGCCGGTCCAGCACCTTTAGAAGCTGCATATTGATGCGATTGGGAAACTGCTGCGCGCGTTCCACGTGAGGGCCGAGCGCGCAGGCTTTCTCCTTTGTTACTTCTTCCATGGGGATTACGCAATGCGGGTTGCCGATGGAAAGACAGGTTACGCGATACTCTTCCCCGTCAAACGTCATGGTCTCATTGATGACATCGCGGTCCTCACCTGCTACGGGAATCTCCCCGCTGCGGTACGTGGTTTTGCCCATAAGTACCTTCATGAGGTCGCCGCTTTCACTTAAATATTCCACATCCACATCCCCGCCGAGGGTGGAGAGCGTGAATCGCCGTTCCTTCACATATCCCGCGTCTTTAAGGTATTTGGAGAAAATACGCACGCCGTTTCCGCTCTTTTCCGCCTCTCCGCCATCCGGGTTGTAAATTTTAACCGCGATGCCTTCCCCGTCAAATATCGGGCCGTATAAAATGCCGTCCGATCCTGCGCCAAAGTTCCTGTCGCAAATCAAACGGATGCGCGCGGGCGTTAAAGGGAGCGCGTTATTTTTAGGGTCATAAATGAAATAATCGTTGCCCAATCCGTGATATTTTTTCAATGTAATCTGCATGGTTTCTCCTTTTGCCGTGTATTTGCGTAATATGCCTAGCGCATGGTCAACCAGACACTTCCAACATACTCTACCATGTATGCATCCGCGCTTCAATTGTAATTGGGAATTTTTTCTTTGACTCTACGTAGAGGATTTTTTTGATTTTTATATAGGAATAAAGGAGGTTTGGCATATACCCCCAAAAAAAACACTAAATATTTCAAAAATTATCACGATATCAAAGAATAGTATCCAAAAAGCATGAAGAGGTGCCGCATGAAGCAAGTCAAATCTAAGGCTCCCCAAAAAGTCCCAAAGAAAGCAAAACCGGCAGTAAGTTTTACATCCTTAGTAAGAAAACTATACATCAAGATCCCTTTGCAGCTTTGCGTCTTCCTTCTCCTTATTGCAATTCTTGCTCTTGGCTTGGTCCAAACAGTATTGACTTCGTATATGACTGAGCAGGCGCATGAGGATATTACAGCGCTCGCAACCAAGAACGCACAGCTTGCACGGGATTACTTTGAGGCGATGCAGACACAGTCCAAGACCCTGGCCATGATGTTCTCCAAAATGGAGGCGGACGTCAAGGGTACTTCGGATAGCAGCACGTATGTCATCCCTATTATCCGCAGCGTGCTTTACGGGTCTTTAGAGGATGCACGCATATTCGGTGCATACGCAGCCTTTGAGCCCAATAAATATTTCCCCTATACGCCCGAGGGCATCTCTTTTCACGCCTACCGCGAGGGGGATTCCGTTAAATTGGAAACCCAGTACAATCATAAGGAATATGCTACGGCTGATTATTATTACAACGCGTCAAACACAAAGCGCGCCTATATCACCGAGCCTTATGATTATGTGCTGAACGATGGCAGGACGATATCGCTGATTTCCATCAGTAATCCGATACTCAACGCGGAAGGTGTTTGCGTCGGCGTCGCCAACTGCGATATCCAGGTGGATACGATCAATCAACTCAGCTTTGATATGGGCAACCTGGACAGCTCATATCAGTATATATTGACTGGAAATAAGCATTACATCGCACATTCTGAGCGGCAAGACCTCATAGGTACCCCATATCAGTACAGCGACGAAGTCAATTCCGCTGAAATGATTAGCGCTACCACCGGAAAGACCGCGATTTTAACGGAGGGCGTAAGCGCATTAACCGGCAAGGAGTCCCTTGTTGTAATGATGCCTTCTGTCATTACGGGGGTACAGAAACACTTTATCAGCACGTTTGTGGTGGATAAGGCGGAAACGCTCAGCTCGCTTCACAATATGCTTGGGCTTGTGCGTCTGGGGTTGATCGGCTTTGTGTTTGTATTTATGGCGCTGTTCTCACTCCTCATGCGGCGCGCGCTCTCGCCGGTGGGTAAGATCGTTCAGTTTTCCATGGATGTGCAGAACGGCAACCTGGATACGGATATCAAGCTAAAATCCCGCGATGAACTGATGGATCTTTACAACGCCGTCAACGGCATCCGCAACACCATCCGCACATTGGTATCCGATTCCATACTACTTACGGAGGCCGCCGTAAAAGGAAACCTGGAAGAACGCGCCGACGCGGAGCAGCATAAGGGCGAATACAAGCGCCTGGTGGAGGGCATCAACGGTACGCTCGACGCGATTGTCGAACCGGTGGTGGAAATCATAGACATGCTGCAGCAGCTTCAGCGGGGCAACCTGGGCATGCGCATTGAAAAGGATTACCAGGGCGAGTTTGCGCTGATACGCGATTCGTTCAACGAAACGATGGACGCGCTCAACCGCTACATCGGCGACGTTGCGACAGTATTGAAGGCGGTATCCGAGGGGGATCTTTCGCAGGAAATCACATCCGATTTCCACGGCGATTTCATAACGCTCAAGGACAGCATCAATAATATTATCGCCTCTCTGAACACCACGCTTGCAAGCATCAACATTGCGGCGGATCAGGTGGCTTCCGGCACGCGCCAGGTATCCAGCGGCAGCCAAAGCATTTCCCAGGGTGCTACGGAACAGGCAAGCGCAATTGAAGAATTGACGGCTACCATTACGGAAATCGCCTCGCAGACCAAGGAAAACGCGAAGAGTGCAAGCCGTGCCAACGAACTTTCCATAGCTGCAAAAGAGGAAGCGGCTAAGGGCACCGGGCATATGCAGGATCTGCAGCGCGCGATGGAGGAAATCAACGAAGCCTCCGTGAGCATTAAGAAGATCATCAAGGTGATAGACGAGATCGCGTTCCAGACCAACATACTGGCGCTTAACGCTGCGGTGGAAGCCGCCCGTGCAGGCCAGCACGGCCGCGGGTTCGCCGTGGTTGCGGAAGAGGTTCGAAACCTCGCAGGCCGCAGCGCGCAGGCCGCGAAGGAGACCACGGAGCTCATTCAGGGTTCTATTAAGAAGGCAGAGGCCGGTACCAAGATTGCAGACAACACGGCGGCCTCGCTTGCGAACATTGTTACGGGCGTAGATAAGACCGTTGAGTTGGTGGGCCAAATCGCCGTGGCATCCAACGAACAAGCGACGGGCATTGCGCAGGTTAACCGCGGTGTGGATCAACTTTCCGACGTAGTGCAGACCAACTCCGCCACCGCGGAGGAAGCTGCCGCAGCAAGCGAAGAGCTTTCCGGCCAGGCGGAACTGTTAAAATCCATGGTGGCACAGTTCCATCTGCAGCAGGCGAAGCCCGTAGAGGAGGCGCCTGTACCCGAAGCACCCGAAACGCCTAAAAGAAGGCGACACAGCGTAAAAGAGGCGCCCGAAGCAGCACCCGCGCCCGAAGCACCCGAAATGCCCAGGATCGTGCTTGGAGATTCCACGGATTTCGGCAAATATTGAGCGTAAATTCATGAACAGGCCCCGCGGTTTGACCGCGGGGCTTTTGTTATGGGCCCTGAAATGCTGTAGTTAATAGTAATCGTAATAAATATTCTTCCATATCTCTAAAAATCGTGCTGCTTCGTCTCCAGCAGGGCATTCGCCAGAATTTCTTTTAAGCGGTAGAAGTGTCCTTCCGCAAACGTATATTGCCGAAAATTCGTCTCCGTTCCAAAGCGTATTTCTTTGCACCCGTCGCACGAAATAATATATATATAGGTATCATCGCCGGAACAGATTGTCATGCTCATATCGAACGGACAGGCGGACGGGTCAGAAGGCTCCAAGGCGTTTAAGGCTTCCGCAATAAACTCAAGATCATCGATATTTGTGATTTCTCCGGTGATTTCTTCTTCTCCCGATTTCAAACTCAGGAGCACCGCGATTTTATCGATTTCGGATATTTTGGGGGCTCTTGGCGCACATCCAAAAATAAGCGAAACCATCAACAGCAGAAATATGGCAATTAGCTTTTTCATGTTCGCCCCGGAAACGCGTTCCCGGATTTCCTCCTTTCACAGATTTCCACCGCGGGCCGAGAACAAGCTGGTTTCTTATCATTGCTTGAATATATGATACGAAACAGACGATAAATGGCAAGGAAAACGGCATGCATTTTTCCGAATTTTTACAATATATTTACAATTTGTTGCCATGCTCATTTGTTTTTATTGTCTAAACATTTTTCAGGCTGGTGTTGAGCATACCGCTCCCACGGGTAAGATATAATGCAAAAGGCTCATGTTTCCGGGTAAAGGGAAACGGAAAGGCGTATCCATGTTATTTGAAGCAATCTGCACGCAGGAAAAAGAATACAAGAACCTTGTAAACGGCGAATGGGTAACTTCCGGCTCGACAATCTCCATTCACTCTCCCGTTGACGGTTCATACTTAGGCACGGTGTCCTCCATGACGCAGCAGGAAGTAGATGCAGCCATTCAGGCGACCAAAACGGGATTTAAAGAATGGGCGGATACACCGGTATACAAGCGCGCGGATGTGTTTTACCGCGCAGCGGACTTGCTGGATGCGAACGCCAATACCATAGGGGATGTGCTGACCATGGAGATTGCAAAGGACAAAAAATCATCCGTGGCAGAAGTTGTCCGCACGGCAGATTTCTTGCGATATACGGCGGACGTGGGCAAAAGCCTGCAGGGCGAAACTATTGGCGGCGGGAACTTCCCGGGCGGCTCCAAAAACAAGGTTTCGTATGTGCAGCGCGTGCCGTTGGGCACCATACTCGCCATTTCTCCGTTCAATTATCCCGTGAACCTCTCAGTATCAAAAATTGCCCCAGCACTCATAGGCGGCAACGCCGTGGTATTAAAGCCGCCCACACAGGGGGCCATCAGCGCTCTGTATCTTGCACGGGTGTTTCAGGAGGCGGGGCTCCCTGCAGGCGTATTGAATACCGTTACAGGGCGTGGAAGCGAGATCGGGGACTATATTGTGGCCCATCCCGGCGTCCAGTTCATCAATTTTACAGGCAGTACGGAAGTCGGGCGGCATATCGCCCAGGTTGCCGGTATGGTGCCATTGATGCTGGAATTGGGCGGTAAGGATGCGGCAATCGTGCTGGACGACGCAGATCTTTCGTTCGCCGCAGAAAACATTGTGTCGGGTGCTTATTCCTATTCCGGCCAGCGCTGCACGGCGGTCAAGCGCATTCTTGCTCCTCACGCGGTCGCCGACCGGCTTGCCCCGCTTCTGCTTGAGCGTATCAATAAACTAACCGTTGGCGACCCGAGAAGCGATGCCGTGATCGGCCCCCTGATCAGCGCAAAGGCGGCGGATTATGTGCAGGATTTGATCGACGACGCCATCGAAAAGGGCGCGAATGTGCTAACCGGCAACCGGCGAGAGGGCAACATCCATTATCCGACGCTTGTTGACCATGTGACCACCGATATGCGACTGGCCTGGGAGGAACCCTTTGGCCCGGTGCTGCCGATATTGCGCGTGCACAGTATTGAGGAAGCGATTGGTATCGCGAACAGATCAGAATACGGCCTGCAATCCTCCGTATTCACGCACGACATCAACCTGGCCTTCCATATCGCGAACCGCCTGGAGGTGGGTACCGTGCAGATCAACAACAAGACCGAGCGCGGACCGGACCACTTCCCCTTCTTGGGCGTAAAGGCCTCCGGCATGGGTACGCAGGGCGTGCGTTACTCCATCGAGGCGATGACGCGGCCCAAGGCTGTGGTGGTAAATGTAGAAGAGCGGTAGCTTGCCAAAAAAGATACGTTGGAGACTCTGCCTCCAAACCACCGTTCAGGGCCGTTACGGCCCTGAAAACCCATTTCAGGTGCATAATTTAAGCCGGACACAATGTCCGGCTTCTTGTTTTGAGTTTTGATGATGTTACAAGCTCCGCACAGGCCGCGCCTCGATGTATCCACGGTAACCCTGCGGCTCCAGCTGAATGCGCGGGCCATCCTCATCCGCCCAGGTAAAGCCGTACAGCTTTGGATCGTAGCGGTCCATCGCCTCCATGACATACCCGACCTCTTCCATAAACATTTCGTCGTCATAAGGCGCGCCCTGGAACACCATCAGCTTGCAGGGCGGCAAGTCGATGAGCTCATACCCTTCGGGCACGGCGTTCGCATAGTGCACAGGCACTTCCACACCCTGCACATACTTAGAGGTGCCGGGTTTGATCAATGCTTCGGGCAACCACATGCCCACAGGTTCATAAAGCGCCTCTTTTACGCTCACCAGCATTGGCCACACGTCGCAGCCGACTTCTTCGCAGTAGGCAAAATACTCCTCTGCTTTTACGCCCCGGCGGATAAGCGCCTTGCGCTCAGGACGCTCGATGACCTGCACGAATATGGTGCGATCCTTCTTTTCTTCCATTCTCTTCTCTTCCTTTTCTTTTAAAATCCGGGGGTAGGCCGAAGCCGGAAAGGGCAGGAACAGCTGGATCGGCGGCGTTGTTGCGCTGTACTTTTTGGGAGGCAGCCCGAACGCACGCGTGAACGCGCGGGTAAACCCCTCATGCGAGTCAAACACAAAATCGAGCGCCACATCCAGCACGCGGGCCTCATGGTCCCTTAAATACAGCGCGGCGCGGGAAAGCCGCCTTGCGCGCAGGTACGCAAACGGGGCTTTGCCCGTGTGCGCCTGAAACATACGCGCGCTGTGGTAAGGCGAATACCCTGCAGCGTTTGCAAGCTGATACAGCGTAATGGGTTCAAACAGATGCTCCTCGATATACGCCTGCATCCTACGGACTGCCTTCACCGCTTCTGGAAGTTCCATACCCTCTCCCCCTTGCTACCAATATACCTCGCGCAACCGCTAGTTTCTTGACCGCGCTTGCTGAAAAGTAAGCGAACCGTTTGCCGACGTGTATCATGTTTCTCCTTGCCAGTTTTCTTGCAGACAGTACAACGTGCCATGCCCTTTTATCGTTTCCTCGGGTTCGGATTTTTCATGGCAGATCCCGACCTTCCAAACATTTCAAAAAGAATCTTTATGCAAAATTTCTCTAAGTTCCTGCACAAATATCACGATATTATACCCATCACATTAGCCGTCCCCGGTACACACGGTTTGCCTGAAAGGAGATCATTATGAAAAGGAAGCGCCTGTTTTCCGCCGGAACTTTTAAAAAGCTTTCTGTACGCATCCCGCTGTTGGTCAGCCTGATGTTCGCGGTGGTCATGCTCGCGCTGCTTTTGGTTGCACGCACAGTGCTGATGAATTCCATGACCAGCTTTACGCAAAAGGACATCGCATCGCTTGCCACCGCCAACGCAGATATCGCGGCGGAATATTTAGAAACGATGCAGTTCCAGTCCAAGGCCATGGCGACGTTCTTCTCCCAGCTTGAAGGCAACGCCAGCACCCAGGAAGACAAAGACAAGACCATCCAGTTTGTGCAGGAAGTGCTGTTTAGCGCCCTGGATGACGAACGGATTTATTCCGTGTTTACCGCGTGGGAGCCCAACAGCTACTTTTACGACACGCCTGGCGGCATATCCTTCCTCGCTTATCGCAACGGCGGCAAAAACTCCATGGATACGCTCAATAATTATAACAAATATAAGCTGCAGGACTACTATAGTTCTATCAAAAAGAATCTCAAACCGCACATGACGGAGCCATATATAACCAAGCTTGCTAACGGCGTAGAAGTGCTGACCATCACCATCAGCAACCCTATACTCGACAGCAGCGGCAATTTTGTGGGCGTGGCCAGCTGCAATATACGGGTGGATACCATCAACGCGCTCTCCTACAATACGGGCGGGTATGAGACCTCTTACCAGTACCTCCAGACGGATGAGAAAGCATACATCGCCCATACGAAAGACTCTTCAAAAATAGGTACCATTGATACCTCCGAAGCCGCCGAAGCGGATGCCGTATCCAGCGCGACCCTCGAAGAAGGCGTCAGCTTTGCGAAAGGTCAAAGCGAGCTGACCGGCAACGACGCCTATACCGTTTCCGCGCGGTTCTTCATCACGGGAATTGACGAACCGCTAATAAGCGTATTCGTTGTGGAAAAGGCGGAAACGGAGCAAGAACTTCATACCACTCTGACCACCGTTACGCTGGGGCTCATTGGCGTGCTGGTCGTGATTGCGCTGATATTGATGCTGGTCATGCGTAAGGCGCTAAGCCCCGTTGGCCAGATTGTAAAGCTTGCTACGGACGTAAAAAATGGCATACTGGACACGGATATCATCATTCGCTCCAAGGATGAACTGCTGGATCTTTACAACGCCGTCAACGACATCCGCTTTACTTCCAAACAACTTGTTGCCGACTCCGTCAGGCTGACCGAAGCTGCGACAGCGGGCAGGCTGAATGAGCGCGCGGACGCCGGGCAGCATGAAGGCGAATACAAGCGATTGGTGGAAGGCATCAACAGCACACTCGACGCCATTGTGGAGCCGATCGTCGAAGTGATCGAAATGCTCCGTCAGATAGAGCGCGGCAACCTCTCCACGCGCATCGACAAAGAATACCAAGGCGACTTTGCGGTGGTGCGCGATACCCTGAACGATACCATCGACGCACTCAACCATTATATTTCAGAAACCAGGCGCGTATTAAGCGCCGCCGCAGAGGGCGACCTCACCAAGTCCATTTCTTCCGAATTCAATGGGGATTTTGACGAGCTGAAAGCCTCGGTCAACGCCATTGTGGATACGCTCAACAGCACGTTTTACAGCATCGGCGCGGCGGCTGAACAGGTGGCTTCCGGCACGCGCCAGGTGGCGGACGGCAGCCAAAGCATTTCCCAGGGCGCTACGGAACAGGCAAGCGCAATTGAGGAACTAACGGCAACCATTACCGAAATCGCCGCCCAGACCAAGGAGAACGCAAAGAGCGCAAATATCGCAAACGAGCTTTCCATTGCCGCAAAGGAAGAAGCAGCCAGGGGCACCGGGCATATGCAGAACCTGCAGCGAGCGATGGAGGAAATCAATGAAGGTTCTGTGAATATCAAGAAGATCATCAAGGTGATCGACGAGATTGCTTTCCAGACCAACATACTGGCACTCAACGCAGCGGTGGAAGCAGCCCGCGCAGGCCAGCACGGCCGAGGTTTCGCCGTGGTGGCGGAGGAAGTCAGAAATCTCGCCGGCCGCAGCGCGCAGGCCGCGAAGGAAACCACTGAGCTCATTCAGGGTTCTATTAAGAAGGCCGAGGCAGGCACCAAAATTGCGAACAGCACGGCAGCATCGCTTGCGAACATTGTAACGAGTGTGGATAAGACCGTGGAGCTGGTGGGTCAGATCGCCGTGGCCTCAAACGAACAGGCGACGGGTATTGCTCATGTAAATCGCGGTGTAGATCAGCTCTCCGACGTGGTGCAGACCAACTCCGCCACCGCAGAGCAAAGCGCGGCCACTACAGAGGAGCTTTCAGGTCAGGCAATCATGCTTAAAAGCATGGTCGCGCAGGTAAAACTCAAGGACAGCGCTATAGAAGGTGAGCCGGCACCGGCGCAAAGCACACCGAAAGCAAATCCCCCCACCCCCCTGCAGGAATTTGAAGACGAGGAGTTCGGCAAATATTAATCCAAAAAACATAAACGCCCTGCGGATCTCCGCAGGGCGTTTCGTAAGCAGAAAAAATTCAAACCGCCATCAATAAAATTGGCCAGCTCTTGGTATGGGTGCGAAGAAAATTCTCCATCGTATCGATATGTCTTTCATTGCCGAGTATTGCGTTGAAAAAGCGGAGCTGCCCCGCACCCGCATCCGCAAAAGCAACATAGTGTAAGCCCGTTCTGTGGCGGTATAGCAGTATGCCTGCGCGCACGCCATGCTTTGTAAGGCGGAGCGCTTTCTTTCTGCCAATTACATATGTGAGAGAAGGAAACTCCTGACGCTCTAAAAAGCGGTACAGCCGGAAAGGGCCGGTGCCCAGCATACCTTGGCCTATCCCGCCGCCACTCAATGCAGCATGAATATAAGGCCAGTGCGTATCCCGCCCCATGGCGTGTAAAAAATTAAACGCGGCAATCCAACCGCACCCACTTTCTTTTGAGGTGCGCAAGCCATAGGGCACATCTTCCAGTTTATACTGGTTGATGATATATCCATCCTCGGAAAAGGCCTCGCGTGTGATATCCATTGTGTAACCTCGCATGCTCTCTATAAAAGAGTACCTGCTATATATATCGGTTTAATCAGGCAGCCGCTAACACCTTTGGCGTATCTCCGGAAAAGAAAAGGACGGGTTCTTGCCCGTCCTTCTGTATATCGGCAAAGGGATACGTTGAGGGCACTGCCCTCAAACACCGTTTAGGTCCGTACGCCTTAAGAACCAATCCCAAACGCCCTAAAAGGGCGTTTACATTACTTACCCTGCGCGTGTTCCTTTGCCGCGCGCACGAATCCTGCGAATATGGGGTGGGCGCTGTCCGGCCTGGACTTGAACTCCGGATGAAACTGTACGCCGATAAAGAACGGGTGCGCAGGTATCTCCATAATCTCCGCGAGCCTACGCTCCGGATTCCAGCCGGTAAAGCGGACACCCTTCTCTTCAAATGCCGGAACAAAGCCGTTGTTGATCTCATAGCGGTGGCGGTGGCGTTCGCGGACCATGCCAGTTTTGTAAAGCTTTTCCGCCAGGGAACCGGGCGTGATTTCGCAGGCAAAGCCGCCCAGACGCAGCGTACCGCCGATGCGGATGGCGCCCTCTTCATCCATATGGTTGCGCTGATCCGGCATGAGCGCCACAACGGGATGCGTGGTGTTGGGGTCTACCTCGGTGGTGTGGGCATCCGCAAAGCCGAGGACATTTCGTGCAAACTCCACGATTGCCATCTGCATGCCCAGGCAAATTCCAAAGAAGGGAATGTTGTTTTCCCGCGCGTAGCGGATGGCAGCCATTTTGCCTAAGAGGCCGCGCTCGCCAAAACCGCCAGGAACGAGTATGCCGTCTATTCCTGATAAATGCGCCGCCACGCCGTCCCGCGTGACGTCCTCCGCATCCACCCAGCGGATGTTTACTTCCACATTTGCGGCGATGCCGCCGTGGTGCAGCGACTCCGCAACGGACAGGTACGCATCATGGAGGCCCACATATTTTCCGACGATCGCGATTTCGCACTTGCCTTCCGGATGCAGTTCACGCTCCACCATGGCAGCCCAATTGCAAAGATCGGGCTTAGTGGCAGGCAGCATAAGGCGCTTTAACACGGCGTCACACAGGCCGTTGCGCTCCAAGAGCAGCGGTACTTCATATAGTGAACGTGCGTTAAGGTTTTCAATGACGCAGTCTTCGGATACGTTGCAGAACAGCGCGATCTTCGCCTTCATGCTCTGGGGAATGGCCCTGTCGCTGCGGCAGACAAGGATATCCGGCTGAATTCCTATGGATAAAAGCTCTTTGACGGAATGTTGTGTGGGCTTACTTTTGAGCTCTCCCGCCGCTGCGATATATGGCACCAGCGTCACATGGATAAAGCAGCAGTCACCAGGCCCGCAATCCGTTTTCAGCTGGCGGATGGCTTCCAAAAACGGCTGGCTTTCAATATCGCCCACCGTGCCGCCGATTTCGATAATGAGCACATCGGGTTTGACCTCCTCCACCACGCGGTACACCCTGGCCTTGATCTCATCCGTGATGTGCGGGATGACCTGGACGGTGCCGCCAAGATAACCGCCCTGGCGTTCACGCTCGATAACGGTGGAATACACCTGCCCGGTGGTGGTATTGTTTGCGCGGGAAAGCTGTTCGTCTATAAAGCGCTCATAATGGCCAACGTCAAGGTCCGTTTCCGCGCCGTCGTCGGTGACGTATACCTCGCCATGCTGGTAGGGATTCATGGTGCCAGGATCCACATTGATATAAGGATCAAGCTTGCAAATGGAGACAGAGTGACCGCGTGCCTTTAAAAGCCGCCCCAGCGACGCTGCAGTAATCCCTTTGCCCAGCGATGATACCACGCCTCCAGTTACAAATACCAGCTTGGTTGCCATACTTTCCTCCTATGCATTATACTTTTTTCGGCTGTAGAAATAAGCGTCTTTTTCCTTATTCTAGCCGTGGTTGCCGTAATATAAAAAAATAAAAAACGCCCCCATGATCAGGAGGCGTTTTAGGCGTTTCTTTCGAGCCCTTATTAGTATAGCATCACAAGAGATGCCCCGCAAGATTTTTTTCGCGCTGTTTGTTTCTTATAACTACTCTGCCTGAGAAAGCAAAATATCCCCCGATGTAGTTCTGATGGAAAGCGTAGCGCTTGGATTTTCTCCGATCTTCCCTGAAGCCCGCTTGTTGTCCTGTATGAAAAACAGCGGCAGCGTGCTGTTGATATTACCGGAGGTAACGCCAAGTTCCAGGTTGACAGCCGCTTCCTTTGCAAGCTCAACAGATATACGGCCGGAGGTCACACGCAAGTTAAGATCGCCCTGAGGCAATGCGCTCCCAATTCTGACATCCCCGGATTGCGTGGAAATCTCACCGTGGCCGGTAAACTGCTCCAGCGTAATATTTCCCGATGTTGTTGAAATATTTTGTCCACCGCCCGTAAGGCTCTCGATACGAATGTTGCCGGATGAGCTTCCGATTGAGCCTGTTCCTTCCAAGGCTTCGAGCGTCGTATCGCCGGATGTAATCTCCATTGTGTAGCGCCCACTCTTAAGATGAGACAGCCTTATGTTGCCTGAGGATACGCCAAGGCTGAGGTCTTCCGTTTGGATATTGCCGCCGCGCAAGTCCCCGGAGCTTAGGTGCATCTTCATCGTTTTGAGGGTGAGTCCATCCGGCAGGGTGATGTTGCCGGATGCGGTCGTGAGCTTGAGCGCTTCGCTGTACCGTTCCGGCAGGTATACTTCCAGCTTTTTGAAGCCGTTAAGTGTCCAGAGCGAGAAAAAATCAACCCGGGGCTGGCTTCTCACCAAGACGCGTCCGTTGTCAGAAGAAGAAATAAAGCGTTCATCCGACCGAAGCTCCCGGTTTGCAAGCAGCTTCACCTGCAGCTCTTCCTCTTGTGTCAAAATTACGGAGATATCCATGCTGGAAAAATCGAATTCCAGTTCATCGATTGCATCGAGCGAAAAGCTTTCTTCCTGCACAGTGCGAATATCCCCCCAGAAGTCTGTATTCCATGCGTTTTTTCCGCTGACAGCCCTACTTATCAGCATGGCAAGCGCGCTGAGCAAAAATATCGCGACTGCTCCCCAGATGATAATCCTGATGATAATACTGTTCCGGTTACTCATGACGGTCCTCCCGAAGCCGGAACACCAGCTTGATGATTGCTTCCACCGCCGCGGCGACAAGGAAAATAATCCAGGCGAACGGCCATGTCCGGGGGATCAGGAACCCGATCAGGAAGAAAAGGATGACCGTCACCAGCCACAGGATGGAGGAAATGGACTTGCGAAGCTCCTCGTTCCTGCTGGAAACGGACTTCCATTGTTTGAACTCTTCCACCAGCGTATCATCCGCCTTTACATACTTGGGGCGGGACAAAAAGTGGTACACAAGCATGCAGCTGGCCGTTACGATAAATACGATCATGATCACCGTCATCACAACCGGGTTCAGGTGGAGCGCCGCAACGCCCAGTATGAGGATAAGCACCCCCAGCATAATGAGCGCCAGCGCGGTTGTGACAACCATTGCCGTCTTTTTTCTTTGGCGTTGTACTTCAGAGTGATCCATAACATCCGTCTCCTTTAATCCGCGAATCAGTTCGTCCACATCCCCGATGCCGCTGACAACATTTTTGAGCGCTTCCTCTTCCGGCATGCCGTGCGCGATCAGATCGTTGTACTTTTCGTTAAGGTTGCCCAAGAGTTCTTCCTTAAGCTCCATTGCCCTGCGGGTCTTTGGCGCATTCGCAAAGAGCCGCTCTACCGTTACCTCTAATTTTTCGTTCATGGTTTGCTCCCCCTACAGCAAGCTGTCAATTAACGTCTTGGCTTCTTGCCAATCCGCTTTGTTCTTTTCATACGCCGCTCTCCCCGAAGGCGTAATGGAGTAATACCTGCGACGCGCACCCGTCGTTTCATCCCCCCAGTAGGAGTATATGAGCCCGGCAGCCTCCAGCCGCCTGAAGGCAGAGTACAGCGTAGCCTCCTTGGCTTCATAAGCGCCGCCGGTCTTTTCCTGTATGGCCTTATTGATCTCATACCCATAGCTGTCCTTGCTAAGAAGCTGAGCGAGTATGATAGTATCCGTATGGCCGCGTATCAGATCCGCCGTAATAGACAACCCGATGCCCCCTTCCTGTTTTTTCCTAACGTGTTATATCATATTATGCAATACCTCGCCTGTCAAGGTATATTAAAAAATAAAATATCTCGAATATGAAAAAAACGTCTTGTCCGTTTCCATTTTTGCGTAATTGCTTTATACTGTAACCATATAAGCAAAGGGGGCTACCGCATGTCGCTCAAGGATATGCCCTGCCAGGAAGGATGCCTGACTCTGTTCAGCGCGCTCAACCGTTTTACGGTGCTCCGGGATTCATTGCAGGAGCAGCCGTTTGCCTGCCTCGCCTCGATGCTCTCGCATCTGTTGCAGAATGATCCGCTTGCCGCAGCAAAGGACTATCATGCACTTTGCGCCGCGCTGCTGAGCGGCAGGTACCGCCGTGTAAGTGGGGATCTGTTCCGGGACTTTTTAATTTGGGTGCTGACCGAACGTGAAAATCCGTTTTCCGCCGCCGCCGCGCGCGGCGTGTGGGACGAGCCCCTCTCTACCGCAATGCGTGCGGATCTTAAGCGAATGGACGTGCTCTTTTCGCTCAACAGCGTCATTGCCAAACGGTGGATCGGCGAAAAAGCGCGCGATCAGCGCAACGCCCGCCGCACGCCACAAAAGGATAATATCAGCGTGCTTTCTTCCGCCGTATGGGGGGGGACGACCAACCGGCCTCTGCCCCAGACTACGCCTGCCGCGGTCCCTGCCTCTGTGCCCGAGCCTCTCCCGCTGCCCATAGACGAAAACGACTTCATCAGCTGGCGTTACCAGACGGAAGAGCAAAAGGACCCCTACGCTGCAGACGCATCTTTGGAGGAGCTCTACGTAAGGCTTGATAATTCGTCGGACCGCGGGCTGCTGCTGGATGACCTCTGGAATTACGCCGCAACCTGCGGGTATGGCGTGTTTACACGCTACCGGCTTTTCCTGGTGGATGAAGACGGCACGCTTTCGGGTCTTAGCCCTCACTCCCTACCCGAAGAGGACGCGTTTACGTTCTACCAGGCCCAGCGTGAGCAGGCCATGCACAACGCCATCCGCTTTATGCGCGGAGAAAAGGCGCAGAACTTTTTGCTGACGGGCGGTGCCGGCGCGGGCAAGACCACACAGATATTTTCGCTTGCGCGGGAGCTGCCCGAGCTCCGGTTGGTTTACTGCCCGCCAGGGCATTTGCCCGGTTTGACGCGCGCGCTGCCGCAGCTTTTAAAGCAGCCGTTAAAGTTCCTGCTATTCCTGGATGAATTCGATTCGCAGGACCCTGCGTGGCCCCGGCTCCGCGCGGCACTTTCCCTGACGCTTTTGACAGAAACCAACCTGCTCTTCTGCGCTGCGGCAAGAAAGGCGGAGGACGCGTTCTTCCCGCTTCGCATCAGCCTCCCGCCCCCGCAACTGAAGGAATTTATAGAACTTGTTCAGTTCACTTTGCTGCGGGAGGGCAAGGACGTGGATGTGGACAGCATCCAGAACGCCTGCATCGATTATGCGGCCGCTGCCGGGGTAAACGGCGGTTCCCCGCTTTCCTTCCGCTCCGCCGCTGCAATTGCACAGGAATTGCTGGGAAGGTAGGCCATAGATACTGCGTGGCCCGCATACCATATGAGTTGATGGTATTATTTATTGAAGAGAGGTATCGCTATGGATTCCATGACGCCGTATCCGCCATTGGTCCGCGCCCCACTTCGCATGCGCGGGATATTCGGTATTGCCTGGCAGCTCTACAAGCGAGGCTTTTGGCAGTTGTTTTTGGTATCCCTCTTATTGGTTGGCCTGCCTGTACTGCTGGTAATGCTGCCGTATTTCTCCATGATAAATATGGTGTTACCTGATATCCAAAGCGAATTTGCCCAGTTCGGCCAGTTAAGCGACTTCTCTACGGGAGCCGGCTTTCAGCAAGTGGGCGCAATGCTGGGTTCCATGCTTCTGGTATGCCTTGTTGGCCTTGTTTGGGGATTTCTGTTCATGCCCATGTACCAGGGCGCGGTCTATCTGGAGATGGAAGAACGCATGGAAGGGCGCGCCGGTACGCTGGGGCAGATCTTCCGCTACGCCCTGCCCATTGGCCTCAAGCGGTTTTATACCACATTCCTTGCCCAGTATGTTCTGCAGATGGGGTTTGGTTTGGTAGTCTCCGTTATATACACGTTTGGTGTCTTCGGTATGGTTTTTTCCGCTATATCATCCTTTCGTGATTTAGAGAACGGAGCTCTGCCCACGCCTTTCCTGATCACGTTTGGTATCGTGATTGCGTTGATATTCCTGCTCGCCTTGATCTTTTATACGTTTATTGCGCTCATCTACCCTGTTGCGGCGCATGAAAAAAAGTTTGCGTTCGCAGCCATAGGCCGCACGTTCAAACTGACCATCCGGCACTTCTGGCGCATATTGGGCGCTACGCTGCTCTGTTCGCTTGTTGTCGGCCTGCTTTCATGGATCTTGTGCTTGCCCGCGCTGCTTTTGTGGCAGAATGTTGAGGCGATGTTTGTCCTCCTTGTGGTTCTGTCCGCCGTTGGATCGGCTTTTACCGCCCCTTACGCCGCCGCGTTCCGCACCGCGCTGTACGTAGATATCGCGGCACGCGTGGATGGGCCGGAATACTCCGTGATCGACCCGGACACCGTGCCTGACCCCGATCCGGATGAATTGCGCGACGGGCCGCGAACGCTCTAAACGGAGGTGCAAGCTATGGATATGATGACCCCTTATCCCCCCCTTGCCCGCGCGCCGCTGCGCATGCGTGGGATATTCGGCATCGCCTGGCAGCTCTACAAACGCGGCTTTTGGCAGATGTTTTTAGTGTCTCTCTTGTTGGTCAGCCTGCCCTCGCTGCTGATAACGCTCCCGCAGTTTGCCGAGTTGGGCCGTATGGGGTTTTGGTCGAACATGCAAACTGACTTTTCCCAGTTCGGCAGGTTAAGCAGTATTTCCACGGACCCCGGATTAGCGGATATCAGCTCGGTGCTGGGCTCCACTCTGCTGGCCTCGATTCTTTCCCTTGTGAGTCGTTTCCTGCTTACGCCCATGTACCAAGGCGCAGTGTTTCTGGAAATGGAGGAACGCATGGAAGGACGCGCAGGCACGCTGGGCCAACTTTTCCGGTATGCGCTGCCCATCGGTCTTAAGCGTTTCTACACCACGTTCCTCTCGCATTTTGTGCTGAATTTGGGAATTGGCATCATCGTCTCCTTGATGTATCTCTTCTTCTTCATTTTCGGTACGCTGGGTTCCCTCTCCTCCTCTATTCGCTATTTTGCATCCGGAACAATGCCCCCGACTTTCTTCATTACCATCGGCGTTACTATACTGCTGATCGTTTTGATTACCATCATATTAAACACGTTCCTGATACTCATCTACCCAGTCGCGGCACATGAAAAGAAGTTTGCTTTTTCTGCCGTAGGCCGCGCGTTCAAGCTGACCGTCAAGCGCTTTTGGCGCGTTGTAGGCGCAACGCTGCTGCTTTCTCTTGTAGCAAGCGTGATTTCAGGCATTTTGTGTTTGCCCGCGCTGCTTTTGTGGCAGAATATTGAGGCGGCGTTCATTCTCCTGGCCGTGTTGATCGCTTTTGCAGGGGCTCTTGTTACGCCCTACTCCGCCGCATTCCAGACCGCACTGTATGTGGATACCGCGGCGCGCGTGGATGGGCCCGAAATTTCCGTGATCGATCCGGACTCCGTGCCCGACCCGGACCCGGATGAACTGCGCGACGGGCCGCGCACGCTGTAAGCCCAACAACTATATCCTATTCTATCCAAGGAGGACTCATATGCCCAAGACATTACCCGCGCGGCAGGCACTCGACGCCGCCCTGACATGGGACCTTACCGCCATGTACGCTTCCGACGAAGCGTGGGAGGCGGAATTCAGAGAAGTACAGCAGGCGATTGCCGCGTTTCCGCGGCTTTCCGGCAGCTTCACCAGTGCGGAAGCGCTGCTGGTTGGCCTGAAACAGGAAAGCGCCATCTCTTTCAAGCTGGAGCGGCTCTACGTATACGCACATATGCGCCGGGATGAGGATAACGCCGTGGCCAAGTACCAGGGCATGACCGACCGGGCTATGCAGCAAAGCGTAGCTTACGGCGCGGCTTCTTCCTTCATGACCCCGGAGATACTCGCCATCGACCCGGGCACGCTGCAAAGCTGGATCGATTCGCCCATGCTAAAAGAATATCGCCGGGTGCTCAATAATTTGGTTCGCCGAAGGCCGCACACGCTAACCGCCAACGAAGAACGGATTATGGCGCTGGCGGGTGAGCCGCTTGCCGCGGCGGACTCGGTATTCACCATGCTCAACAACGCGGATATCCGCTTTGGCAAGATCACGGACGACGACGGCGATACTGTGGAATTGACGCAGGGCAATTACCGCAGCTTTTTGGAAAGCAAGAACCGGGATGTACGCAAAAATGCGTACAAGGCGCTTTACGCTTCCTATTTAAATTTAAAGAACACGCTTGCCGCTTCCTATGCCGCAAGTGTGAAATCCGACGTGTTCTTTGCCAAGGCACGCAGCTACGACAGCGCCATCGGCGCGGCGCTGTTCTCCACCAACGTTCCGCTTTCGGTATACGATGGCCTGATTGAGGCCATCAAAAGCCGTCTGCCCTCCATAGAGAAATACCTCCAGTTGCGCCGCCGCGCTCTAGGGCTGGACCAGCTCCATATGTACGACCTCTATGTGCCAATCGTTCCCGCCACGCCCAAGAAGCTCCGCTACGAGGACGCGAAGGCACTTGTAAAGGAAGCTTTAAAGCCCTTGGGCGAGGATTATGCCAAAATGCTGGACGTCGCCTATAGTGAAAGGTGGATCGACGTGCCGCAAAACAGGGGCAAGACCACCGGCGCGTATTCCTGGGGCGCGTACGGCACGCACCCGTATGTGCTGCTAAACTATCAAGAGGAAGAGGATTACGCCTTTACTTTGGCGCACGAGCTTGGGCACGCGCTTCATTCCTATTATTCCGACACCAGCCTCCCTTACCAGGACGCGCAGTATAAGATTATGGCGGCAGAAGTTGCCTCCACCGTCAATGAGGTGCTCTTAACCCGTCATCTTCTAAAAACCGAAACCGATCCCGCCCGCAGGGCCTATCTCATCAACCATTACCTGGAGCAGTTCCGGACCACCGTCTACCGCCAGACCATGTTTGCGGCATTTGAGCAAAAGACGCACTACATGTGCGAGGCGGGAGATCCGCTTACGGTAGATGCACTGTGCGAGGAGTACGGCAAGCTTAACGAGCTGTTCTACCCCGGCGTGGTGGTGGACGATGAGATCCGCATTGAGTGGGCGCGCATTCCGCACTTTTACAACGCGTTCTATGTCTATCAGTATGCCACGGGCTTCTGTGCTGCGGTCGCTCTCGCGCACGGCATACTCGAAGGGCATGGATTGGAACAGTATCTCGCCTTCCTCAAAAGCGGTGGCAGCGATTTCCCAATCACGCTGTTGCAGAATGCGGGCGTAGATTTGACCAAACCCGAAAGCATACTGACCTCGCTCGACGCGTTCGACAGCGCGGTGGATGAGCTCGGCGAGTTGTTGAAGTAAAGTATGTTGGAGGCTCTGCCTCCAAACTCAGAGATACTTGAAGTCCTTTCGCCCCGTCCAATACATTGGAAGGGGTTTGTTCATTCCGCCCGTTCATCAAAGCTTTACACCCTTCGACCTCCTTCAAAGCCCCTATTCTCTTGCATGCTTGCCTACCTGCTGATAAAATGGTACTTTAAGGGGGGTATTCGGAAAGGAGCGGCATGCGCAAGCAAGCGGAAGATACTTTTTTCAGTTACGTCTGGCCCCTGCAGGGGGTACGGGCGCATTTTATAGTGGATACGGGCTACGACGAGCCCATGTCGGGGTACGAGACGCTGGTGTACTGCGCGCTTTCCCCGCGCGAAAGTGAGGCGGAAGCTTTTACGCCGCGCGAAGCGCGCCGATGCGACAAAATAGAGCGCAAGCTGCTGCGCGCGCTTCGTGACGCCGTATATGCTGGCATGATCCATATGGACGCGCTCAGGCAATATTACTTTTATGCGCGGGACCCGGAAGATGCTTTAGAGGCAATGGAACGCATTGCCGAAAAGGAAAAGCTCCTGCGGGTTTCCCCCGGCTCCGCGCATGAGCCCGATTGGCTGACCTACCATGCGCTGCTGCTGCCCGATGCCGCAAAGTACCAGACGGTATTGAACACTGAGCTGATTGAACGGCTCAGAAAAACGGGGGACGGCCTTGCCGCTGTACGGCGGCTTACGTTTTCGATGTGCTTTCCCAGCGAGCAGACACGGCTTTTATTTCAGGAGCAAGCGAAGGCCGTAGGCTTTGCGATAGGCGAGCCGCAGTTCAAGTCCGAGCTTACACTGCCGCACATGCTCACCATCCATGCGCTCAGCGCGCTCGTTCAGGAGGACGTGGACGAACTGACCACCCGCGCCATCCATGCGGCGGAGCCGTTTGGCGGCGAGCTTTTAAGGTGGAGCTGCCCCGTGATGCCCAAACGTAACCCGCTTGCATAATTGCATGAAGCGGTGCATAAACGGGCGGAGCCTTTTGGTTATGTTATCCAAAACCGTTTTGGCGGAAGCGCCTTGCATAACCTGCGCTTTTACGACAAGATATCCGTTTGTTCGGTAAAATCCGGAAGAAATCGAACACGCACATGGGTGCATGCAGGGAATAAAAATGTTTCTGCACACCATCTCCGGAATGTTTTGCACAGTAGTTATCAACATTATGCACAGAGTTATCCACCGATGCCCCAAAACGGGGACTTGTCCATGCACACCCCATGTGCATGAAGAGGCAAGGTGTGTGCATGAATCAAACGGCACATTTTCAACGCGAATTTGCGCAGGCAATCCTGCAATTTCGTTGCAAAATAAACAAGATTACATTTATACAGGAGGTTCGGCATGGGCTATACACAGGAAGAGCTTCTTTCCTTTGTGGAGGAGAACGACGTCAAGTTCGTCCGGTTGGTGTTTTGCGATCTGTTCGGGCGCGGCCGCAACATATCCTTGTTAAGCTCGGAGCTTCCGCGCGGACTTGTAGACGGCGTTTCCTTCGACGCTTCCCTGGTGCCCGGGTTTTTGCACATTGCTGAATCCGACCTGATGCTGCTGCCCGACCCCAATTCGCTTGCGCTTTTGCCGTGGCGGCCGCAGCAGGGCCGCGTGGCGCGGCTTCTTTGCGATATCCAACATCCGGACGGCACTGCCTTTGCGGGCAGCAGCCGGAACTTGCTACGCGAAGCCGTGCGCAAGGCGCTGATAATGGGCTATACCTGCCAGATCGGTGTGGAATGTGAGTTTTACCTCTTTCAATTGGATGACACGGGCAACCCCACCCGTAAACCACACGACAATGCCGGATTCTTAGACCTTGCCCCGCGGGATCGCGGCGAAAACGTACGGCGCGAAATCTGCCTGACGCTCGAAAGCATGGGTATTGCTGTAGAAAGCTCCCACCACGAATCCGGCCCCGGCCAGAACGAAATTGTGTTAAAATACGCTGGGGCGCTGCGTGCGGCGGACAACCTGATGACATTGAAGCAGGTGATCCGCACGATCGCCAACAAGAACGGACTGTTTGCCTCCTTTTTACCCAAGCCCATACCCGGCGTGATCGGCAGCGGGCTGCATGTAAACATGAGTCTGCTCTCCGGTACCACCAACCTCTTTGAAAAGGGCGAAGCGCCCTCCTCCGAAGCAGAAAGCTTTTTGGCGGGTATATTGCGCCGCGCTTCCGAGATGACCTCGCTGTTGAACCCCATGCCCAACTCCTACGAGCGTCTGGGTAAAATGGAAGCGCCGGGGTATGTCGGCTGGTCCCACCAGAACCGCTCACAGTGGATTCGTATCCCCGCCGCACAGGGCGAATCCTCCCGTATGGAGCTTAGAGCCCCCGACCCTGCAATCAACCCCTACCTCGCGTTCGCACTGCTTCTTTACGCGGGGCTTGAGGGCATGGAAGAAAAGCTGCCTCTACCCAAGGCGGCTGATGCAGACCAGCCTTTAAGCCGTCTGCCGCAAACGCTGCTGGACGCCGTGTTGATTGCCGAAAAGAGCGAATTTATCGCCCGCGTACTGCCCGAGCAGGTACGGCTGCACTTGTTTCAGGTGCAACGGGACGCAGACAAATTCGAGCCCTCCGCCCTCCCCGCGCTTGAAGACCCGCTCTTTGACGTATAACGGGATTTCAGGCGATTGCGCATCATGCGGCAAAGGGGGTGGTGGCAACGGACCGAATTCTTTTAATTTCAGGCACCGTGAAAGGTAGCCAGCTTCTGCAGGATATGCTGGGCGCCATACCGGGCGAGCTTATGCTTGCGCAAAACGGCGCAGAAGCCCGCCGGAGCCTGGCGGAAGGCGATTTTGCGCTTGTTCTCATCAACTCGCCACTATCCGATGAGTTCGGGCACGATCTCGCGCTGGACTTTGTAACGAACACCGCTGCGGGCGTTGTACTGCTGGTAAAGGCGGAATTGAATGAGGAAGTGGCTGAGCGCGTAGAGCCGGGTGGGGTATTGTGCCTAGCTAAGCCCATGACGCGCAGCGCAATGCTGCATACCTTAAGAATTGCAATGGCCACCCATACGCGGCTCAATCAGGTACTGCAGGAAAAGCGCGCGCTTGAAAGACGATTGGAGCAGCAGCGCCTGGTGGACCATGCCAAGTTCCTGCTGATGGAGAACGCTGCCATGACCGAGGCGCAGGCGCACCGGTACCTTGTAAAGCAGGCGATGGATTTACGGACCACCAAGGAAGCCGTCGCCAACCAGGTACTTTCCCTGTACGAGATATAATGATACTTGAATAAGGAGCCGGGCTGAAATGGAAGTAAAACGCCGCCGAAAAGCAAAAAACAAGCGCAGGACCGTATTGCGCCTGTTCTTCTTACTCGGCATTTTACTTTTGATACTTGCCGGTATTGTCGCCGGTATACTCCTTTTAGGCAATTCCATGTCCTCCCAGGCTTCCCTGGTACAGATGCCGTTTGCCCCGCAGGATAACGCGCTTTATACAGGCAATGGCTTTTTGTACATCAAGGACGGTACGCTTTACTACAAAGACTTGAATAACGAAAACAACGACTACCACGCGCCTGTTAAGACGGCCGGCCTAAAACTTGCCGCAAGCCCAGAGATCCACGCGCTCTACAACAGCGCGGCACTGAAAATTGTAAACGAGACTTACCCCGTGCAATTTACCGGAACGTTATTGTACGTAACCTGCGGCTCTACCACGGTGGCAGCGCTGAAAACCGACGACACCGGCGCGGAGACCATACAGGTGTTTGACAGGACAGGCGCGCAGAAGGACGAGCTGACGTTCCCGGGCCAGTTCATTGTGGATTACGGTTTTTATACTGCGGGCAGCGAGTACCTGTATGTGCTCACAACGTCTTTGGACAGCGGCACCCCGCTCTCCACAATCACCATATACGATATGACGCGCGCGGCGACCAGCGGCGTGATGCAAATACAGAACCAACTAATTGAGCACATTTACTTTACCTCCTCCGGGATATACGCGGTAGGTACCAACCAGCTTATCCGTTACTCGCTTGAGGGCAACCGCGAAAGCTACCGCGAAATGCTTTACGGCTGGGAAGTGATGGACTATGAGGCATCCGGCAATCCACTCTTCCTGCTAAGACCCCGCAGCTCCGACAAACCCGGCACGGTAAAGCTCCTGACGGCAAAAGACGCTGACGTGGCCGGGACCACGCAGCGGCTTTACCAGCTTCCATCCGGTACGGTGGACGCGTTTGTGATGGGAGGCCGGCTGGTGGCTGTGACAACCGACGGCTACACGGTATATGGCTCGGACGGGAAACAGGTAAGTTCCCGCCATGTGGCAGCGGAGATCGTAGCCGCAGAAAAGATCGATTCCGGCACGCTTTTGCTGAATTCCGCTTCGGCTTGCTATACAGTCAAAGTTGCGTAGCCCTTACCTCTGGTGAAACTGGGAACGGAGGCTTTTTATGAATTTATTAGATATTGCAGTACTGCTGCTGTTTGCGGTGTTTTTGCTGGGCGGCTGGTACCGAGGCTTTGTACATACGGTACTCTCGCTGGGAGCGTATTTGCTCGCATTCGCGCTTGCCCTCGCCTTTCGCCCGCTTGTTACCAACACCATCAAGGCGGACGACCAGCTTTATACCATGGCGCTCTATTATACGGAAGGCGCGGAGCTGGTGCAAGATATGGAGCTAAGTAAGACCCCCATCTCCGCTTTGAGCGCAGAGCAGCTTTCCGGCGTGATGGAAACCGCTACGCTTCCCGTACCCATGGGGGAACGCATTTCTGAGAACATTGCGCGCGAGGCCTTTGCGGAGGAGGGTGCGTCCACATTGGGCGAATACTATAACCTGACCATCGTCAACGTGTTTTTGAACCTGCTGGCCGTACTGGTTCTGTTTGCTGCAATACGGCTGGTCTTCATGTTTGTCATACACCTTGTGACATACGCACGAAACGGTCTGCCGGTGCTGCACTCGGCAGACGGCCTGCTTGGCGCATGCTTCGGGTTGATTCGCGGGTTTCTGGCGATGTACCTGATATTCCTTATTGTGCCCATACTGCTTATCATATTGCCCAAGGTGGGCGATTTTATAGAAGGCTCGTACTTTGGCAGCTTCTTCTACAACTCCAACCTGCTTTTGCGGCTGATACCGGGGACATAATGAATAGGCTCTGTATGGACGCTCCATACAGGGCCTTTTTTAAGTGCGCTGGTTATTCCGTTAGTATTGTGTCGAAAACAAACGGAAATTCTTCCGCCGTTTTTTGCCGAAAGTCAACTTGATATCCTGTTCCATCTTTATAAAAAAAGCCGGTGTCGGGTTCTATTCTGATGTAACACATGTCAGTATCGTTCTCGTCATTGTGCTTGAAATACCAGGGCTCAAACGCACGGATCAGTTTACTTCTGATCCGGCTGTTTTCATGGAAAAGCGGATGCCCGACAGAGCGCGCCGTACCGCTGAACCGGTACAGTTTATCGCACAGGGCCACCCGTTCGTTTGCGCGGATTTCCATGGCCTTTTGAGAGCGTGCATGGGTAACGATATAAAACGAGCCGTCGTCATAAAAGGTATCGACCACCCGGACGGAAGGAACATCCGCCTTTGAAGTCGCCAGCGCAAACTGGCAATCCCTGCCGAATAACTCGTTTAGTACTACAAGGCTTTTTTCATAAACCGTCATTTCATATCCCCCCTGCGTGCAAGCAGCTTCCCCAGATAACCTTCGTTCAGCAGATGCACGGTTTCAAATTTTCCGCCATAAAATACGGCCCAGTTGTTGAACACGCCGGGAACGGATTTCGCTTTTTCCAATGTATCCACCGCGATCAGCGTGAGCGGAATAGAATGGGCCGTGCAATAGCCTTCTACCTGTTCAATACAGTTCCTGATATAGGGGCACTGCGCGCCATAGTAAATCGTCAGCTCTTCGCCCACAATACGTTGCGCCTTTGCGCGCTCCGTAAACCGTGGCTTTGTTCCATCGAACGACAGCGCCAGTAAAAGATATTCGCCAATTTCATCCACCGGCACAAAGCCATATAGCCCCATAAACTTTGGATCTGACAAGAACGGTTTCTTCTTTTTTGAGCTGATTACACAGACCCCGGACCTGCCCTGCCTTTTTGCGTCCTCGATACAGTATGAAAGAAGCTCTCTTCCATACCCTTTCCCCTTGAAGCTTCCCGATACCCACAGGCAGTAGATATAGAGATAATTGTCTCCCACAACGGGGACCCATGCCGTTTCAAGCGGGGCGTATTCAATGAACACCTTGCCCTTCGCGTCCAGTTTCCGGAACACATGCCCTTCGCGCACCCTTTCCCTGAGCCAGTCCCGCTTGACGTCCACGCCATGCTGATGTTTTTGATCGGCTATGGCGCAGCAGACATGTTCATGGCTTATATTCTCCGCCGTCAAATCGATATACCGCGCTTCCATATCGCCTCCTGCAACGTTTCTGCCTCCAGTATAATACAAAAACCTGACAGCTGTATGTCAGGTTTTTGCAGACACTGAAAAAATTTATTTTCCTCCCGGACAATCAGGGCACATACCCGCTACTCCATGTCCAGCATGACTTTTCTCGCCGGCGGCGGGAAAGCCCTATCGATTTCGTTCCAATCCTCCGCCGCAATGGAAAGCCCGGACACGCGCGCGTTTTCTTCCACATGGGTGGGAGAGGACGCTTTCGGAATGGCGATGACGTTTTCCTGCCGGAGCACAAACGCCAATAAAAGCTGCATCACGCTGATCCCGTATTTTTTCGCGACTTCGTTAAGTGTCTTATCCGTGCGCAGGTCCCGCCTTCCTCTCTGGAGAAAACCCGCCTGCGCCAGCGGGCAATAGGCCATTGCCGCAACGTCATGTTTGCGGAGCCACGGGAGCAGATCAAACTCAATCCCCCGCGATCCCACATGGTACAGCACCTGATTTGCGGCGCAGTTTTTGCCGTTTGGGATGCGCCACAGCTCCTCCATATCGGACGTATCAAAGTTGGATACCCCCCAGCGGCGGATGCTCCCGCGCTTTACAAGCTCCTCCATACCTTCTACCGTCTCCGCCAAAGGTACGCTGCCACGCCAGTGCAATAAATACAGATCGAGATAATCGGTCTGCAGCCGTTTGAGCGACGCCTCACAGCTTGCAAAAAGCTGCGGCCTGCCTGCGTTGTGGGGGTAGACTTTGGAAACCAGGGCATATTCCTCACGCCTTCTCCCCTGTAGCGCACGCCCGATTAACGACTCGGATTTTCCACCGCCATACATTTCCGCGGTATCGATCAGTGTCATGCCACGCTCAAGCCCGAGCCGGAGCGCATCCATTTCGGCTTGTTCCTTTTCCGGCCTTTCTCCGATATGCCACCCCCCTTGCCCGAGAGCGGGGAGATGTAATCCGTTTGCCGATACCGTTCGTGTCTTACCAAACCCTTCCGTTTGCATAGTCTACTCCTCTCGTTCGCTGGTCTTTTGTGTCAAACATGCCGTACTTATTTAATTTTCTCGTTTTTCGTCTGCCATACTTACCGATTCCGTTCCGCTATTGGACTTCAGTATTCCCCGGTTTCTACACACAAGCCCAATTGAAACGGTTTTGCAATGTGCATTTCAGAAGATGAATTTTACATTTAAGCAATCGCCATGTAAAATAAATATATCACGCAGCAAGGAGCGATCATATGAGTATTCGAAGCGATGTGGATCACATCATCGCGGACGCCATTCAAGCCGCATTGCCCGATGCCGCCGTAGCGCGCGCCCTCACCGGCAAGGTATTCCCGGGTAGAGTATTTCTGATTGCTGCAGGCAAGGCCGCATGGCAGATGGCAAAGGCTGCCGTGGATCTTCTGGGCGATACCATTACCGAAGGAGTCGTCATTACAAAGTATGCGCATTCGCATGGCGATATTTTCCGAACAACAATCCATGAAGCCGGGCACCCCGTTCCCGATGATAACTCTTTTTCGGCCACCGAAGCGGCGCTTACGCTGACAAAGGGGCTTCAACCGGACGATACTGTACTGTTCCTGCTTTCCGGCGGAGGCTCCGCCTTGTTTGAAAAACCGTTGATCCCCCCGCAAGAGCTGCAGGATATCACCAAGCAGCTATTGGCCAGCGGCGCGGATATCGTGGAAATGAACACCATCCGAAAGCGCCTTTCCGCCGTAAAGGGCGGCAGATTTGCGCAGCACTGTTTCCCCGCGCAGGTATATGCGATCGTCCTGTCCGATATCATCGGCGATCCGCTGGACATGATCGCATCCGGCCCGGCTTACCCGGATGCCTCTTCATGTGCGGACGCTCTTGCGATTGTAAAAAGATACGCGCTTCGCCTATCCGAACAGGCGTTGGCCTGCCTGAACGTGGAAACGCCCAAGGCTCTCCAAAACGTGGAGACTCAGGTGACCGGCAGCGTAAAGCAGCTGTGCGCTTCCGCGGAAGAAAGCTGTACGCGTCTTGGCTACCGGCCGATGGTGCTAACGGACAGCCTCTGCTGCACCGCACGGGATGCTGGGAGTTTTCTTGCCGCAATCGCGCGGCGATATGCGGAAACGGAAGACTCTCTTGCGTTTATCGCGGGCGGCGAAACGGTGGTGCATTTAAAGGGCAAAGGCAAGGGTGGCCGCAACCAGGAGCTTGCGCTTGCCGCCGCGGAGGGTATATCCGGCCTACGCGATACGGCCGTGTTTTCGGTGGGTTCCGACGGCACGGACGGCCCGACAGACGCCGCTGGCGGCTATGTAGACAACACGACCGCAGGCGTTCTGAGGCAGTCGGGCATCTCCATTTTTGATGAGCTTGAAAACAACAACGCCTATGTCGCTCTAGAAGCGTGCGGCGGGCTGATCAAAACCGGCGCGACCGGAACCAATGTAAACGACCTGTCTGTACTCCTTATCAAAAGATAAGGCGCATCCGCCTTGTCGGCTTCTCATCAAACGATCGCATAAGGCCCATGCAATTGCATGGGCCTTATTGTTTCGCCATTTGTCCATGCGACGCAAACCGATTGCCGTAAACGCGGGCTTTCACCTAAGCTTTCGGTCTGATCAGCGTCACGCGTTTACAATGTTCTTAGGCGCGCCTTCCAGATAAGCCCGGAGGTTTGCTACGGCGATTTCCAGCAGCCGCTGGCGGCTTTCCTTGGGCGCCCAACTGATGTGCGGCGTTATGATGCAATTCTTTGCCTTGAGCAGCGGATTGTCGCCGCGAATGGGCTCGGAGGAAACAACGTCCAGACCGGCGGCGTATACCTTACCGGAATTCAGCGCATCCGCAAGGTCCTGCTCTACAATAAGCGGGCCACGACTGTTGTTGAGAATAATGACGCCATCTTTCATCTTTGCGATGTTATTCTTGTTGATGATGCCTTCCGTTTCGGGGAACAGCGGGCAATGCAGCGCAATGACGTCGGACTCCCTGAGCAGCGTATCAACCTCCACATACTCCGCAATCGCACGGCCCGCATCGCTCTGATACTGGTCGTTGGCCAGAACGCGCATACCCATCGCCTTGGCGATAGCGCCCGTGGCCTGCCCTATTCTGCCGAAGCCGATAATGCCGATTGTTTTCCCGGCAAGCTCAATCAGCGGATAATCCCAGAAGCACCAATCCGCGTTGTTTTCCCAGCGGCCTTCATGCACGGCGTCGCTGTGGTGCGCCACATGATGGCAGATTTCCAGCAGCAGCGCAATCGCAAACTGCCCGACCGCGGCGGTGCCGTAGGTGGGTATATTCGCGACGGGAATGCCCTTCTCTTTGGCGGCAGTAACGTCAACCACATTATATCCTGTGGCGAGCACGCCGATAAACCGGATATTGCGGCAGGCGTCCAATGTTGCGCGGGAAATGGGCGTCTTATTCGTGTAAACGATATCGGCGTCTCCAATACGCTGCACGATCTGATCCGCAGGCGTGCGATCGTATACGGTAAGCTCGCCCAGCGCCTTAAGGGAATCCCAGCTCAGATCGCCGGGGTTCAGGGTGTAACCATCCAATACTACGATTTTTGTCATTGTCTCTGCTCCTTGCTCGTAACCGATTTAAATAGTTTATAGGTCAAAACTTGCAGGCTCAAACCGGAAATCTTGCCCGGGCTTATTTGCCGGAACTCAACCACCAATCTGGCAGCCTGTCAATTTCTCATAGTACTTGGCGATGGCGCTGTGATCGTCAGAGCCAAAGCCAGCTATACCATTATATCAGATGCGGCTCAGATGGCCCCATCCCAGGTGCTTACCTTGGTATTTTTCATTTCATCCTCATTGAACCAGCGTGTGGTAACCACCTTGGATTCCGTGTAAAAACGCATACCGTCTTTCCCCAGCGCGTGCAGGTCGCCAAAGAAGGAATTCTTATGCCCCGCAAACGGGAACATTCCGGCAGGCACGGGAATCCCTACGTTTACGCCCACCATGCCGCCGTGTGTGCGTTTTGCAAATTCCCGCGCATAGTAGCCGTTCTGGGTAAATATCACGGAGCCGTTTGCAAAGGGGTTCGCATTCATAAGCGCCAGCCCCTCCTCAAAATCGCGAACGCGCTTGATGCATAATACCGGCCCGAATATCTCGCTTTGCCCTATTGTCATTTCGGGCGTAATGTGATCAAAAACGGTATGCCCTACATAAAATCCGTTTTCATAGCCTGGCACTACCGTATTCCTTCCATCCAGGATCAGCTGCGCACCCTCTTCCACGCCCTTTGCAATCCAGTCCGTCACGAATTTTTTATGTCCGGCAGTCACTACGGGACCCAAATCCGTCGTCTTGTCGTAAGCCGGCCCAATTTTCTTGCTTTTGATCTGTTTGAGTATTTCCTCCACCAAACGGTCCGCGATGCTTTCCTGAACGCAGACTACGGACAGCGCCATGCATCGCTCGCCCGCACATCCAAACGAGGAGTTCAAAATGCCCGCGACCGTACGCTGGATGGGCGCGTCCTCCAAGACCAAAGCGTGGTTTTTCGCCTCGCAAAGAGCCTGCACCCGTTTGCCATTTGCCGCCGCCGTTGCGTAGATGTGCTTGCCCACGCTCGTGGAACCAACCAGCGTCACCCCTTTGACATCCGGATGCGTCAAAAAGAGTTCCGCCTCTTGTCTGGAGCACGTTACGATATTCACCACGCCGTCGGGCAAACCGGCCTCTTGCAAAAGTCCCACCAAGCGAAGGCTTGTCATGGGCGTCATGGAAGAGGCCTTTAACACAAGCGTGTTACCGGTCGCGATGCACATGGGCATCATCCATCCCATTGGTATCATACCAGGAAAATTAAAAGGCGCAATCCCTACAAATACACCAAGGGATTCGCGATACAGCGTGCTGTCGAAGCCCTCTGTAACATTCATCAAGCTTTCGCCCATCATCAGGCTTGGCGCGCCGCACGCTACCTCGACGGGCTCCTTGACCTTTAACAGGTCTCCCTTTGCTTCGCTCCAATTCTTGCCGTTTTCGCGGCAAAGCAGGTAGGTAAGCTCATCCATGTGCTCAATGAGAAGATCCCTGAAGCGGTACAAGACCTCCACTCGTTTTGCGCAGGGCGTATTTGACCAGGAAGGGTAAGCCGCCTGGGCCGCGGCAATAGCAGCCTCCACTTCCTCCGCCGTACAGCAGGGCGTTTGTGCGATGACATCCCCTGTACTCGGGTCAAAGACATCCATGTATTTGCCGCTTTTGCTTTCCACATACTTGCCGTTGATAAAGGGTTTGAGTTTCTCTATCGTGTTACTCATCTATTCCTCTCCTTGGACTCATAAAATGGTATGTACCGTTTCCAATCCCAGACATCGCGCAGGGCAGACGGTATCTTCCCCCCCTGCACTGCGGATGTATCTGAACTCAACCGCCGATCTGGCAGCCTGTCAATTTCTCATAATACTTGGCGATGGCGCTGTGATCGTCTGAGCCAAAGCCGTCCGCGCGCAAGGTTTGCAGCATTTCCATGACTGCAGCAGTCAAAGGCAGCGGCGAGCCTACCTCATGCCCGGTCTCTATCGCATTATTCAAATCTTTGATATGCAGATCAATTCGGAAGCCGGGCGCAAAGTTATGGTTTAAAATCATTGGCCCTTTTGCATTCATTACTGTGGAACCCGCCAACCCGCCTTTAATCGCCTGGAAGACAACTTCCGGATCAACGCCCGCCTTACTTGCGAGCATAAATGCCTCGGATACCGCCGCAATATTCAGCGCTACAACAATCTGATTGGCCAGCTTCGTGGTATTACCCGCCCCGATGTTTCCGCAATGCACCACGCTGCTACCCATCGCTGACAGAATATCGAAAACCTGATCGAACACATCCTTTTCACCGCCAACCATAATGGACAGTGTGCCATCGATTGCCTTGGGTTCACCGCCAGAGACTGGCGCATCCAGCATTTTTACTCCCTTTTCTGCACAGGCTTTGCTGATTTCCTGTGAGGCAAGAGGCGCTATAGAACTCATATCCACTAGAATCATACCGGGTTTGGCTCCCTCCAGCACGCCGTCCGGCCCTAAAACTGCAGCCTTCACATGCGGGGAGTTGGGAACCATGGTAATGACCACTTCGCATTGTTGGGCGACCTCCTTGGATGAGGCGGCAACGGCTGCGCCGGCTGCGGCGACTTTCTGCATGTTGCTTTCGTAGACGTCAAACGCAACAACTTCATAACCGGACTTTAACAGGTTATTTACCATTGGTTTTCCCATAACGCCCAATCCGATGAAGCCAATTTTCATAAGGACACCTCCAAATTTTTTTTCTATTCACATCTCCTGTGGAGTTGGAGTCTCGCGTTCGTATGTGCAAACCTCCGGTCAGGGATTTTCATGTACCCTGATCGGAGGTTGAGCATAAATTGCGGAGCAATTTTTGCTTGCTACTATTTATTTCTTTGATCTTACTTCCTCTTAATAACCTGTTTTGCAGCCTCCACGATATTGGCACTTACAAGGCCAAACTCCTTCATCAGCACGTCGGGATCGCCCGATGAGCCAAACCGGTCGTACACGCCCACCATCTTTGCGGGTACCGGATGATTCTGCGCAAGAAGCTCCAGAACGGCGCTCCCCATGCCACCCGCCACCTGATGCTCCTCCGCGGTGACGACTGCGCCGGTGATGCGTGCCGCCTCAAGGAGCGTTGCTTCATCCAGAGGCTTGATCGTGTGGTTGTTGATAACCATGGCGCTGATGCCCTCTTTGGCGAGCGCCTCCGCCGCCACAAGGCTTTCATATACCATGACTCCGCAGGCGATAAGGGCAACATCCGTACCTTCGCGCACACAGTAGGCCTTTCCAAATTCAAAGGGCGTATCGTCGCTTGTAATGGACGGCACTTTTTCCCGACCAAATCTTATGTATACCGGCCCGTACATCTCCGCCGCGGCCAATGTTGCTTTTCTGGTCTCGTTGGAGTCCGCGGGCACTACAACCTTCATGTTGGGCAGGCAGCGCATAATGGATATTTCTTCGAGCGCCTGATGCGTCGCGCCGTCCGGGCCTACCGAGATGCCGCCGTGCGCGCCACCCAGCTTGACATTGAGGTTTGCGTAGCAGACCGTGGTACGTATCTGATCCCATGCCCTGCCGGCCAAAAACACGCCATAGTTGGTTACAAATGGCACCTTGCCTGCAAGGCTCAGACCTGCGGCAATTCCCATTTGATTCTGCTCTGCAATTCCTATGCTGAGGAAACGATCAGGAAACCGGTCCCTGAACCAGTCCACCCGCACGGAAGCCGTGATGTCCGCGCCCAGCGCCACTACCTCGGGATTTTTTTCACCAGCTGCCACCAACCCTTCCCCGTATCCGTCCCGGGTCGGCTTCTTTTTAATATTATTGAAATCCAAGTTCAAATCGATCGTCCGCATTGCGTTCTCCTTTCCTAGGCTTCCAGCTCGGCCAACGCTGCGGCAAGTTGTTCATCGTTTGGCGCCGCCCCATGCCAGGCTGCGGAATTCTCCATAAATGAAACGCCTTTGCCCTTTACGGTATGTGCGATAATCACGGTGGGCTTGCCCTTGTATGCCGCCGCCTGTTTGAAGGCTTCCTCCACCTTGACAACGTCATGCCCATCCGTTTCGATGACGTTCCAGTTAAACGCCTCCCACTTTTCTTTGCATGGGTTAATGTCCATTACGTCTTCCACACGGCCATCGATTTGAAGGCCGTTGTAGTCTACGATTCCGCATAGCTGATCCAGTTTGTAATGTCCGGCAGTCATTGCCGCCTCCCAAATCTGACCCTCCTGAATTTCGCCGTCTCCCATCATACAGTACACGCGGTAGGATTCATTGTTCAGCCGCGCCGCCAAAGCATTCCCCGTCGCGATGGAAAGCCCTTGCCCCAGGGAGCCTGCGGAAACTTCTATGCCCGGCGTGTGCAGCATGCAGGGGTGTCCCTGAAGGATACAGCTATATTTCCTGAGACCCTTTAATTCGTCCATTTGGAAGTATCCGCAATCCGCCAATATCGTATAAAGGGCGGGACAGGCATGCCCTTTGGACAGAAAAAACCTGTCCCGCTCTTTCCACTGCGGGTTGTTGGGGTCGTGCCGCATCACGTTGTGATATAGAACCGCCAAGATATCAATTGCCGACAGCGACCCGCCGGAATGCCCGGATTTTGCTTCGTTGAGCATTTTGAGAATATTGCTTCGAAGTTCCTTCGCCTTGTATTTTATTTGCTCTTCGTTCAAGTTTCTGTGCACTGCAATCCACCTTTCCTTTGGTTTACACAGAATGCTCTACGCGTTCACCTTTACAAGCGTCCGCGTCGTCATAGCTTTCGCTCATAGCCTTTTCGCGCAGGCACAGGTTGCCTGCAGCCTTGTTTCCTACTAGTCTTCAAGAAGCGCCCATGCGCGGTTGAGCACCCGCTTCGCGTTTGCGACCACAAGATCCGGGTCCTCGTCCTTCCAGGGCTTGACTTCAAAGGACAGCACATAAGGATTTTCCGCATTGAAAAAGCCTTCGTTCTTAAGCACCCGCAGGAAATCCAACACCTCTTTTGTATCGTTGCTGCTGCCCGGGAAACCGAAGCGCTGATGTTCGTCCCCATAGCCTTCCGCTTGCGGGTTCCTGCATACCGTATTGCCAATGTGGAAATGCGTCAGATATGGCCGCAGTGTGCGCACGACAAACTCGCCGCTTTCATATGTCATCGGGATATGCGAAAGATCGATCATCAGGCCGAAATTGTCGCAGGTCATCCGCATATCCGCAGCAAATTTCGCCGCGTACGGGGCGGGGCCGATCAGAGACTTCTTGGCGATATCGTAATCAAATACCTCCAGCTCCACCATCATGCCCTTTGTTTTCGCGTATGCGCATAGATTTCGCGTGGTCTTTAAAAGCTGTGCATAAGCTTGATCCTTCGTTTCTTCCGCCCACTTGCCCGACAGAAACGCGATACCCTTGCTGCCGAGTTGTTCCGCCTCGTCGATGGCCTCCATCAGGGTGGCTTCGGCGGCTTGGCGACCTGCCTCGTCGATATCGTTGGCGTTGAGCCCCGTGGTCAGCAGCCGCGGCTGCGCGCCGTAGCATACCGTCAGATGCGAGGACTTTAGCATGCTTGCAGCCTGCGCCCGCAGCGCATCGTCCTTGATCCAGGTTACTTCGATGGCGTCAAAATAATCGTCTACAGCCGTCTTTTTGAGCAGTGCAAGTACATTCTCATCTGTGCCGCGCAGGCTGCTGGGGTACGCCATGAAGCTGATCAACCCAACCTTAAAATACTTGTGGATGGACTCCTTCATAATCTTCTCCTTACAAACAAACTTATTTTCAAGCAAGGCATAGCAGGCGCTATGTCTTGTTCCCTTTCACATCCAAGCCGCAATAGGATTTGCCTGACGCTTCTTACCGGGTCCACACCCGTATCAAACCGCCCGCCTCCTTTGCAGCGACGCTTTCCTGATGGTGGTAGGCCGGAACTTTTCAGTTCAGGCGCTCACGAGTTATCAATCCGTATCATTGGCGTTCGCAATACCTCTCACTCATGTACCTTTTTTACCGCATGTAACTCCAAATGAAGTGGTTGTGGGGGATGCAGTCAAATCCCCCACAACCCGATTGGACAGTTAATTATCAGCTGTAATACGCAATACCGAGGTCTTCGATCATTTTCTTATAGGTTGCATTCGCATCCGCAAAATACTTGGTGAAGTCAGCGGTATTCTGGTACATAACCGGCTGGCCCATACCGATCATGGTGGTTAAGAACTCTTCATCGCCGCAGATATCCGCAAAGAGTTTCTCATAATAGGCCTTAATCTCATCGGGAGTGTTCTTGGGAACAGCGATGCCCTTGATGGAGCCATATGCCCAGAAATCAATACCCTGCTCGACCAACGTCGGGACATCAGACATCGCGGGATCGCGCTCATCAGCAGCAACGCCCAGAAGCTTGAGCTGGCCGGACTGCACATAGGGCAGCACGTCGGAGGGATGGCCGCCGCCGATCATGTAGGTGCCGGAGAGCAGGTCGGTGATGGCGCCAGCGGTGCCGTCATGAGGAACGATGTTCATGTTGGTCTTGGTGTAATACTGGAATGCCTTGAACACCAAGTCAACCGTGCCGTTCGCGGTGGAGGAGGAAACGGTGATGGGTTTGCCGGACTCGTTGGACCACTTTACAACGTCAGCCAGGGTGTTGAATTCCGAATCCGCCAGAGTAGCGATCATAACGGTGTGGACAGAGAGACGGCAGACGGGATCGAGCGCTTTGAACGGATCATACTCCATCTCCTGCAGGTAAGGCATGGACATATCGCAGCCCGAGCCGTAAGCGAGAACCAATGTCTGGCCGTCGGGTTTTGCGGCAGCTACATACAGCGAGCCGGTAACGCCGCCGCCGCCGGGCATATTGGTAATAACAACGGGCTGGTCGCAGTACTTGCTCCACACCTTTTCCACGGCACGGCCGAGAAGGTCAGACGAGCCGCCGGCGCCGTACGGTACAACGATCTCAACGGGGCCTGAGGGCTTCCAGCCTTCAGGTGCGGGTGCGGCAGTGGGTTCAGCGGGAGCACCAGTCCCCGCGGGGGCTTCGGTCGCAACGGGTGCGGGGGTAGGCGCAGCAGGCGCAGGCGTGCAACCAACCGCAACAACCGCCATCATCACCAGCAGCGCTGCCGCGATAATGGATTTCCACATTTTCTG
>JAEYSE010000128.1 GCA_023435025.1 Bacillota bacterium
CTCTATCCCTATCTCTGTCTCGGTCTCTGTCACGGTCACGGTCTCTGTCTCTGTCTCTATCTCTGTCTCGGTCCCTGTCTCGGTCCCTGTCCCTGTCACGGTCGTCGCCTGGCCGGGGGAATGGGGGACGGGGCGGAAATGGAGGACGAATCGGCGGGGGAGAGACAGGGAATCCAAGCCGAAACACCAACATGGATTGGGCAAAGGCACGTTCTTCTCCCCGCACAGGGCCGCAGCAAACGCAATTGCGCTGCTCATTCACGGCCGCTATGCCAAAGAGCCTTCTTCCTATTCCAATCGTCGCCCTGCCGTTACGTACAGGGCGCGGGCCATCCTCCGTAATTAGGAAAAGCTCCAGATCATTGCGCGGCCTGCCGCTCCAACGCACATCAACCTGCGCTGAATTCCCCATGTGCCGGATTCGCGCAAGGCCGCAGTGCGTTCCATTTGTGTGATACATGGGTATTATCACAACACCTTGTTCCATAGCCTACCTCCTATATGCCAATTACGAGAGCCGATTATGACCGCAATCTGCCTCCTTGAAAGGACGGCCGATGTGTCGACGATGAAAGCTCCGCCTGGGGAGCAGAACATGACTTGCTCCTTATGTATATGCAAAATTGCGAGGTATGACGATAAGAATTTGCACAATTTCGAGTAAAAGCCGCAAAATCAGAAAATTTCGGCTGGAAAAATGCGTTGAATTCTTCCGCCGCCAGTGTGCATGCATGGCGACGAAAGTGTGGCGTGTGGTATAATAAGCAAGTCATCCACTAACAAGGAGATTCGTATGACCGTTCGCTTTGCAAAGGAAGCGCTGCCGCTTGAGCAGACGCCCGTTGATAATCTATTCCTGCTAGAATATATGCCCGCAGCCGATGGGACGCAACTGCGCGTGTATTTATATGGGCTGATGCTCTGCCGCTATCCCGCATTTTCCGCAGCCCCCATGCATGAAGCGCTGGGCCTTACGGAACAGGAAGTGCTTGACGCCTGCGCCTACTGGCAGCGAGAGGGCCTGATGCGTATACTTTCCGCCGATCCGCTGGAGGTGGAATATACAGCCCCCTCCGAACGCCCGCGCGAGCCCATACTCCTTCCCGGTAAGTACGGCGAGCTTGTGCAGGCGGCGCAGCAGATGTTTGCGCCGCGCACGCTGCGCGCGCAGGAGCTCAGGTATCTGTACGATTGGGTGGAGGTCTACAACCTGACAGAGGAAGCGGTTCTGGAGCTTCTTTCCCATTGTCTGTCCCAAAAGGGTGTGCGCGTGCATGTTAACTATATCGATACCGTAGCCCGTGCGTGGGCGTCGGAAGGTGTCAGTACATTGGCGGACGCTAAGGAATACGCCGCGGCATATGAAGAAAAAACAGGGGGCGCTGCAGCCATATTGAAGCGCTGGAACAAAAGCCGCCGTCCCACCCGTGACGAGCTTGAGCTTTACGAAAAATGGACAAAGGGCTGGGGCTTTACGCAGGAGGCCGTGCTTGCCGCCTGCCCCGCCGTCACCAAGGCGGAGCGCCCGAGCTTTCAATATCTCAATGGCGTGCTGGAGCGGCTTTTCCGCGAAGGGACGCTTACCGCGGACGCGATCGCCGCGCTCTTTGCGGCGGAAGATGCCGATTCAGTGCTCGCGCGCGAAGTGTTTGCCGCCATGGGCATGGGCCGCGCGGCGCGCCCGCTCGAGCGCGCGCAGCTTGCGGGCTATATTGCGGAGGGCATGGAAAAGGACGCGCTGCTGCTTGCCGCCAATAAGGCGCAGGGCAAGGACCGGCCGTACGCGTATCTGCGCACGCTTATAAAAGAACTCTTGGATGGCGGCGCAAAAACCGCGCAACAGGTTCAAACGCTGCTTGACGCGCGCGAGGAAAAGCCTTCTCCCGGCAAACGCGTCAAAGACTCCATGGATTACCCACAGAAAAAGTATTCCGATGAAGAGATCGCCCACATATTCGTAAATTTGGACGAGGAGGCGTAGTATGTCGCTTGCGGAGATCCGGGCCGAATATGAGCGCGTCCGCCAGGAGGAACGCCTGGCGCTGTTGCGGCGCACGGAGGAGGCGTATGCCCGGTACCCAGGTTTTTTAGCGATAGCGGAGCGCAGGCGTGCGGCGGCACTTACCCTGGGCGGAGCCATCCAAAGGGGCGCTGACGCCGCTGAGGCGGCGCGGGCCGCGAATGATACGCTCAACAGGCTTCAGGAGGAGGAACGCGCACTGCTGTACGCCGTCGGGCTGCCGGAGGATTACCTGACGCTAAACTATCGCTGCGGCCACTGCCGGGATACCGGGTATGTGGGGGAGAACCACCGTGTCCCCTGTATTTGCCTGCAAAAGAAGCTGCAGGGGCAGGTGCGCGCCACCTCGCAGATCGATGAGCGCGAGACATTCGAAGCGTTCGACTCCGGGATATTCCCCACCGATGCGCAAAGAAAACAGATGCTTGCCGCCCGCCGCATCACGGAAGGGTATGCCAACGAATTCCCTGCAACCGTAAAGCGAAATCTGCTTTTGCTGGGTACATCGGGCCTTGGGAAGACGTTTTTGCTGAACAGCATCGCTGCCCGCGTTCTTGCGCGAGGGTTTATGGTAAAAAAGGTGACGGCATACACGCTTATGGAGCAGTTGCTTTCAGGGATCCGCCAGAATACGGACGCTGCTGGGCCATATTTAACCGTGCCATTGCTGCTCATTGACGATCTTGGCACCGAGCCCATGATCAATAACATCACGCTGGAGTACCTGTTTTCCATACTCAACGAGCGTCACAATGCGATGCTGCACACCGTGATCGCCAGCAATCTTACTTCGGAAAAACTACAGGAACGCTATGGCGAGCGCATATTCTCCCGCCTGATCTGTGTGGAGGATTCCCGCATCCTGCATTTAACGGGGCAAAACCTCAGGCTGTGCCCGGCCCGCACAAAGGAGGCCTGACCCGTTGCAGACTTTGGCTTACGCAAAACTAAACCTGACGCTGGACGTGCTGTTTCGCCGGGCGGACGGGTACCACGAGCTGGACATGCTCAATATCCGCGTTTCCCTTGCGGATACCATTTCGTTTTCTCCGGCCGAAAATACAATTGTAAGCTATGAAGGTATAGATACGCCTGATGGGGATACCGTAACAAAGGCCGTGCAAGCCTATTCCAAATTGACGGGGAAAGCTCTGGGCGCGCACGTCCGTGTCATAAAACGCATCCCTTCCCAGGCTGGGTTGGGCGGGGGCAGCGCCGATGCGGCACAGACTCTGTTCATGATGCAGCAGGCCTACGGCGCGCTCACTGCGGATAGCCTCTATGAAGCAGCGCGTATGGTTGGCGCGGATGTACCCTACTGTCTGCACCGGGAACCCTGCCGCGTAGGCGGCATTGGGGAAAAGATAGAGGTGCTCCCGCCCGTTCAAAAGCCGCTGTGGTTTGTTCTGTTAAAGCCGCAGGCGGGCATTTCTACGCCGATGCTGTTTTCACGCCTGGAACTGCCCGCTCCCCACCCCGATACAGGCGTCGCGATTCGCGCGCTGCAAGCGGGGGACGTCCCCGCGCTGGGTGGGGCGTGTTCTAACGCCCTGCAAAAGGCAGCCACAACCCTAATGCCTGAAATTGGCACGCTGTGCGTGCGATTAAAAGAAACAGGCGCTTTGGGGGCTGCCATGACCGGGTCCGGCTCCGCCGTGTTCGGGCTGTTTGAAACGGAAGCCGAAGCGAACGCCGCAGCGTTGAAGTTTTCGGACATCGCTTTTTGCTGCGTCTGCAGCTCAGTCGAATAGAACCAGTCGGCGCATTCGCGTAGTGCCGCGTAGCCGGGAGATTGGCATCGACCACAGCATATTTAAAAGTTGTTCTTATCGGTATTCGTTCCTTTTTGCATGCTACTAGTCGTGAAATTCCCTTCTTCTTCGCTCGGAATATCCGAAAACCGACACAAGCTCAAGCGGTAAACTTGGATGACCAAATCAAAAAACCTACCAGAACAGGGATATTTTTCCTTATATCCGCCCCGTATCGCAGTGGATCGGACAATAAGTGCTGTTCATTCCCCTGTTGCGCACAATCAAAAGCGGCCTCGCGGCCGCTTTTTTGATGCGTATATCTGCACGTCAGCTTTCCTGTATATAAATCTTCTGTATATTTGCGTGACACCCAAAAAAGTGCCGTAAATTGGGGGTTTTTGAAAACGCGCGCTGTATGTGCACAAATGGGCATATTGTGTATATGCGCTGTGTCAAACTGTGCATAACAAAAAAATATTACGATAATATGGCGGCAAGCCTGTGCATAACTCTGTGCATGATGTGGATAGATATGCGCATATGCACATACAGCTACGCATATACAATGCAATGCATATACAGTCAAACCGTAGCCAAACACGCAAAAAATGCCTGTAAGTGGGGAATGCAAACAGATATAAGCGCGTTATGAACGGAATATCATATAGGAACTGATAAAATGCCGCCAGTAACACTGCAGGCAGTCAATCGGCTTTTGAAGGAAGCGGGGAGGGTATTGCGTTGGAAAAGCAGACAAGGCTTGGGAGGCAGTTTTTTGATTGGATGGGCGTGGTGCTTGCGGTAAGTCTGTTCACGCTTGCCGCATCCGGCGTGTTGCCGCTTGCACAGCCTGCCGACGTATTGCCGGTGCGGACAGACAGCGGCGGGGTGCCCCTGATCGTGCTTGACGCCGGGCATGGGGGCAAAGATGGCGGCGCAGTGGGCTTAAGCGGCGTGCAGGAGGCTGGCATCAACCTGGAGGTTGCAAGGCTCGTGGAAAGCGGCTTAAGGGAAGCCGGTTTTGCCGTAAAAATGACGCGCAGGGATGAGGCAGCATTAGGCGAAAGCAAGCGCGAGGATATGCAGGCGCGCCGCGAGATCATACGCCAGGACGGCGTATGTGCCGTTGTCAGCATCCATATGAACAAATTCCGGGATAGCGCCATCAAAGGGCCCATGGCGTTTTATATGAAAGGGTCCGAGGAAGGGAATAAGCTTGCGACGCAGGTCATTACCTCGGTATGCGACACAATCGGCCATCCCAAGCGGCCAGCGAATCCCGGGGATTATTTTATGCTGCGCGAAAGCGTCGCGCCGGCCGTCATAATTGAATGTGGATTTTTGTCCAACGCCTCGGATGAAAATTTACTTCAGGACCCTGCCCATCAGAAGAAGCTCGCGGCGGGTATTGTGGCGGGTATCGCGGCCTATTTTGCCATGCAGCCGGGCGTGTCACCCGCCCCTGTACCGGCGGAATGAAGAAGGTTTCGGCGCTTATTTGTACAAATACTGCCGGATCATAAGCCACTGTGGTAACTTATCCTCCCTTGTTCGGATATGTTGCCTTGGAACAGGGCTCGAAGAAGGCAGCAACAGGTAGGAAATGCCGCTTTGCGGCTGAAAATGCGCAAAATAAGTCCGTTGCGCCATTGTTCCGTTAAAGCATATGGTTTGAATAAAAGCATGCGTTTTTAAAAAGCCGCGAATGTCGTTGGGGACAGCGGCTTTTATGTTTTTATCCAGGCTTCCCTCGCGCTCGCATTCGCCTATGACGTCCCACAAGGCGATTTTGTAGCGTAACAGCGCGGCAATCCGTACATCGTATGCCATGGGATCGCTTTGTTGCAATACTGCAAAAATCAGCGGCCAAAAATCGTTGCGCGGATGTGCGTAATACTGCCCGGCTTCCAAAGAACGTACGCCCGGCATGGATCCTAAAATCAACAACCGCGCGTCCGCTTGGGCCGCGGGCAACAGGCTTTTTAAAGGCATTCGGTCTCCTTTGCGTTTCATGAATACTGCATATTGTGTACCGACACGCCGCATACTAAAACCGATCGAACCCGATCATATGAAAACAGGAGGTAAAAACCATGCAGGATAACAAAGCAGGTCAGCAGACCATTGGGTGTGAGGTAGAAAGCTGCGCATATTTCAAGCAGGGCGGCATGTGCGACTTGAACCGCATCGTCGTCAAGCCACATCAAGGCTGCAATACTGGCGAGCAGGGAGAGGAAACCCTGTGCGGATCGTATCACAAAGGGAACAGCATGTGATTGTCCTCCGGCACGGGAAAAAGCGGCATAGGCCGCTTTTTTCATACAATCAGGCTAAAATACAGAAGCGATTGCTCCGACAGGGTCATTTCCCCGGCCTGTGCTGCCTGTAAAATGCCTTTAATTCCGCTTTGACGTCCTCGGGAAGATCGCGCCAGCGAACGCCGCGTATGGCGCCTTCCAGCCCGCACAGGCGGTTGTAGCACGCGGAAGGATCGAACGAGAATATCCTGAGCCACGCCTCCCGCGCGCCGACAGACTTTAATTCTTCCGCAGTATGAATGTTCGCCTCTATTAATTGCTGCTCCATCGCCTTTGCGATATTGGGAAGCGAAGTCAATTCCGACATGATCGTCACTCCTTTTTGCGTTATGCCTGATAGTTCCAGCCCTCGTCGCCGTGGTAGATCATACGTTTTGTCATACCGCCGTCCACCGTCAGGCTTGTTCCGGTGATAAACCCCGCGTGCTCGCTCAGCAGGAACAGCGCCGCTTCCACGATATCCTTCGGGTCTCCCACGCGGGAAACGGCATGCTGCAGCCTGTCTGGCTCAGAAAATACGGCAGGCCCATTTCCTTCGCCGTGAAAGGCTCCGGTATCAATCCATCCGGGGCATATGGCGTTCACCCTTACGCGGCCACATAAGCTCATGGCGAGCGCGTGAGTCAAAGAGAGAATACCGCCCTTGGCTGCCGTGTAGCTTTCCGTGTCCATCTGGGACTGAAAGGCGCGGCTGGAAGCGATGTTGACGATGGCGGCGTTCTTACGGAAAGCGTCTTTGAACAATAGACTGAGGTAGTATGGCCCCGTCACGCCCAAGCGCAGCACATAGGTGAAATCCTCAAACGAGCAGTCGGACAATAAGCCGCGTTTTGATACGCACGCGTTGTTGACAAGGTAATCGACGCCTCCGTGCTTTTTAAGAACAGCGTCGGAAAAGCGCTTTAAATCATGTTCTTCCGCCGCATCCCCCGCGAAAAACAGCAGGCGGTCTTGATGCCGGGCGGCGAGATGTTCGCCCGCATCCTTGTCCGTATCCATGCAGGCCACAAACGCGCCAGCGTTAAGAAACGCTTCGCATAGCGCGCGTCCGATGCCGTTTGCCCCGCCAGTAATGACCACTACTTTTTCTGAAAAGTCCATTAAAATTCTCCTGTCGAATAATGGCGCAAGCCACGTCAGATTTAGATTGAACACCCCGAACAGGAAGCGGGTTCTTAGGGCCGTTAGGTCCTCATCGTACTTGCTTGAAAAAACAGATTGGTCCTTTTCTTTGTGAAGAAAAGGACCAAAGAAAGCTATTTTTAATTATAGTGCGTGCGCTGGAAATTTCAACCGGAAAAGGCGGTTACGCTTCTTTCTTTAGACGTTCGCCCGCCATCATCAGCCCCAGGCCGTTTCGGGTGGCGTCCTTCTGGTCCACGATACCCATGACCTCGCCCTCATACATCACCAAGATACGGTCGGAAATCTCTAAAATTTCATCAAGCTCCGTGGAAACCAGCAGGACTGCTGCGCCTCGGTCGCGTTCCTCCACGATGCGGGACTGTATGTATTTTGTAGCTCCTATATCCAGGCCACGGGAAGGATGCACGGCGATCAACAGTTTGGGCTCGCGGTCCAGCTCGCGGCCTACCACGAACTTCTGCTGATTGCCGCCGGAGAGGTTGCCCGCGAACTCGGCCACGTTGGGGGTCTTGACGTTGTAGCGTTCGCACAGGGCTGTCGCGTGCTTGTCAATCCACTTCCAGTGCAGGACTCCGTGTTTGGAGAACGGCTGCTGGTCGTAGCTCATCAGCGTAAGGTTTTCGCGAATGTTCATTTTTGCGACCATGCCCATCTTGTGCCGGTCCTCGGGGATGTGGGAAACGCCGTGCATCAGGATTTCACGCGGGGATTTTTTTGTGCAGTCTTCGCCGCCGATGAGCACCTTGCCGCCCTTGGGTTTTAATAACCCCGTGATGGCGCGTATGAGTTCGGATTGGCCGTTGCCGTCTACGCCGCATACGCCGAGTATTTCTCCCGCACGTACGGTAAAGGAAACGTCTTTCACTGCGGTAAGCTTACGCGAATTTTCGCACGTAAGTCCTTCCACGCAAAGGACTACATCGTTGGGGGTCGCTTCCGCCTTATCTGTCACAAGGTTCACGTCCTGGCCCACCATCAGCGATGCGAGCTGCTCTTTATCGGAAATCTCACAGATCGGCAGGCCGGAAGCCACCACCCTGCCCAGGCGCAATACCGTGCAGCGGGCGCAGATGGTCATGATTTCAGCAAGCTTGTGGCTGATGAATATGACCGTCTTGCCTTCTGAGGTCAACTGGCGAATCATATCAAACAAGCCGTCCACCTCCTGCGGGGTCAATACCGCGGTGGGTTCGTCCAGTATTAAAAGATCCACGTTGCGGTAGAGCGCTTTTAATATTTCAAGGCGCTGCTGTTGGCCTACGGAAAGCTGCTCCACCCGCATCCAGGGATCGATGTGCATGTGGTAACGCTCCGCCATTTCTGTAAAGCGGGCGGCGGCTGCCTTGAGGTCGAGTACCTCCTTGTTGCCGCTATAGCCCAGCACCACGTTTTCAATGGCGGTGAGCGCGGGGATCAGCATAAAGTGCTGGTGCACCATGCCGATGCCCAACTCGATCGCCTGCTTGGGATCGCGGATGTGAACTTGCTTGCCATTGTAGTAGATTTCGCCTGCGGACTGCGCATACATGCCGTAGAGTATGTTCATCAGCGTGGACTTGCCAGCGCCGTTTTCGCCTAAGAGTGCATGCACTTCGCCGCGCTCAACGGTCAAGCTGACGTCTTCGTTGGCGACGACGCACCCGAACTGCTTTGTCACATGGCGCATTTCAAGCAAAGGAGCCATTCTTTCTTCCTCCTATTCCTTGACGTAAGGTATGGCGCTTGAAGCGGGTTTGTTGCTTTTACGGATCAGGCCGCACAGCGCCAATATGGTAATGAGATAGGGCAGCATCACAAGGAACTGGGAAGGGATGCCGGTATTGAGCGCCATCAGCTGGAATTTCAAAGCGTTGCTTACCCCAAACACAAGCGCCGCGCCCATCACGCCCAATGGCGTGTAGTTTCCGAACACCACCGCGGCTAGCGCCATAAAGCCGCCGCCCGCGATCATGTTTTCGGTAAAGAAGCTCATCTGTCCCATGGAAACAAAGGAACCCGCAAAGCCCGCCATCAGGCCGCTGTAGAGTATGCTCAAGTAACGCGTACGCCCGACATTTATGCCCACGGTATCGCAGGCGCGCGGGTTTTCGCCCACGGCGCGCAGCTTTAGGCCGGTGTTGGTGCGGAACATCACAAACCAGGCCACAGGCACAAGCAAAAACGCAATATACACCGGCATGGGCTGGTTGAAGAACACATCGCCCATCACCGGAATTTTGCTTAAGCCCGGTATGGCAATCCGTTCGAAGGATTCGATCTGCGGCGGGCTTGTGCTTGCGCCAAACATCGCGCGGTTGACGGTAATGGTAAGGCCGGAGGCGAGTATGTTAAGCCCCGTGCCTACTACGGTCTGGTCCGCTTTTACCGTGACGGTAAAAAACGCGAATACTGCCGCGAACAGCATGCTGAGGATCATGGCAAACAAAAGGCCCAGCCACACGGAGCCGAAGATATACGAGCCAATCACGCCCGAGAGAGCGCCGATCAACATCATACCCTCGGTGCCGATGTTGACAATACCGGCACGCTCGCTGAACACGATGCCGAGCGCCGCAATCAAAATCGGCGTTGCGAGCATAATCACAGAAGAAAGAAAGCTTACAAGGTTATCCATTTTAGGCCACCCCCTCGTCCGGAATCGGTTTGGTCGGATCGGAGGGACCCTGCGTCTTCACGCATTCCTTGGCCCTGCGCGATTTGTACTGGAACATGGAGCGCCCAGCGATAAAGAGAATGATGAGGGCCTGTACAACCAGTACCACAGAGGAGCTGACGTCGGTCAACGTCTGCATCTTCAAAGAGCCGGATTGCAACCCGCCAAACAGGACGCCGGAAAGCAGTATCCCCACCGGATTGTTGCTGCCCATCAACGCCACAGCGATGCCCGTAAAGCCGTAAGTGATGGAGAAGGACGTCAGCATCAGCCGGAACTGTATGCCGATGATTTCCACGCATCCGCCCAGGCCCGCGAAGCCGCCCGCAATAAACATGGAAAGGAGCGTGGAGCGGTTGATGCTCATACCGGCATAAGAACCTGCCGTTGGGTTGAGACCTACCACGCGCATTTCAAATCCCTTGGTGGTTTTCCACAGGAAGAAATAATAGAAGAATAGGGCCAATATCATCAGCAGCAGCCCCCAGTGCAGCCGGGAAGTGCCTTCAAACAGCTTTGGAAGCTGTGCGCTTTCTAATATCTGAGCGGATTGAGGATAAGAAGTGGAAGCGGGATCCCTTAACGGGCCGGTTACCGCATAATCGATGATGCTGATGGCCACGTAGTTCAGCATGATGGTCGTAATGAGCTCGCTAGCACCAAACTTTATTTTGAGCGCCGCAACGATGATGCCGTAAAGCGCCCCGCCGATGAAACCGGCAATCAATGTAAGCAGCAGGTGCAATACCATGGGCAGGTTCGGGAAGCTTACGCCCACAATGGTCGCAAACAGCGCGCCTATGCGGAACTGGCCTTCCGCGCCCAGGTTGATGATGCCGCACCGCCGCGCAATGGCAAAGCTCAAGGCGGTAAAAATGAAGGGGATGGCCTTTACAACCGTTTCATCCCAAGCCTTGGGAGTCCCGAACGCGCCTTTGAGCATGGCTGCGTAGGCTTCCATCGGGGTGCTATTGGATGTAAAAATAATGACGATACTTCCGATCAGAAGGGACGCGATCAGCGCGATAACGGGGAAGTATAAGGTTTTCAGAAAGGAGAGCAAGCGTTTTGAAAGGTTGGCGGTAGCCATCGTAGTCCTCCTCGTGATGATCTTCCGGAGGAAGGATGCCGCTCCGGCTGCTCTTTATAAAGCAGCCGGAGCGTCCTTATCCGAAAACTGCGGCCGAATAGTCCGGCCGAATTTTTCCATAAAGGTTAGTCGAGAGAAATTGTGATTTCGCCGGCGGCGAGCTTCGTGTAGATTTCTTCCATCTGGGTCTTGACTTCGGCGGGAACTTCAATGTAGTAGTCGCCAATGTAGACAACACCCTGTGCCGCGCCCATCTTGAGAACCTGGTCGGAGATCGCGCCTTCAAGATATGCCTTGTAGGCGGCTTCATACGCAATGGAGGTATCCTTTACGATCGCAACCACTGCGGCGTCGGGCGCAACGGTTTCCTGGTTGAGACCGGAACCGATACCCTTAACTTTGCCTTCCTGTGCGGCTTCCATAACGCCCAGAGAAGCCTGGTTTGCCATGGGGGCAAGCACGTCCGCGCCCTGGCCGATGAAGGATTTAGCAAGCTCTTTTGCGGCGTTGACATCGTCAAAGCTGCCAGTGTTGTTAGAGAGGATTTTGATGGAGGGGTCCACATACGCAACGCCCTGCGCAAAGCCCTTGCCGCCGTTCTTGATGGGCTGGATTTCAAGGCCGCCAATAAAGCCGACGGTCTTGGTCTCAGTCAGAAGCGCAGCAAGCGCGCCCATGAGGAAGCCCTGCTCGGCGTCCTGGATGGCGAAGGAAGAAGCGTTTTCTGCAATAACACCGGAGTTGATGAAGAAGAACTGGGTATCGGGATATTCAGCCGCGGTGGCAGCACCGGCATCCGCGTAGCTGTTGGTGGACAGGAATATCACATCGTAGCCTTCGTCGCCAAACGTACGGATGGCATCCGCTACAGAAGAAGCGGGCGTGTTTTCGGTATACTGAACTTTTGCGCCCAAAGCTTCAATCTTCTTGAGGCCGTTGTAGGCGGTGGCGTTCCAGCTCATGTCGGAAATCGCGCCTTCCAGGATAAGAGCAACCTTAGGTGCTTCTGCAGGGGCTTCAGGCGCTGTAGCGGGAGCTTCGGTCGCCCCGGGCGCTTCGGGAGCGGGCGCGGGGGTGGACGGAGCGCAGCCTGCAAGGACTGCAAACACCAACACCAGAGAGAGGGCAAAGGCCATGGTTTTGACGGGTTTCTTCATTGGTCTCTTTCTCCTTCAAGAAAATATTATTCAGAGCAACGCAGATTTAAATGCACCGCGTTTCCCACTGAACCAACACAATTTGTAACATACCCGCAAACATCTTAGAAAAACATGAAAGGTCATTCCTTGGCATGAGTCTATCATAAAAGCACCTAAAATTCCATTAATTTTTTTGTTAACAAAAAAATATTATTCATGTAATTACACGAACATTTCCCTATAAATGGCTTGTGCGTCCCCGTGAACATGATCGTAGAAAAACACACGGAGATATGCATGATTGTAACAGATTCTGCGTATGTGTACCAACGGAATTTGCGCTGTATAAAATCCCTAAAAATATTGCCATAATTAAAAGTAATGTTCGGGTTTTTAAAAAGGGTAACATTGGAAGTGCTTCTGGCCGGGAGTCTATGCCTTGCGCGCGGCGAAAAACTGTGGAATAATAAGCGCAGAACCAGAAAAAACGAATCACGCAGATACATTTCCGAGCAGCATGAAAAGAATCAGCAAAGCCGGATTGGCGATTTATATTTGACTTAAGATAAAAGAGATATGAATGACAGTTTTATAAAGGAGAGAGCAACCATGTCCGCTTTTTTTGTAAATGGCGTCGCGTGTACGGTAGAAAAGTCCCAGCGCCTGCTCCATTATCTACGCGATGAACTAAAGCTCACTTCTGTAAAGGATGGGTGCACCGAGGGTGCCTGCGGCACCTGCATGGTACTCGTAGACGGCAAGGCGCAAAAGGCGTGCATATTCAAAACGGATAAGCTCGACGGTAAGCATATCGTAACAGTGGAAGGCCTGACCGAGCGCGAACGCGCGGTGTACGGCTATGCGTTTGCGCAGGCGGGCGCCGTGCAGTGCGGCTTTTGCACGCCCGGCATGGTCATAAGCGCCAAGGCGCTTCTGGATGCGACGCTCACGCCAACCCGCGCGCAGGTGAAAGAGGCAATTAAAAACAATATCTGCCGCTGTACCGGCTATAAAAAAATAGAGGACGCCATATTGCTTGCGGCGGAACTGTTCCGTACCGGTGCCGAAGTACCGGAGCCGACCTTTACCGGCCAGGCCGGGGAAAGCATGCACCGCGTGGACGCAAAGGAGAAAACGCTCGGAACAGCCGTATATGCGGACGATATTTATATGGAGGGTATGCTGTACGGCGGGGCCAAGCGCAGCGCATATCCCCGGGCCAGGGTGCTGAATATCAAGACGGAGGCTGCAAAAGCGCTGGATAAAGTTCACGCTGTGCTTACTGCTGCGGATATTCCGGGCGAACGGAAGATCGGTCACATCAAGAAGGATTGGGATGTGCTGGTTCCAATCGGCAGCGTCACCCATTACCTTGGCGACGCCGTGGCGTTGGTCGCGGCGGAGGACAGGGAAACGCTGGAGGCCGCACTTGCCTTAATTGAGGTGGAGTACGAGGACCTCGAAGGGGTATTTACGGCAGAGCGCGCCATGGAAGCTGACGCGCCACTGCTGCATGAAACGGGCAACCTGCTCTTTGAACAGCGTATAAGCCGCGGGGATGCGGACGCGGTCATAAAAAACAGCAAGTATGTCGTGACCAACCATTATAGCGTCCCGTTTACCGAGCATGCGTTTTTGGAACCGGAATGCGCCGTGGCTTACCCGGAAGGGGACGCTTACCGAATCATCAGTGCCGATCAAGGCATTTACCAGACGCAGCACGAATGCGCGGATATGCTCAACATCCCGCATGAAAAGGTGCGCGTCACCGCCGCGATGGTGGGCGGAGGCTTTGGCGGCAAGGAAGATATGAGCGTGCAGCATCACGCGGCGCTGCTCTGTTACCACACCAAACGGCCTGTGAAGGTAAAACTCAAGAGACAGGAGAGCATACTTGTTCATCCTAAGCGCCACGCCATGGAAATGGACTTTACAACCGCCTGCGACGAAAACGGCATTTTGACCGCCATGAAGGCGGTGCTCATATCCGATACCGGCGCGTACGCCTCTTTAGGCGGCCCCGTGCTGCAGCGTGCCTGCACGCACGCCGCCGGCCCCTATAATTATCAGAATGTAGATATCTTGGGAAAAGCCATGTATACAAACAACCCGCCGGCCGGCGCGTTCCGCGGCTTTGGCGTAACGCAGAGCTGCTTTGCGACGGAATGCAACCTCAACCAGCTCGCGGAGCTTGTGGGCATTTCTCCGTTTGAAATTCGCTACCGCAACGCCATACGCCCCGGGCAGACGCTGCCCAACGGGCAGATTGCAGATGAAACCACGGCTTTGGTTGAAACGCTAGACGCCGTGCGGCCATATTATGAAGCGAACCCCAAAGCCGGTCTTGCCTGCGCCATGAAAAACAGCGGCCTTGGCGTTGGCATACCAGATACGGGGCGCAGCCGCATAGAAGTAAAAGGCGGCAAGGTGCACCTCCACTCCAGCGCTGCGTGCATCGGGCAGGGCATGGGCACCATTCAGGTGCAGATGTTCTGTCAAACAACGGGCCTGACGCCCGACCGCGTGGCATATGAAGCGCCGGATACCGCGCTTGCTCCCAACTCCGGCAATACCACCGCATCTCGCCAGACGCTCTTTACCGGCGAAGCCGTGGTACGCGCCGCAAAAGCACTCAAAGAGGCAATGGAGGAAGCGGGCTCGCTCGAAGCGCTTGAAGGCCGCTCCTTCTCCGGGGAATATACCGGAATTACCGATAAAATCGGGGAGCAAAAAGAAAATCCGGTGAGCCATATCGCCTACGGTTACGCCACGCACCTTGTGGAATTGGATGAAAACGGCTTGGTCTCCCGCGTGGTCGCCGCGCACGATGTCGGCCGTGCCATCAACCCGGTGGCCGTTGAGGGGCAGATTGAAGGCGGCGTGGTCATGAGCCTTGGGTATTCGCTTACCGAGGATTTCCCACTGGATCATGGGAAGCCCACCGCAAAATTCGGCACGCTGGGCCTGTTCAAGGCGGATAAAACGCCCGAAGTGGTTTCGGAGATCATAGAAAAAGGCGATGGAAAGCTTGCCCACGGCGCAAAGGGCATCGGCGAAATCTGCTCCATTCCCACACCACCCGCCGTGCAGCTTGCCTATTACAACCGGGACGGCGTATTCCGCACTAAACTCCCCCTGGAAGGCACAGCTTACAGCAGGAAAAAATAAAGCCGGGGAAATGTTTCCCCGGATCAATAAGATCGGATACGATGGGGGCTCCGCCCCCATATCCCCCGCCTAGGGGCGTAACGCCCCTGAGAACCCTATCTATGGCGTTCGCATTAACTCCGAAAGCGTATGCTCCGTGTCCACGTCGATCAGTTCGCGCACGTCCTCCACGTTGAAACACAAAATCCTGTCCTCATGGGCTTTGCTCACGACTACACCGCCCATATCGCCGGTGAGAGCAAGGAGTTCGTCGTTAAATTCCCGGGGGAAGATACAGGGGTTGCCTCACCGCCCGTTGTGGCCGGCGACGACGATCCGGTCCGGATTCTCACGGTATAACAGCACCACGTTCTGTATGGTCTCCTTCCTCAGCATGGGCTGGTCCGCCACAAGGTACAGTATGGCGTCCATGTCAAGCAGCGCCTCAATCCCAATGCGGATGGTGTGGGAGAGGCCCAGTTCCGGCTCTTGATTGGCCTTCGACAGAAACCCACGATTTTTGGCCAATTCCAGAATTTCCGGGTACTGCGAAACGACGACCACGCGAGAGAACATCTCGGACGGGATGGCGTTAAGCGCATATTCGGCCAAAGTGAGTCCGTCAAGCCGGACGGAAAGCTTGTTTCTTCCAAACCGGCGGGAATTGCCTGCGGCCATCAGCACGCAGCCGATACGCAATTGGGGTTCCTGCATGGGCTGTCCTCCTGTTCGTGTGGTTTTGTTAAGAGTATACCCTTGTTTTCAGGCACAAAACAAGGGCGAATGCGGACAATCCGTTACATTGTATAAACGCGCGTTATATATAAAATAGGACAGCGTATTTGCTGTAATTTTGCAAAAAGAAATGTTATAATGAAAAAAAGTGAGCAGGCAAGAAAAATTGTTAGCTTGGAGGGTTGCGCATGAGCGTTGGAAAAAGCGTCCCGCGCGTAGATGCATACGATAAAGTAACGGGCCGGGCAAAATATACCGACGACCTGGTGGAAAAGAATGCGCTGATCGCAAAGATATTGCATTCTAAATTTGCCAACGGTCTTGTCACAAACATGGACATCAGCGAAGCGCTGAAGGTACCGGGCGTTATCAAGATTGTTACGTGCCTTGACGTGCCTGACAGGCCATTCCCCACGGCAGGCCACCCATGGTCTACCGACCCGCACCATCAGGACGTGGCCGACATGCTGCTTTTGAACAAGCGGGTCCGCCTGTACGGGGACAACATTGCCGCCGTCGTCGCAGAGGACGAGGTGGCTGCTTCCCGCGCGCTCAAGGCCATCAAAGTGGAGTATGAGGAATACCCCGTCGTACTGGACCCGATCGAAGCTATGAAAGAGGGCGCGCCGCAGCTTCATGAGGCGTACCCCAACAATATACTTGGGCATACTGGCTCCGAGGAAGGCAACTTTGAAGAGGCCATAAAGGAAGAGGGCCTGATTAAGGTGGAAGGCTGGTATGAAACGCCCGTTGTCCAGCACTGCCATATCGAGCCGCCGATTTCTTATGCCTATATGGAAGGCAAAAAGCTCACCGTGGTTTCCTCCACCCAGATTCCGCACATCACGCGGCGCGTGGTGGGGCAGGCGCTGGGCATACCCTGGGGCAGCGTGCGCATCATAAAACCGTACCTGGGCGGCGGTTTTGGCAACAAGCAGGACGTCTTATATGAGCCCTTAAACGCGTACCTGTGCCAGCAGGTGGGTGGCAGGCTTGTAAAGCTGGAGCTCTCGCGCGAGGAAACGTTCTTTGGCACCCGCGTGCGCCACGCCATCAAGTTCCACCTGACCTCCTATGTCCGGCCCGACGGCAGGATTGTGGCGCGAAGCGCACAGCTGTATTCCAATCAGGGCGCGTATGCGTCCCACGGGCACAGCATCTGCTCAAAGGCGATGACGGGCTTTAAGCAGCTTTACAACGACGAAAAAGCCAAGAAGGTCGAAGGCTTTACCGTGTTCACCAACATGCCTGTTGCGGGCGCCATGCGCGGCTACGGCATACCGCAGTCCATGTTCGCAGTGGAAAGCCATGCTGAGGATATCGCGCGCGCGCTGAACATGGATTCCATGGCATTTAGAAAACTCAATATGATGCCCGTAGGGTATTCTGACCCCTTCTCCAAGAACGTGAACTATTTCGATAGCTTCAACCAGTGTATGGAAAAGGGCAAGGAATACATCAAATGGGAAGAAAAGCGCAAGCTGTATGAAAACCAGACAGGGCCTGTCCGCCGTGGCGTGGGAATGGCGATATTCTGGTACAATACCGCCGTCTGGCCTATTTCGCTTGAGGTGTCCTCCTGCCGTATGGTATTGAACCAGGACGGCTCGGTTCAGATTCAGCTTGCGGAAACGGAGATTGGTCAAGGCGCGGATACCGCGTTTGCTCAGATGACAGCGGAAACCTTGGGTATCCCGTTCCAGGACGTGCATGTCGTAAGCACGCAGGATACGGACGTCACGCCCTTTGGCACGGGCGCTTACGCTTCGCGCCAGACATATGTGGGCGGCATGGCGATCAAACAGACCGCAGAGATGCTCAAGCAAAAGATACTTGGCCACGCGCACGAGCTGTTCCGCTTCCAGGTATATGATCTGGATATCGTGGACGGTAACATCGTGCATAAGACACAGAACAATAAAGTGATCGTCTCTTTGGGCGACCTTGCCAAGGAAGTGCTCTACAGCATGACGCATTCCGAGCACATCACGGCGGAAAGCACCTACCAGTGCAAGACCAATGCGTACAGCTTCGGCTGCACATTTGCGGAAGTGGAAGTGGACATCCCGCTGGGCAAAGTAAAGCTTCTGGATATGGTCAACGTACATGACTGCGGACAGCTTATCAACCCGCAGCTGGCGGAAGCGCAGGTTCATGGCGGTATGAGCATGGCGATCGGTTACGGCATGAACGAGCAGATGCTATTTGACGAAAAAACCGGCAAGCCTCTTAACGACAACCTCTTGGATTACAAGCTCTCCACATTCATGGACCATCCGCATCTGGAGGCGCAGTTCGTGGAAAACTTTGAGCCGACCAACCCCTACGGCACCAAGGCGCTGGGCGAGCCGCCCACGGTATCGGGCGCGCCCGCCATACGTAACGCGGTATTGAACGCCACGGGCGTTGCGGTCAACAAAATCCCGCTGACGCCACATGTGCTGTTCCCGGCGTTCCGGGATGCGGGCCTGATTGAAGCGCAAGGAAGGACGGAGTAATTATGTACGATATCGAAGCCTTATACGAAGCGACTTCCGTACCCCACGCCATAGAGCTTTTGCAGCAGCACCCGGAAGCGAAGATCATAGCGGGCGGCAGCGACGTGCTCATTGAAATCCGCGAAGGACGCTTAGCCGGCGCGACATTGGTTAGTATACAGAAGCTTGACGAGCTGCGCGGCGTCACAATGGATGCGGACGGCACGCTGCGCATCCTGCCCATGACGAGCTTTACGCACATCACGAAACACCCGCTTATTCAGAAATATATCAATGTTCTGGGCGAGGCGGTGGACGAAGTGGGCGGCCCGCAGGTGCGAAACATCGGTACAATCGGCGGCAATGTCTGCAACGGCGTAACGAGCGCTGACTCCGGTGCTACGCTTGTTGCCTGGGACGCCGTCATGGAAATAACCGGCCCGAACGGTGTGCGGCAACTGCCCATCCGGGAGTTTTATGTCAAGGCAGGCAAAGTTGCGCTGCAGCCCGCGGAGCTTTTGACGGCGATCCTGATTAAAAAAGAGAGCTACGAAAGCTGTAAGGGAAACTATATCAAGTACGCCATGCGAAACGCCATGGACATTGCGACTCTGGGCTGCTCGGCAAATGTGCGGCTTTCAGAGGATAAAAAAACGGTGGAACGCATGCGCGTAGCGTATGGCGTCGCCGGGCCCGTGCCCATGCGCGCCTTGAGCGCGGAAGCCGCGGCAAACGGGAAGCCCGTTTCCATGGAAACCGTGGAGGCGGCGGGCAGCGCCGCGCTGCTTGACGTTAACCCGCGCACAAGCTGGCGCGCCAGCAAGGAGCTGCGTCTCCAGCTGGTGGAAGAACTCACCAAGCGCGCGTTTATCCGCGCCATCGAGCTTGCGGGAGGTACGCTATGAAACAGATGCAATTGGTCCGCTGTACCATAAACGGTAAAGAAGTGGAAAACTATGTGGACGTTCGCGCTTCGCTTACGGATATGCTGCGCAACGATTACCGCCTGACCAGCGTGAAAAAGGGCTGCGAGGTCGGGGAATGCGGCGCGTGCAACGTCATCATCGACGGCGAATGCTTCAACTCCTGCATCTACTTGGCCGTTTGGGCGGAAGGCAAACACATCCGCACGCTGGAAAGCCTATTAGGCCCCAACGGCGAGCTTTCGGACATCCAGCAGGCGTTCATTGAGGAAGGCGCGGTACAGTGCGGCTTCTGCACGCCGGGCTTTATCATGACGTCGGTGGAACTGTTGGAATCCGGCCACGAATACACCAGGGATGAACTAAGAAAGCTTCTCGCCGGGCATCTGTGCCGCTGCACGGGGTATGAAAATATACTCAACGCCGTGGAAAAGACGATGAAACAGCGGCTGGGAAAAGCATAAGCCCCATGACAAGCGGGCAGTTGTACCTTATCCTTTTTGAAAACAAGCTGCCTCTGACTTTTGATGTCATTCAAAGACATGTGGCCAATTTAAAAGCACTGGATGAGGAAGGCAGGCTGGTCGCCTGCGGCCCGTTTACAGACTATGCAGGTGGCATGGTGCTACTAAAAGCCGCGTCTTTGGAGGAAGCGCATCGTATCGCCCAAAGGGACCCGTTTGTGAAGGAAGGATACAAAGACTATTCCATCCGGACGGTGGATTGGGCCAACAAAGACAACAACTATGGACTAGATTAATTAGAAATCATAAGGGCGGCATACTTGCCGCCCTTTGTTTATCCCAACTGTTCCAGTATGCTTCTGTTCAACTTCCATACGTTATCGCCATAGTTGCTGACCAGCGTGATGCAAAGCGATGATATAGGGTCGCAAGAGGATAAAAAGCTTACGCCGGGATCGCACCCCTGGATGTATGGAATGTACACATCCCCGCGTTCACGCAGCCAAACCCCGTATCCGTACTTGCTGCTGTCATCCATACTGTGCGGTTGGATCATGCGTTCTACGGTCTCTGGCTGCAACAGGGTCCCGTCAAAGAGCGCGTGCCAAAAGCGCTCCACATCTTCCGGGGTAGTAAAAGCGCCCCCTGCGCCGGTGCCTTTCGCGTCTACGCTGTAGATATTGGTATAGAACTCGTTCTTCGCTTGGTCAAAGAGATAGGCGTTGGCGCATCTTCCCGGCAGCCGGTCCAGTTCATAATATCCCGTATCCCGCATATTCGCAGGGTACAGCACGGCGTTCATAAGAAACGCATCAAAAGGCATGTTTGTGAGCGCTTCAATCACCAAACCCAGCATGACGTAGCCCGCGTTGTTGTATTGAAACCGTTCTCCGCGGGCATACAGCATGGGCTTGTCCCAGAAGAGAGGTAACAGGTCCTTGGAGGAGCGGATTTTGTAATTGGGGAATTCCATGAAAAGCTCGCTGTAGTCGTCCATGACGGATTCGTCAAAATAATCCGGTATGCCCGAGGTATGCTTTAGCAGCTGTTCGATTGTAACTGCGGGGTCAATCGCATGCAAATCAAAAGGGAGCGTCTCACCCAGCGTATCTGCAAGCCGAAGCCTGCCCTGCTCCAGTAGCTTTAATATGGCGGCCGCCACAAATACCTTGCCGGCGGAAGCGGTGGGAAACCTGGTGTGAAGCGTATTGGGACGCTCGTTCGCAAGGTCCGCGTAGCCGGACGCATGCGCAAAGAGCCGCGTTCCGTTCTGCGTAATCAGAACGCATCCGCGAAATGTCGGGTCGATCAACAGGTCATACGCACTGCTCATTCACTGCTCTTTCTGTACGCCGAACCGCTCTTCAAAAAGCGTTTGCGCCGCGGCTTTTACATCCGCGACATATTGCCTGTAATCGTCAAGAAGCGCGCTTCCCTCTTCGGTGAGCACCGCGCCGCCCCCGTGCTGCCCGCCGGTGGTGCTTTCTAAAAGCTTGAGGCCGAGCGCCTCCTCGCTTTCCTTCACAATCTTCCAGGCCTTGGAGTAGGCCATATTCATGGAAAGGGCAGCGGACCTAAGGGACTTTTGTTCGCGCACACGCAAAAGAAGCTCCGCAATACCGGGGCCGAAGCATTTTCCCTCTGTAAAAAGCCGTACCGAAAGCACGGGATACATCGATTTCATACTGCTCATATCCGCATTGTAAATCACCTGTGCCTCGGTTGACAAGCTTGATTTACCGGTGCTATCCTGAAAGAAGAATAACGATGGGGGAAGGGTATGCGTTTTGCGCAGGCGTTGGGCATAAAACGGGGAGTGACCGCCATCATAGGCGGAGGGGGAAAGACCTCCCTGCTGCTGCGCCTTGCGGCCGAACTTTTGGGTAGCGGAAGCGTAATACTTTGCGCCACCGCGAAAATGTACCCGCCAGTTGCCATCAAGACGCTGATCTCCCCTGCGGAGGAAGAGATTGCTTACGCGATGCAGGTGAACAGCCTGCTTTGTGTGGGGGAAGAAACGCCGGAAGGGAAGCTCACGCTGCCGTTAAGCCAGATCCCCATGCTTGCGCGGCAGGCGGATTTCGTATTATGCGAGGCGGATGGTTCAAGGGGACTGCCGTTAAAGGCCCATTTCGCAAATGAACCGGTGATCCCAAAGGAAGCGAATAAGACGATACTTGTCATGGGTATTGACGGCATCGGCGAGCCGGTCATTTCTGCGGCGCACCGGCCGGAGCTGTACGCAAAGCTTATTAATGTCGGGCTGTACCACGCTGTTACCCCGCTAGACGCCGCGAACGTGGCTCGGCTGGAAGCGCTGCACGATATCGTATACATCAACAAAGTCGAAACGCCCCTCCAGTGGGAGCAGGCAAGAGAGCTAAGCAAATATTTGAGCTGCCCCGTGGTCGCGGGCGCGTTGCGTTCAGAAGGAGAACCATGCTTGTTGTCATAAAAGGCGCGGGGGATATCGCCTCCGGCGTCGCGCTGAGACTTTGGCGCGCAAGATTGAATGTGGTGATGACGGAAATTGCCCGTCCCACCGCCATCCGAAGGACGGTCAGCTTTTCGCAGGCCGTAACAGATGGACAGGCGATCGTGGAGGGTGTTATGGCGGTGCTTGCGAAGGACAGCCAGGAAGCCATCGCCATCCTGCAAAGCGGGCGCATTCCGGTATTGGTTGACCCGGAGGCCCAGTGCATCCGGGAGCTGAAACCGGACGCCGTGGTGGACGCCATACTCGCAAAGCGCAACCTTGGAACTGCACTTTCGGATGCGCCGGTTGTCATCGGCGTGGGCCCGGGCTTTACGGCGGGGGTGGATTGCCACGCCGTCATAGAAACGCAGCGCGGGCATACGCTGGGCCGCGTGATACTCGAAGGCGAAGCGCTGCCGAACACCGGCATACCGGGCAACATCGGCGGCTATATGCTCGAGCGCATACTCCGCGCCCCGGCGGACGGCGTATTCAAACAGGCGCTCGGCATCGGCGCAACCGTGCAGGTGGGGGACGTCGCGGGATACGTAGACGGTATTCCAGTAAAAACGGAGATTGCCGGGGTGCTGCGCGGCATATTGCCGGACAATACGCCCGTATACAAGGGTATGAAGAGCGGAGACGTGGATCCTAGATGCCGGGTGGAGCACTGCTACACCGTATCGGACAAGGCGCTCGCCATAGCTGGCGGGGTGCTGGAGGCCATATTGCGGCTGACGCCGCAAAAGTCGGCTCATCTGCGATAGGGGGAACTATGGAACAGGATATCAAACTTACCAAGCTCTCAAAGTGCGCGGGCTGCGGCGCGAAAGTGGGCGCCGGCGTGCTTTCACAGCTATTAGAAGGCATTCAGGTACTTCGCGACCCCAACCTGATCGTGGGGTTCGACAAAAGCGACGACGCTTCCGTATATAAGGTCAGCGACACGCTCGCCATTGTGCAGACGGTGGATTTTTTCCCACCCATAGAGGACGATCCGTACCTGTTCGGGCAGATCGCGGCAACAAACGCGCTTTCGGATATTTATGCCATGGGCGCGGAACCGAAGCTTGCGTTAAACATCCTCTGTATCCCGGAGGATATGCCCAAAGACGCCGTGCACCAGCTGCTGCGTGGCGGGTACGACAAAGCGTATGAGGCGGGAGCCATCATTACGGGAGGCCACAGCATACTGGATGACGAACCCAAGTACGGCCTGGCCGTAACCGGCTTCATCCACCCGGACAAAGTGCTGACCAACAGTGGGGCAAAGCAAGGCGATGTGCTGCTCTTTACAAAGCCGCTTGGCATCGGCATACTCACCACCGCAATTAAGGCCGGGCTTGCAAGCGAAGAAAGCCAGGCGCTTGCGCGCACGCTTATGACCACGCTGAACAAAGCCGCGCGGGACGCGATGGTCAAATACCGCGTTCACGCCTGCACGGATGTGACAGGCTTTGGCATGCTGGGGCATTTGTATGAAATGGCGCAGGGCTCGGATGCCAGCGTGGAGCTGTATACCAATGAAATCAGCATTATCCCGGAGGCCCTGGAGTTTGCAAGACAAGGTATCCTGCCCGGGGGCATGTACCGGAACCGCACGTTTGCGCAGTCTGCCGTAGAAGAAGGGGACGTGCCGCTTGCGGTACAGGATGTATTATACGACCCGCAGACGGCGGGCGGTCTTTTAATGGCGGTGCACCCGGAGGATGCGGATGCGCTGTTTGAAGAGTTGAAAGCAGCCGTTCCTGCCGCACAACGGGTAGGCGTGGTAATGGCTGCAAGAGAGAAGCGTATTTATTTGAAGTAATAGGTAAGCGCACGCGTTTTATAATCGATAATGATGATTTTCTTTGGTGCTTTTCTTTTCTACAGAAAGGCACCGTTCTTATTCTTCAACCAGATTCCCCAATGCTTCTATGGCTGCATCAATCTCCCCCTCCGTCGTCGCCCACCCGAATGAGAACCGTACCGTCCCCTGCGGAAACGTGCCAAGCGCATTGTGCGCGCCGGGCGCGCAATGCAGCCCGCAGCGGGTGAGGATGCCATACTCCCGCTCCAGCGCGAATGCGATTTCAGCGTTATCACGGTCGACAAAATCCAGCGATACGACTCCCACGCGCTCCTCAGGCAAAAGTGGCCCAAGAATACGTACGCCGGAGAGTGTCTTTATGCCGTTCAGGAAACGCTCTGTAAGCGCGCTTTCCTGCCCGCACAACGCCTGTACGCCTTTTTCCTCAATAAAGGCAAGCGCCGCTTCCCATCCGTAAATGCCGGGGATGTTGGGCGTACCGCTTTCCAGACGGTCGGGCAATATGGGCGGCAATTCCTCGCTGTCCGAGAAACTGCCCGTGCCACCTGCGACAAGCGGCGTCAATTCATTTGCAAACGCGGGGGATAAAAGCAAAGCGCCAATGCCGGAAGGCCCCAAAAGCCCCTTGTGGGCGGGCACGGCAAGGGCGGATAAACCGAGCTGTTCAAAATGAATGGGATAATGCCCCGCGGTCTGCGCTCCGTCCAGCAGCACAGGCACGCCACGCGCGTTCGCAATATGGCAGATGTGTCCCACGGGATTTAACGTTCCGAACACGTTGGACGCGTGTGTGACGGCAACGAGCCGGGTCTCGGGGCGGAACAGCTTTTCAAACGCCTCAATATCCATACGCCCGTCGGCGTCGCAGGGGACGCGGTCAAAGCGTACACCCGTTTTTTCGAGCTGCACAAGCGGTCGCATGACGGCGTTGTGCTCAAGTGAGCTTACGATGCAATGGTCGCCGGGTTTTAAATAGCCTCTGAGCGCCATGTTGATTGCAAAGGTAGCGCCGGGAACGAGAATGCAATGCGTGGGGTCGCCGTGACCCAACAGCCTAGACAGCCGTTCCCGCAACGCAAGAGTCACAAATCCGGCGTCCGCCGCCTCCGCATAGACGGAGCGGTTGACGCTTGCCCCCACTTCATCAAGATAATAGCTCATCCGCGCACTGACGCCTTCCGGTTTCGGAAAGGAGGTCGCGGCATTGTCCAGATAAATACGCTGCATAACTAATCCCTTGGCAGGCAAGCTGCGCGAAAAGCACGTCTACCTGTTTATATCTCTGCATTATCCTCTTTATCTTCGTATTGAATTTGAAGCACCTTCTCGCCCTTTTTCCACCCGGTATAGAATCTCCCCGACTCATGTCTTTTATTAAAAATACGGGAAATCAGTGGAATAAGAAAATAGATGGCAAACCGAAGCGTATACTCTTTCCAAGTTTCGTATGCAAGCTCCACCAAAAGAAAGTACCCTTGCAAATGGATCGCGTCAATATGAAACCCGCTACTGGCAGAGCCTTTCCAGACCGTATTCTCCGGCGCATAGCCTGCCGTAACAAAATACGTACCAAAGAAACCGTCCTCTATTATGTCACGATAGAAGTGGTCCGGGTTGCCGTCTTGGGGAATGGTCTCGGCAAAGGACTCTGCCGGCTTCATATTACCGAATATGTTTTTCTCAAAGCGAAATACGCATAGCTCATCACGATCGGCCACCCGGTAAGAACAGAGAAACAGGTGGTTCAGGTGCATGCTGCCGCTATCCAAAATGCGAAAGCTTCCCTCTTCATAAGAAATGCCCGAATTCCGTACTTCGCGCTCAAGGATTTCGTTGAGACTGCCACCATACTTCGCGTCTCGGGAGTTGATATAATACTGCGGGGCGGGCAGGATAAACTCTGCAAGCAATACTGTCAGGAAAAAAACGCATCCCCATAAACCTATTATGCTGCATCCAAGCAACCGTATGGTTCGGATGCGATAATGCATAAAGAATACACCTGTCAATAATAAGGCCGCAATAAGCGCTAAATACACCCATATTTGCTCAGGCATTCTATCTCTCCCCGCAAAAAGAGTATGTCCTTACTTTACTCCGTTCCGGATTTTGCGCCCAAATATGCTTTTGCGGAACAACAGGACGTTGATGAATATGAAAAGCACAAGGAGCGCGCCCACCGTGAACCAGGACCAGCCATTGCTCATAGGTGCGATGCCCATCAGCATGAGCATGGGGAAGCCGAACACAATCGCCCAGGTCTGCTGGTAAATGAGGTTGCTCGAAGCGGGCGTTTCAAACATTGGGTCGATCTCGCGCAGCAATATCACGCCGGTGCTTGCGGTGCCGGTGAGCATGCCGTAAAGCGCAAGGAACGATTCATCCGAATACGAGGGAAAGAGTTTTTTGCAGGTATAATCGCACTGCCAGTAGGTGATGAACGCGCCAACGGCGCAGGTGATGGTAAGCGGGATAACAAATTCTCTGCGGGAAAACGCAGAAAGATCAATCGCGGATATGGAGGCCACCACCATCAGATCGAACATCACGCCCGCGATGCGGTTGAGCATGAAGTTGTTCAGGTATTGGCGGTGAACGATGTTTGCCTTTCGTAATCCCTTAAGTATGTTTTTGAGGGCAATCGCCAGGAAGGAGCCAATGAGGAAGTTAAAGCCCCAAATGAGCGGCTTGACGGTACCCGCGAAGAACCCGCCCAAGGACTCAAGCCCAATGGAGGCGCCCCGCATCAACAGGTATGCAGCGATATAAGTCAAAAATACAAAGCCGAACTGCACCGTCAGCTTATCCAGCGATTCCGTCAGGGGGATCTCGCCCTTCTTTGTGACCATCTCAGCGGAAAGATCCTCCACCTCGTCGGCGTTTAAAATCTGCTTCTTGATGCGGCCTTTGCGCTTCATGGTATTGAGGTAGATGACGCCGCCGATACCCGAGGAGATAAAGCCCATCGCGGCGACAGTCAGGCCAAAGCTTGCGCCTCCCGTAAATGCCGGGTAGTCCGTAGCGGTTGCGTAAATATTACCCCAGTTGTAGGCCTGGCCCGGGCCTTGCCCGTATCCCATGGGGAGCAGCAGGCCGGAGGCCGGCCAATTGCCCAGCACGTAGGAAAGCCCCAGCGTGATGGCAAGACCTACAAGCCCCTGCAGCAAGTATGAAGAAACAACCGTCAGACCGGTGTTGAATATATCCGTCTTGGAGCCCTTGTCCGAGTGCTTTTCGGAAGCTTTAAGCGCCAACGCAATAAACCCAAGCCCCAAACCGTGGTACGTAAGCGTTTCCATGGTAACCTTATGGAATAAGGGTGCCCCGGTAATGCGTTCATAGATGGAGCTTGCAATCAAAATCAAAAACCCGCCGATGACTGAGCTCGGAATAAGCGATTGCCGTAAAATCCGGAATGTCCGGCGTAGCATATTTGCAAAGAGCATACCTCCCATGAGTATGGCAAGCTCTATCATCAACTCCCATATGCTACTATCCCAGAAATTCATGCCACTTGTCATAAAATCCCCCTGGTGTTTGTTTTGCCGTATCGGAATCCAATTACAACGATTATAGCACATACAACCAATTCTCAGGTCAAAACCTTGCGCTTTATGTAAAAAACGTGTATTACGAGGTTAAAATGTGGCGCTGATCGCGGCAAAAAGCGCATCATATAGGATTGTAGTCTATTTTAATATGTACTATAATTTACACATATGTCTGAAAAGGCAGTTTTTTGCCATATTGCGGCATTAGTCGGCCATCACGTAGGCTGAAAATTGGGGTGAATCGATGGTTCGTTCCACCGGCGGCATTTCAGAAAAGAAACATACCATCCGGTGGATTTTGGCGTTAATTTGCGGCGCCTTGATTTTTGTGGATGCGCTGCTTGGGTCATACCTCATGTTCGGTTCCCCCGGATATGCGACTTCTTCTCTGACTGTATCGGGTGCGCCCGCTTTGCCAAAAGGTGCTGCATTATGGCTCCTTGCGGCTGTTCCTATCCTTCTCTTTGCGGCGGCTGTGCCGCTGGCCTTATTTCATATCCGGAATCGGAATAAAAGCAACTCCCTGCCCGAACAGTTTTTTGCCATGCTGGACCGGGCGCCATATGGCGTGGCCATAGGCACTGATTGGGGAAAAATCCACTACAAGAACGCGGCGCTTTTTCAGATGCTTGGGTGCACCGCTGAGCAAACGGAAGGCGCGCGGCTTGAAGCATTTTTTTGCCCGGAAGACGTAGAGAAAGCGAAGGCGCAATTTCGCGCGCTCCGTCAAGGAAAAATCCCCCAATACGGCATGGAGGCAAAGGCAAAAAGATCGGACGGGTCGGGCATCTGGCTCAAAATTGACTGCTTCTCTCTCCCCTTGGAATTCGGAGAACCGCACCAGTTCTTGTTTATATTGGAGGATATCACAAATTATCAGCAGGCGTGCAAGGCGCTTACCGAAAGCGAGCGCAGCAAGGCGGTGCTTTTAAGTCATCTCCCCGGCCTTGCCTACCGCTGCGACAATGACCACGATTGGACCATGCGCTTTGTTTCGGACGGCTGTCTTGCGCTCACCGGCTATTCTCCTTTGGAAATCATAAACAACAACGTGCTTTCCTTTAATCATCTTATCAAACCCATATATAAAGATCTCTTGCGCAGAGAATGGGACCGCGTGCTTGCACTAAACGAGCCGTTTCGTCACGAGTATGAGATTGTCACAAAGGGCGGGGAAACCAAATGGGTGCTTGAGACCGGGCAGGGCGTGCTGGATGAAACTGGCGCCATACAGGCGCTGGAGGGCATTATCATTGATATCACAGAGCAAAAAAAGCGCGGCGCGCAAATTCAGTATATGCACGACCACGACCTTTTGACGGGTCTTCATAACCGCATCTGCTTTGAAGCAGAGAGACGGAAATTGGATGAAAAGCGGCCTTTTCGTCCGTTTGCCATCATTATTGCCGATATCAACGGGTTAAAGCTCATCAACGACGCGCTGGGCTATTCGCGCGGAGACGAACTGATCAAAACCACCGCTGCGCTTATAAAATCCTGTTGCGGCACCCATGCCGTTCTTGCAAGGACAGGTGGGGATGAATTCAGCATATTGCTGCCCGACGCCGAGATGAAGGACGCGGCAATTCTGGTCAGAGAAATTGCGGAAGCGTTCGATACGTATAATAAAAGCAATTCCACGCTTGGGTATGACATCAGCGTATCCTTCGGATTTTCGATCAAGCAGCAGGAAATGGAAAATGTTGAGGAGGTCGCAAGGGCCGCCGCGGAATACCTTAACAGCCGCAAACTCCTTACGCGCAAAAGTTCGCACAATTCCATTCTGACTTACGTCATGGCAACCATATATGCGCGCAGCCAGGAGACGGAGGCGCACGCAAAGCGGCTTTCAAAGCTTGCAAGATGTGTGGGCTGGCGCATGGGACTTACACAGAGCAAGCTCGATCAGCTTGAGCTGTTTGCTATGCTGCACGATATCGGGAAAATCGGCGTAGACGATAGCATACTCAACAAACCCGCGCAGCTCACCGGGGACGAATGGGTGCATATGCGGCGGCATCCGGAAATCGGCTGCCGGATTGCGACCGCCTCACCGGAATTGAAGCATATCGCGCTTTTGATACTCACGCATCATGAACGCTGGGATGGCACTGGATATCCCATGGGTTTGAAGGGCGAGGAGATTCCTCTTCTTTCGCGGATACTCTCGGTGGTGGACGCTTACGACGCCATGACGGAAGCGCGCATATACCGCAAGGCCATGCCCAAAGAACAAGCCATAAAAGAACTCAATAAAAACGCCGGAACGCAATTTGACCCTTATATTGCGGCGCTTTTTATCGATTGTATAAAAGAGGGATTATTACCTGCCTTTGATGAGAGCATGGAACTGGTATACATGAAGGGGACGGGAATATGAGAAAAGCAGTCGTTTGCGTACTATTACTCATCGGGCTGCTGTTGCCCTTTGCCGCGAAGGCAAAGGCATATGGCAGCGCCGATTTTATCGGTATGATGCAAACCCATCCCGCCGTCATGTTGCTGGTGGACCCTTACACCGGTGAAATCAAGTACGCAAATACGGCTGCCGCGCAGTACTATGGCTACAGCGTGAAGCAGTTTGAAGAAATGAACTTCAGCGAAATCAACGCGACCCCTTCGAACAATATTAGCGAAGATGTCCGCGCCGCGTTCGGGAGCCGCGGCGGGGCGGCCCAATTTACTCATCGGCTTAAGGACGGCAGCCTCCGCTATGTAGAGATTACAGCGGGTATTGTGACGGTGGAAGGGCGGCTGATGAACCTTTTAATTGTTCAGGACATCACCGAAAAAATACAATTGCTGGAGAACGAGCGCAAACAAACCAGGCTTTTTAACATCATCGGGAGCCTTATCGCGCTGTTGCTCCTTACGCTGTTGCTGGGGATTGGCTACAACAGAGGACAATTAAAAAAGCTTGCGGCTTCCCTTGAAAAATCCAACGCGCTCATGCGCAGCTTTTATGACGCGGATGAAAGCGGGCTATATTTAAAGGACGAGAACCTGTGCTATGTTTCCGTCAACAAGGCCGGAGAAATGATGCATGGGGTCTTGGAAAAAGACACGGTCGGCAAAGATGATTATGCGATATTTGCCCCTGAGTTCGCGGAGGAACTCCGCAAGGCAGACCGCTACGTACTTGAAAACAACACATCCACTTTGGAAGAGATTACGCATAAGGGCAAGGTATTTAAAATCAAAAAGTTCCCGGTGGTGCTCGTCGACGGCAAACGCGGCGTAGGCTCCTATGCGCGCGATATTTCGGATGAAATCAAGTACGCAAAAAGGCAGGCGTTCGCTCTTAAGAGGAGCGAAATCGCCTTTGAGATGATGAACCGGAATTTTGAAAGTATGGAGGAGCAGCTGGGGCTGGTGTTGCAGCAGATGCTTCTGCTCACTGAAAGCGGGTTTGGCTGTATCTATCTGTATGATGAGCAGAAACAGGCACTCAAGCTCTTCTGCTGGATGGATCTCAATAAACCCGAAAACGGTGTACCCGATATCCGGCGGGCCGCCCGTCTAGAAGAAATGGGAATATGGGGCGGCGTATTGGTTGAGCGCGAGCCCATCGTCATCAACCATTTTGCCGATGGAGAACGCCATTTCCTGCATTTCGGCCAGGAAAAGCCGGAAGCCCTGCGGGAGCAGGTGGAAATCTCAAATTATATGGCCTTCCCCGTATTGATCGATGGAGAAATCGTCGCCTGCATCGCATTGTTTAACCGGAACGGCGAATACGATATGGAGGATGCAGCTGAACTTAGCCTTCTCATGGACGGCGTATGGAATTCCATGAAGCGGAGGCAAGCGCTTTCCACTTTATACTTTGAACGCAACAAGTATTTGCAAACGCTGATCTCAATTGGGGATGGGGTAATGGTGGTCAATGCCCAAGGCATGATCGAAATGCTCAATGGCGTTGCCGAAAGGCTGACCGGCTGGACCACCCGGGAAGCTATGAACCATCATTACAAAGAGGTGTTCGTGCTCTCCCATGAGCAACCCGGCTTTACCATTAAGGATCCCATTGAGGCTGCCCTCTTGACCAACGAGGTGCAGGAGCTTGGCAATCACGCCATGCTGACATCAAGATGCGGCACGTCCTATTATCTAGAGGACAGCGCGGCGCCCATACGGGACGAGCAGGGGAACACAATGGGCGTGGTGCTTGTGTTCCGCGACGTGACCGATAAAAAAGAACAGCGCAAGAAGATCGAATTTTTAAGCTTCCACGACTCGCTTACAGGCCTCTACAACAGAAGGTATTTTGAGGAGGAGATGCAGCGTGTGGAGGCTTCGGGCGAACTACCGGTTTCTATTATATTGGGCGACGTCAACAGCCTGAAGCTGACCAACGATATATTCGGCCACGCGTTCGGCGATATGCTGCTTGAGAAAGTTTCTGAGGTACTCCGCGGCGTATTCGGCCCGCAAGCCGTTATTGCTCGGTGGGGAGGCGACGAGTTTGTCATACTGATGCCGGGCGCTTCGGCTGTGCAGGCGGAGGAAGCAATCGCGGCCGTAACGGAAGCGTTTTCAAAAGAACAGATCCGCGCAATACGCGGCAGCATCTCTATGGGCTATGCTACAAAGGCTGACCCGGAGGAATCCATCAGCCGGGTTCTTGTGACTGCCGAGGAAAACATGTATTCCGTAAAATCCCTAAATCGGGACGATGTGAGAAGCCGCGCGATTGACGCGATTACCGACTCCCTCTATGAAAGCAGCTGTCGTGAGCGGGAGCACGCGGAGCGGGTCAGCGAACTGAGCGTGCTGCTTGGGCGCGGGCTGGGTCTTTCCGAGGTAAAGCTCAAGAAACTCAAGGAGGTCGCCCGCCTTCACGATATCGGCAAGATCGTACTGGAGCCGAATATTCTCAACAAAAACCATCGCCTGACTCTGGAGGAATGGAACGAGGTCAAGCGTCACCCCATAATCGGGTACCGCATCTTAAATTCCTTTGACGATACGCTGGATCTCGCAGAATCCGTACTTGCGCATCATGAGCAGTGGGATGGCACAGGCTACCCCAAGGGACTCAAAGGGGAGGAAATTCCACTCTTAGCGCGCATTATCGCCGTGGTGGAGAGCTTTGAGCGCATGACGAATGATTCGGACAACACCAAAGCGAGGACAAAAGAAGACGCGCTGCGTGAGCTGAGGGAAAACGCTGGCAGGCAGTTTGACCCCATGCTGGCCGAGCTGTTTGCGCGCATGATGGAAGAAAGCGCTTAAACCAGTCGAAAAAGACAGACGGCAGAAGGTGGGCCACCAAGGTGCAATCGGAATATAAAACGGATGCCAGCCGCTCACGCGACTGGCTTTTTTATAATCAGCTTTATGAGAAATCTGAACGCCAGAGAATCACGTACACGCATAGCTATCGATCCAGTCGGTAGTATAGATTACCCTCTATTATCATGACGTCCCTCGTGATGGGGTACAGACCATGTGGTTAAGCCTCCCACTATAAGAATCAATCACCTCCCCGGTGTTCTCATCAAACTCTTTCCAATCGTAGCGGTGGTGGAGTTCTCCGCTTTCTAAAAACCGGTAGGTTCCGTCAAACATTGCGCGGCAGAAAGTATTCTTATAATCGTATATTACAAGCTTCGAATCGGAGAATTCATATACCCACCCGGAATATGCAACCGCATTGGGGTTGGGCGACCAGACGCCGTCCAAATACTCCGCATCGAGCGCAAATGCCTGCGCTTCCTCTGTATTGGGACGATAGGGCACATAGGAATAAGCACTTAACGCCGTACCCATGGCGTCCCTGCCATTCTTGTTCTTGTATGGCGCAATGCCGTCTATCACGGCATACAGCATGGCGAAATCTCCTTCCGATAACTTAGCCGCCTGATATTCCAAATTCAGTACGCGTACTACAAATGTTGTGTTATGCATCTGGCTGGGATAAAGCTCCAGATAACAGACGCTACCGTCTTCCACAACCTTACCCACATAGCCGCTTACAATGACCTTGGTTCCAACATGGCCCATGGCGTCGCCGTAATAATCCGGCGCATAGGTCCAACGGCAGGAGCTCTTGAACGCATCAAGCAAAGTTTTGCAATAGGCCGTATCCGTATATACGGGCTTATCGTCTTTGTACTCGGAAACAGACAGGAAATTGCCGTGCAGATCAAACAGCTTTACAATTCCGTTGCGCATGCCTTTTGCATATTCGCCTTCATACACCAGGCCGTCGCCAGAATGCAGCTTTCCATATCCGTCAAACAGGCCGTTTTTCCATTCCCCGTCATAGTATGCGTCAACTTCGCTTTCAAAAGAAAAATAACCCGTCCCATCCGGCAAGCCATCGACAAGGCTTCCTGAATAGGAACCGCTCAATGTCATGGATGGGAGATTGACATCCATTTCTTTTTTGGCGACGAACTCCGTAGCCGCCTCTTGAGAGATGACGGGCGCTTGCGGCGTAGAAGATATCTCGCGGTTCCGCTGGCGTAAGTCTACAAGGGTATTGACTGCGTAGTCCAACGACAAGATGAGCAAGAAAAACAAAACCCCAAATCCCGCAAGTATGAGGATCGGCGGCCATACTGGCTGGCGAGGGGGGACAGGTGTGCTTTTTTTTGAATCAGAAGAGGTGTGGGTTTCGTCTTGCTCCATGGGGATAACCTCCGTAATGAAAAAAAGGAGTATCCTTTCTTTATTATACCATATGGATACCAAAGAACGTGAAGGAGCAACGAATATCCTGATTTTTGAAAAAATGGCGCGCAATTCCCATTTGATTGCTTTCCTCTGGAATTCATCGTATAATGAAGCGGTCGTTTGATTTGGAATAATAAGTTTTTAAAAGGTGGCTGCAAAATGGATTTATTTGAAAAATGCTTTCGCTACGACGAGCCGCAGCGGGCAATGGAAGCGGGGATCTATCCGTACTTTCATGCCCTTGAGACCCAGCAGGACACGGAGGTTGTCATGTCCGGCAGGAACATTATCATGCTGGGTTCCAACAATTACATGGGTCTTGTCAGCGATGAAAGGCTGAAAAAAGCGGCGATTGCCGCGGTGGAGAAGTTTGGAACCGGCTGCTCCGGCTCCCGTTTTTTAAATGGTACGCTGGTGTTGCATGAGGAACTGGAGCGCGAGTTTGCGGAGTTTTTCCACAAGGATGCGGCGTTGACATTCTCTACCGGCTTCCAGACCAATCTGGGTGCAATCTCGGGCCTTGTTGGCCGGCACGACTATATTATAAACGATTCGGAAAACCACGCCAGTATCGTGGACGCGACCCGGCTAAGTTACTGCAAAAAGGACGTCAAGTACGAGCATTCCAACATGGAGGATCTCGAAAGTAAGCTTGTGCGCATCCCCGAAGACGCGGGCAAACTGATTGTGACTGACGGCGTATTCTCCATGTCCGGCGAAATCGCGAAACTTCCCGAAATCGTGAAGCTTGCGAAAAAATACAATGCGCGCATCATGGTGGACGACGCACACGGCGCGGGCATGGTGGGCGAAGGCGGGCGCGGCACGGCCTCGCACTTCGGCCTGGAGGACGAGGTGGACATCATCATGACCACGTTCTCCAAGTCCTTCGGCTCGCTGGGCGGCATTATCGCGGCCAGCGACAAGGTGATCAATTACATCAAGCATCGTTCCCGCCCGTTTATATTCAGCGCGTCCATACCGCCCGCCAATGCGGCGGCGGCGCTTGAGGCGCTGCGCATCATCAAACGCGAGCCCGATCGCAAGGATAAGCTGCTGGATGTCGCCAATTACATGCGCAAAAAGCTTACCGAGTTGAACGTCCCCATCATGGAAGGGGAGACCGCCATTATTCCCGTGTTCACATACTCCATGGAGCGGACGTTTATTGCCGCCAAGCTGCTCTTTGAAAACGGCGTTTACGTCAACCCCGTGATACCGCCCGCTGTCGTTGACGGGCAGTGCCTGCTGCGCACAAGCTATACGGCCACCCATACGTTCGAGCAAATGGATCGCGCCTCTGCGATTATCGCGCAGGTGCTGCAGTCGGTTTAACGGAGCGAAATAGGAAATTGTTGATGCCATGCGGGAGACCGCATGGCATTTTGCATCTTTTTAATGCGGGAATGTTTCATGGTCTGTTGTTACGAAACATCAAAAATTCCGCTCATAACATTTCAAAAGCCGACTGAATGAGGGAATTCTATACCATACATGCGCCTCATACCCTGTACAAAAGAAAGGCGGCATTATATGGATTGGAGAGAAAGAATACGCAACCTTTGGATCGAACGTGCCGTGTGGATGCGGCATTATATCATAAGTCTTATGATGGGCCTGCGCGATTTAAGCTTTGTTGCAGCCAGGCTGCTTCGCAATGGGACGGATATAGCGCGCGCAATTTCATATTATTATGGCGATGAAGTTGCTATTCAAGCTGAAAATCTTTTTACACAAAACGTGCTTCTTTTATCCGAATTGGCCTCAACTATAAAGTCCGGTGGAAGTATTGAGCCAATGATTGCTGGCTATGACGCCATTGGAAGCGGTCTTCTTGAACTGCTGGCCCAAGCAAATCCAAACTTGGATAAGACCGTATGGGAGGCATATATAAAAAATCAGTTTAATCTTCAACTGGATTTACTGCGCAGCCTAAGCCAAGGCCAGTACTCCGAGGGGATCACCAATTTCGACTTGGCATATGGTAACGCAACGAGAATTGCGCGTCAAATGATTGATGGGATTGAAGCGCAGTTTGGATTAGGAACGGTATCAGCATAATCTTAAGAGATGCAAAAACCGGTACTGGGGCAGAATGAACGTTCTGTCCTTATTATTGCTGAGACCCGGAAGCCGCGTAAATATGCTTGACAGCAGCGAATTTGGTAATTTATTGTTTGAAAAGAAAAGTCTGAGACATGGAATGATGGAGGATAGTATGCTCTCAATCAGGCATTATGAGGACCAGGATCTGGAACAGGCCACAAAGGGGTATATGGAGACGTTTGCGCAGGAGCCATGGAATGAGCAGTGGCCGAAGGAACTTGCACAAACAAGGTTATCGGAGCTTTTATCCGGCCCGCAGGGACGCGGGTATGTTTGCTTTTTGGACGAGAAGCTTGCGGGGGTCATGTGCGGAAGGCTTATCACGTTTTTGCATGGAAGGGAGTATTTCATAGATGAATTCTTCGTTCTTTCCGGCATGCAGGGAAAGGGCATCGGCACCGCGATGATTGAACATGCGAAACAGGAGCTAAAAGCGGAGGGTTTCGTCAATATCGTTTTAAATACGGAAAAAGGCTATCCTGCCGAACGCTTTTACCTTAAAAACGGGTTCTGCCACATGGAGTCTCTTACCTTTATGTATCTGGATATTTGATAACCCTTGGTTATAAATGGGGCCAGTCCGCGGTTCTGAATGCATGACTTTAGTCAAACAAACGCGAATAGGTCACTACCTGGAATTTGTCCTCGTTGGCATGGAGAAATTCGATAAGAGCCGCAAGCTTCTCAGGTGAATATGACATCTGCGACCCGTCGTCGGCTTCGCCTATCTTGTGGAGGTTGAACAGCACCGCCGCATCACCGCCATAGCAGCTCATAAGCTCTTTCTGCGCGGCATCAACGGATACGTCGGTGAGAAGATGTATGGTTTTTACCTGGAAATAGGTCGCCTTGTTGCGGCTTAACATGAGTATATTGTCGGAGGTGCGGATATTCTGAAAGCCTCTTTTTATAAGCAACGGTATCAGGTACGGATTGCACTCTCCCAGGGGGGTTATGACCATGTTCATACCCCTCTTAAAGAGATGATTATCAAGCCATTCCCGTGCGTGCATATATTCGGAAAGCATCTCGTCGCAGCGAAAATACATGCCTTCCTTATGGGAATAAGAATGGTTCAGTATATCCCATCCCTCCATATACAGCTCTGCAAGCTCCGCGTAGGACATATATTCCCTCTCGCGGACCATGCCGGGGATTACAGCGACGCTGCCCCTGTATCCATAACGCATGAGCATCGGATAAGCGCTCGAATACACCGAGCTCCATCCGTCGTCAAATATGAACGCGACCTGCGTCTTTGTTTTATCTACAGAAACGGCAGGTAAATCGTCATAGGAAAAATTGCTGAGCTTAAACAGGACAAACGCATTTTTGAAGCCATCGAACAGCCTGGAATACGTCCCAGGATACATCAGCAACGAGAGGCATATTGCGACCAGTGCGAAGACGCAATAAAGCTTTTTCAAACCGGGACCTCCTTACGTCTACTCTGAGGCGGGTACAAATACCGCACCGAGCTTTGCCGGTGACGTCAGATCAATGTCGAGCGTTTTGTTCTCTGACACGATCGAGCCGTCCCAACCGGCAAAACGGTAGCCTTGTGCCGGAATGGCCTCGAGCGTGACGGGTATTCCGGGGAAATAGAAGCCCGTAAATGGCAGGCTTTCTTTTTCCAGTAAAAGCGTATTCAGCCGAACGGAGCCTTCGCCCGAAACGGAAACCTCGAGCCTGTTTATGCCTGAAAGCCCGAAATACTCCCGGATGTGGCGACGTATGGCGCCGGGACGGTATTGCGCATATGCCCGCATGCGATCGATTTCTGAGAGATATCTGTCCATGCTGCCGTGGTGCAGATTCCATCTTTGGATATGCTGTGGCACATAGGGCAGATATATTTCCAGCAGGGCGTCGAGCTTCTTTTGAGCGGTTTCGGTGCTGAATGAGGTATTCAAAAGGTCCGCGAACCGCGTTATGAAGCTGGTCTTGAATTCTTCGTTTGTCAGCAGTGTCCGAAGCATTACGGTAAACTCATCGGTATTGTACCAATCCTCACTTCCCGTCGCAGTTGCGTTTGCCAGCGAATTCTCCTGATAGCTTTCGTAAAACAGACCATATCCGGCATCCAGATCATACACCAACCAGCGCCATCTGCCGTCCTGTCCGTAAGGGGCTTGCGGCTCGTAAGCCTGCGTACGTTTCCTCCATATCCGCACGTTGTTGGCCAGCCAATCATCGTTGCCGCAATAGATCTCCAAAATATTGTATTCAATGTAATTCTCAATATCGATCTGGTTTTTCACATAGGCATAATTCTCAGGCTTCCTCATATCTACGTTTTTTATAAAGGTGAACAGGTTGCTGTATGGGAATTCGTCCCCGGCAAAGCCTTCCTGTACCTCATCTCCTATGCCCCCAGAGGGGTTTTTTATGATGACCGCATCGTCGGCGTCAAAACCATATTTATGCGCGAGATAGTCCGCGCTGTACAATGGCCGTATGCTATAGATGCCGTAATACTCGCCGTTTATGAATGCGATGCAGGGACGTGAGGCCTGAAGGTCAAGCCTTTCAGGGTCGGCAAGGCTTTGGATAAATGAATCACGGAACAGGGAATACGCGGCGTCGGTAGCAGAGGTTCTGAGTATAACGCCGTTTAAGGGCAAATAGTTTTCCGCCCCTTCGGAAAAGAAGTCATATTCGAACATATCCCGGGCGTCATAATCAGCATCCGCCAGAAGGCTCAGGCTTTTGTTGGGATGGTCAAGGGAATAGCCGCCATGGGTACGAACGCCAATACCCTGCGATATAGAAGGCTTTCCTCCGGGCTCAAATAGCTCAAAGTAAGCGGGCTTTTCCCAAAGCTTGCCCTCCTGGTTGTAATTCGCGGGCAATCCCAGTGAACCTGCTGTTTCGGGGTGTGCCGCAAGCCAGTCATTGCGTACCTTCCCGGGAACGTATATGCCGGTCTCGTAATCGAACAGGTTGGCAGGGTCGGTCGAAAGAGAAATCACGGGTATATCGTACCGATCGAATATTCCTTTATCCACAAAATAGGTACGGGTGACGGTCTCGCTTTTGGGATAGCCGGATTTGAAGGAGCAGGCGCGGATGACATAGGGTTCTGCGCGGTTTTTCAGGAGTAAAGCACCCACGCTTTGCGCGGAATCCTTTTGAGGCTCGGAACCATCGAGCGTATAGCGTATTTCCACACCATCCTCGCAGGAAAGCTCTAAAACCGTATCTCCCTCATAAAATCCGGCGGGCAGGCTAAATGCAGGCGCGCTTAACCGTTGCCCCTGTGTGCCTTCGTCCAGAGGTTCGCTGCCGTTGCTGCCGCCTGCTGTACACCCGTCGAACCAATACAGCTCGTCACTCCCATCCGGCAGACGTCCATATGATATGTTTTCATACATATGCCCAAAAAGCAGCGCTGTGCGCCACGAACGCGTAGGCGAGGTGAGCACTACCACGTTGTCATTCGCGCTCAGCTTGAAATTGGCGTGCGCGCTTTTTTCATCTATCTGCATATCCTTGCCGGACGTCCAAACCGTAATGAAACCATGCGGCTTGAGCCGCATGGCGGGGAATATCCAATGGAAGGGATATTGCGGGTCAGCAGACAACCCAAATCCCTCGAGATCCACCGCAACATCCGAGGCATTATACAGCTCTATGCAGCCGTAAAAACCGCCGTCACCCGCCTGAACCAGGCCCCTGTTCAACGGCATGACCTCGTTTATTACGATGCTGAAGCGTTCGCGTAGATGCGTGACGGAGTACAGGGTAAAAAAATCGTTGCCCAGACCTATGCTAAGGCCAAGCCCCAAACAGCCCGCTGCAAACAGTATGCGCTTTAAACGTTTTATCAACATCTTTCGCATACCCCCCGTTTAGCCGGTCACCTCACCCGAGAAGGACACAAGACTTACCTCCTTGACGCCCAGTTCGTCATTGCCCGAAAAGTGCTCAATCAGAACGTTCGGGCGTTGCTTCTTCAGGTAGACCTCATAGGTCATCTCCATGTAATCAAAGCTGCTGTTCTGCATGCGGAGCTTGTATTTGATGCCGAATCCCCTGAGTGCGTCTTCGGCAGCCTGTTGCTGTATTCGGCTGCCCTTAAGCACCAAAAGGTAACAACAGTCAGAATGGATCGATTTGCTGAACAGGAATATAAAAATGGCGATGAACACGCTGCCCACGCCAGCTATCAAAAAAGCGCCCGTGCCCGCCGAAAGCCCCGCACTGATCGCCCAAAACAGAAAGGCGAGGTCACGAGGTTCCTTGATGGCGCTACGGAAGCGTACGATGGATAATGCACCGACCATGCCGAGCGAGATGGCAAGGTTGCTGCCTATCAGCATGATTACCATGGCGGTGGTCATGGCGATCACTACGATAGAGACATTAAAGCTCAACGAATACAGCACCCCGGTGAAGGTTTTTTTGTACACGAAAAAAATAAAAAGGCCTAGGACCGTGGTGACGGCCATATTGAATGCGATGGTTTCGAGGGTATATGCACTCGCACCGTCAACGAGATAGCGGAAAAGATCCAAGTCACCCATATATTCCTCCTAAAAATGTATTGATTGGCGGGCTATGACATACTTGCTTATAGAAGCATTTGGCAGGCCTATATCGGAGAGTATGCTTCTTAGGAAATCAGGGATTGCATGGCGGTATTTCACCTCTAAAATGCAGTTCGATTCGTTCATAACGTTCACGCATGGGACGCTGTTATCGAACAGGCGGCAGGCGTCCATCGATGCCCGCAAATGCCTGTCAATGGTGATACGTATGCTTTCAAACGGCAACTCAAAGGCTTGTCTTTCATAATCAATTAACAGGACCGGCCGCAGGCGCTCGAAACAGAAGCAGGCGTAGAATTTATCCGCCGTGCTGTTCGGCATGCCGGGGAGAAAGGCGCAGTCGTCATTTATGAGTCTTATCGCATCCGCTCTGTCGAGCACCATACTTTCCTTGTGCACGAAGGCGCCGCGCTTGCTTTTGAGCTCGAGCATTGCGGTGTCGGAGGCGGTGTTGTAGATGCGCAAGCGAAGTTTTCTGCGCTCGGAATAGCCGTTCACCTTGTCGTAATAATCGCGGTTGCCGGACGTATCAAAGTACAGGCTTCGTATCCAGTACTGCCCGTCCCCACCGGCGTGCCTGTCAATGCGCATGACGCACCGGAGGTATTGAGCGAGCATATATGCCTCGCGCTCGCTTATATAGTATTTCACTTCGTGGCGGAATACATCTGAGGTACTCTTTTGCGCTTCCATGAGGACTCCTTGTATTGTAAAAATTATAGTATATACGCGTTATTTGTCCTGCTCAGCTTATCCCAACCCGTCTTTTTCATCAGGTATGAGGCGGTGCCCTTAATAAAAAAGCCAATGCGCAAAAAGCTAAATACGACAAGATCCATACAAACCCCAAGATACAGCGGCCTTGTCTGGGTCCTATTGCGCCCGTTTGCGGCGCTGTCCACCGTTCGGAAGGAATACGGTCCGTACCTCGTCGCCCTGAATATCGCAACCAGCGAATTTGCAATGTTGAACAACACGGCAAGCGCGGAAAATATGATGAACAGCGGCGGCAAGCCGTAAAACACGCGCACAGAGAGCAGCAGATAGTTAGTGAGGAAGGTCATCACAGCCATGGTGCCGCTGAAGGCCGCGTCCGCAATCATGAAGAAGCAGATACTAGCCTGAAAGAAGTACTTTAACAGAAATTGCCTATTGTGGACCACCGCATCCCAAAACGCCTTTTGCCACCTCACGCGTTGCCGCCTGAGATCCTTCCAGGTTTGCGGACACTCGGTATAGCATATTGCGTCCATCGTGTAAGTAATAATCTTCTGATGCAATCGCGCGTATTCCTGCAGACGTATGGTTATGTCGATATCCTCCCCAAGGCCATTCCTGAACCCACCCACAGCAATAAGCGCGGTTTTCCGGAACACGCCGAATGCGCCGGAGATGATGTTAAGCGCGTTGTTCACGCACAGTGATGGCTTGTAGATGTAAAAGCCCTTAATATAATCGAGCGCCTGTAATGCGATTAGCGGGGATTTGCACTTATCCATGAGGAAATACTGCATCACATGTATCGCGCCACCCGAAGCTATGACGTCATCGTTCTGAAAAGTGCGGTTCATCAAGCGGAGCGCGTTCTTTTCGAGCACGCTGTCCCCGTCGAGCGTTACGATGAGCTCCCTGCGGCTTAGTGCCATTCCCGCGTTGAGGCTGGCCGCCTTGCCGCTGTTTGACTTATCTATGACGAATATGCTCGGATACTTTGTAGAGCGGTACACTCCCCTGAACCCTGCGCAAGGGGGTTGGTCGCATGGAAGGTGTTCGAGCCCGAGGAGCTTAAAAAATACACTCATGGTGTTGTCCGTTGAGCCGTCATTCACAAATATGATTTCACAATCCTCATAATCCAGGCGCAAAACGCCGTCGAGTGTGTTCTTGAGTATTGGCGCCTCGTTAAAGCAGGGGATGATAAGGGAAAAACCCAGCGTTCTTCGCGGGGCGCGCTCAGGCTCCTTTCGATAACAAAAGGAGCAGATAAAGTGCAGTATGGCAAAAAACGTGCTTAAAAACGTAAATATGGTGACGATTGCTACTATCATCGCGGTTGGCTCCATTCCGGTTCAATGGCCCATGATTCTAAAATGAATGTCGCGGGAAAGACCGTGGACTGATCTGGCGAACCCGGCCAATTACCGCCAACCGCCTGGTTTACGATAAGATACATGGGCTCGCTCGGAACGAATTTTGAGCTTTCGAGCATGCACTCCCCGTCAATGAACCAGCGCAGGCAGTCTTGCGTCCACTCGAGCTCGATAAGGTAGGTATCCTTTTTTTCCACCTTTGTTTTGAAAAAATCACGTGCTTGAACTGAGCCGTCCATATAGTGCACCACGCCGTAAAATGCGTCGGGTACGCTGCCTATCATCTCGAATATGTCAATCTCGGGAAGGGGTTTGTTTTCCTGTGGCATGAGCCAGATAGAAGGGAACAGCCCTTTTCCCTCCGATACGCTTATTACAAAGGAAAATTTGCCGTAAAGATACGCGCTGCCGCTTTCCACCATCCCGGAGGTATAGCGCCTATTGCCCATGAGTTCCTCTCGTGTCGTTATCACGAGGCGTTCGCCGTCAAGGGCTACATTGCTTGGGCTGTAATACTGAAGCTGGCCGTCATAACTATTGCTCCGCTCTATGATCCGCCATTGCTGGACCGTGGCGGGTTCTTCAGCGGGAGGTGTGGCGGCCGTATCACTGCTTTGAGCTGCAACAACTCTGTCCGGCGGCGCAGCCCTGTCTTCATCTTTATTAGATACCACCTTACCATCCCCATCGGAGGGGCCACTCTGCGCGGATGCAGCCTGAGCAGCTTCGCTTTCTCGCGCGGACTTTTCCGATATAATTGCGTTGGCGCTTTCAAGAATGTATAAGGAAAACACGCCGCACAGCAGCAGCGCGCAGCACGAAACCAACAACCATTTCAGCAGTTTTTTGAACATCATCTACATCCAATTCTTCAAAAGTATCGTGTGTTGTATTTATGCATATGTTTACCTGCTAAATTGTATGTTCGATAGAGGCGCTAACTTTTCTATCAGATGATGGCATTGCTGACCGGAATGTGCTTTGATATCAGAACGCTGTTACATCAATGACCGAAGTTCCATTTCAAAATTTGTTAGGATGCTTTGGACCGTTCGGGTTGGAGACACCGAAAAAAAACACTCCGTGATTGGAGTGTTGGAGCGGACCCAAAAAGTTGGCAGCGACCAGATCGGCGTAGCCGACGTGTGCTGTGTTTACGAAAAGGATATCCGATAGTATGCAGAAATGGCCATGTGTTTCCTAAAATGATATCGTGCGTCAAACATATGGTATACTCTTATCTGTTGGGAGCCTGTATCGCCAGATACCAAAGGGAGTATCACCATGGAAGAGCAACGATTACAGCACCGGTTCATAGAACTTGCAGAGCGGTCCTATAACAGCGGGCGTTATACCTACACGAATTTTTTAAATCTGATGGAATTGGATATGCTTTCACGCATAGAAAACGACCTGCGGCATGTGCCGCATACGCTTTGGGGCGGCGCCGAGGACTGTGAACGCAAGCTGGTACGCTTCGGCAACCATGAAACGTGCGGGTATGAAGAAGAGATTCCCATTACCTGCGTCCGTATCCAGCCGGCAAATGCGAAATTTGCGGATGCGCTAACACATCGGGACTTCCTTGGGGCAATCATGAATCTTGGGATTGAGCGGGAGACGATTGGCGATATCCGCGTGATAGATAAGACAGGATATGTATTTTGCCTGAACCGCATCGCATCCTTTATTATTGAGCAACTCACAAAGGTGCGGCATACCACCGTTGCATGCGAGATTGTGCAGGCGCTGCCTGAAACTGCAACGATATCTACGGAAGACATATCCTTGCAGGTGGCCTCCGAACGGTTGGACGCGGTATTGGCGCACCTGTATAAACTTTCCCGCACAGATGCGCAGGAATTGTTTCGCGGCGGTCGCATATTTGTCAACGACAGGATGCAGGAAAGCTGCAGCTACCCGCCCAAAGCGGGAGATATCATTTCTGCGCGGGGCTATGGACGCTTTTTATACTGCGGGGAGTCCGGCAGGACGAAGAAGGGAAAGCTCACGGTTTGCGTAAAAAGGTATGTATAAATACTATTGGTTTGGATAGCGCTACCAAAAGGATACCGTTTGCATTCTTATGACTTATACCGGAATAGGGTTGTAGGCAAATGACTGTGTGTGTTTCTTATACTGAAATTTTCACGGATAATGGATGATGATAGATATTCGATCCCGCAGGATCTTTTGGGTGAAAAATCTCTAGCAAAAGCGTCCAAAATCTACTTTATATTTGTAAAATATGATAAAATATTCATAAATATTTTTAATACGAGGAACAACATGAATACTAATATTTATGAAATACTTAATTTTAAAGATATTGAAGCTCTAAGAAAGTTTATAGTTAAGTCCTCTAATAATAGACTTGAACAATTCGCATTTAAGCTCTTTAAGAATATCAAGCCCGCAATAATAAATCACTCAAATAATGTTGGAGCTAACTTTGATTTTTTGGCCAACTCAACGCTATCTGGAGCACCTTATCCTTGCTCAGATATTAATTGTAGGATAGCAAACATTGAAAATCTTTCAAGGTTTGCTGCCTTGTATGCTGATACAATAACAATTCGTTCACCAATAGATAAGCATATTGAGCGCGTGGGAGAAGGCAACGCGATTTGTAGAGAAGATTTGTTCTATGATATTTTAATTTTATTGATGTTGAAGCCGTTAGTTGAAAATGGATTAATCTTATTTACTTCAAATTATATGTCTTTGTGCAAGCATTGTCATACAATGGTAATAAAAAGTGAGGAGGAATATAAACAAAAAATCGATTTGGTTTATAGGGAATTATTTGAAGATGGTATCAATGAGATCGAATTTAGAATAGAGTATCAAAATGGTCAGCCGGAGCTTATAATGTCAGGTGCTGAAAGGTATGGATATCAGCATGATATTTATTATCATTTCAGGAATTATGTACCTGATCCAATTAAAGAATTATATATACATAAAGACAATGCAAATACCATTATACTTCCTGCAAATATAGTAAAAGAACTAAAGATATTGGATACTATACTTAATGAGAGTATAGATGACTTGATGATAAGCAATCATGTATGTGTCAATGGAAATAAAACCTACTTAACTGATAGAGAAATAGATCGATTTATGATTGACTTATTACATGCTGAAAACGGAAAAGAAACACATATGCGTCCATTTTCTTATAATATCCCTATTTTAGCGAATGCCAGTTTGAAAGATGTTGTCTCACTGAGAAAACAGGAAGGGTACGCTTTTAAAGTATTCCGAGATAGTATTAATAGTATCATAAAGAAAAATAATCAAATGTCAGCATCAGAGTGGAAGGATGTTGAAGCAGATATAATAAAACCAGAAATCAACAAGATAGAGTTACTCATACAAAATAACAAGAAGGCGCTTATCAATTCGATGATGAGTGATTTAGTTATTTGGGGGGGGATAATTACAATAGGCGTTTTCAGTGGTATATTGCCTCTAGAATTAGCGCCTATTGCCGGTGCAATAGGTGGCGCAGCCACAATAAAAGATGTTATTAAGCAAGGTTGTGAATTAATCTCTGCTTCGGAAGCAGCACGCAACGAGAACTATTATTTTCTTTGGCGTTTAATAAAGCAGTAAATCATCATCACACCAAACACATCTAGTGTTCCCTTTCCGTGCCACTAGGAGCACCCAAATCGTTGGTGCTTCTGGAATACGTGCAACAAAAGCACTCCAAATGATGGAGTGCCGTTTTTTATGTGGAGGCGCGCACCCGGCGACCCGCCCGGCCCTCCGGCGGGGCACGCCTACGGGCACTAGGCCTGCGGGCCGTCGCAGGCGGGAAGGTTCCCCGTTGTCTCCCAACGGGGAACTTCCTTATAAAAATCGGTTCGATTTCGGGTGGCGCCGAAAAGAAGAAAACACCCCATGATTGGCCTGTTGTAGCGCGGAACCGAAAAAAGTTGGTAGCGAGCAAATCAGCGTAAAAAGCCCGCGCTTGCAAGGGCTTCGCCGATGCGAGCGTGACTTTTTTCGGAGAAGGAGGAGCAAGGGAGCGGGCGGAGGTTTTTTGTGCAACAAAAAACGGAGCAAAGCGTACTTTGCTCCGACGTGGAGGCGCCACCCGGAATTGAACCGGGGGTGAAGGTTTTGCAGACCTCTGCCTT
>JAEYSE010000130.1 GCA_023435025.1 Bacillota bacterium
ATCCGGCGCGCCGCTTGCGTATAAACTGCAGCGGGCGAGGTTCCCTATAAAGACGCGTGAAAAGTCTCATTCCCGCTTTCCCGCACGGGAACACTCCGCCGCAGCGCAATTTTTTATCATTGCTCTATTGCGCAGGGAGCGTATCTAAAAACTTTAGCATGATGTCGATAAACTCCGTTGGCTTATCGCAATGCACGCCGTGCCCGGATTTCACGTCCACCAGCCCGTTTTGGGGTATCAGCTCATGGGCGCGCTTAGCGTCCTCCCCGCTCATGGCGGCAAGGAGCACGCCATCCTCCGAGTAACTCCAGCTTGCGTGAATCAGCACGGAGGGGCAGCGAATGCGAGCAAGCGTTTCCGCCTGATCATACCCAACCAGCCAGGTATCGTCGTAGAAGGTATCTCCAAAGCGAAGGTCGTATTCGTCTGAAAGAAGATCGAATCCCCGGTTCATGGACGGCGGCAGGAAGAATATCCGTAAGCGTTTGCCCGGGTTTTTGTCGAGATACGAGTAAGCATATTTTTTGATGCCCTTCCACGACTCCCCAAAGAGATTTTTAAGATACGTGTTCTCCAGGTAGAAACGGACATAGTCCGTTTCTTTGTCCTGGTTCAAAAACCGATGGATGGGCTCAAAGCTATTCAGCCACGCAAAGGAGGTTTCCCGCCTCCCGGCTTCCGTGGAGAAAAACGGAGGGTCTTCCAGCACAACGCCACGCACGTTTTCCGGCGAATTGGCTGCAAGCCACGCCGTTAATAAACCGCCGGACGAATGGCCGGACACGATGGCGGGTTCACCGATTACCTGCTCCATAAACCAGATAAAGTCGCTCCCCATGGCCGTGGCCGAATATTTTGCCGGGTCCTTGCTTGAGCCGCCATGCCCGTGGCAATCCACAGCAAATATATGAAAGCGTTTGGCGAGTTGGGGGAGCACATTCACATAATCCTCCCAGCTGGTCATCTGGCCGTGGATGAGAAGAAGCGGCGGCCCGTTATCAGGCCCTTCACCGTAGTTTAAGACAGTGCCGTCGGGGAGCACGGCCTGCTTTTCCAGAAAGCCCGCATTGCTTAGCTGCTTTTCGGTCCCTTTGTCATAATTCATGTTGTTGTAGACATAGACCGCTGCCGCAATGACTGCCAACAGCAGCAGCCCGCCAAACGCAAACAGTACGACTTTGATCACCTTTTTCACTCCCGTTTCTCTGTGGCCTGTTCTGCCGCTTTCACGGCATTTGCAAAGCGCAGGCCGTCTTCTTTTTCCGGGGACTGCGCCGGGTCCTCCGCTGCGCGCAGAAAAATTTCATCCGCAATTTTATTAAAATATTCCTGCCGTTGAACCGCGATGCCCCGGTTGACGTCCGCCAGCAGCAAAAGCGTATCTCCCGGCCGTATCCCAAACATATCCCGTGCCTCCTTGGGGATTACAATCTGTCCTTTCGGCCCCACCTTGACAGAGCTCATGTATTTACCAAACTCCTGCGCGCTTTTTTCCGTGTTCTGTTTCACTCCGATCCCCTTTCTCATTGTATAACTAGTATAACTTATTATACTCCTTCCGATTTCATTGGTCAAACGAAGCCCGTGCATCTGCACGGGCCCTCTGCAATAGATAATTAAGAAGCACCCTTCACTCGCCCGCGGCAGCGTGGAACCCCTTAAGGCATGGCAAGTACGGTGGCACTATGCCCGAGCATACCAAACGCGGCGTCGAGCGCGGCTTGCGCCGCATTCTCGAGCGCAACCCTCACTTTTACCTTTCATATTTGCATATCCTTCCTGCTTTTTATACAATCGCCTTCGCAAGAATTGAAAAAATTACAGCCAATGTCACTCCGGATTTATAAGCATTTTACTTACTCTTTACAAAAATCTTATCATTCACCGATAAATGTGATATGCTTGATAAAACTAATACAAGCACAACCTTGTTACAATAGTTACGGAGGAAGTAACTATGCGCCTTGATCGCCTCAATTCCATGGAACAGTATATCCTACAGAATGGAACCGCTTCGCTCGATGACCTTGCAACGCGGTTCCAAATTTCCACTAACACCGTCCGTCGCGATATATCCGAGCTTTTAAACCGCGGGCAGATCAAAAAGGTTTATGGCGGCGTATCCGCCTACATTCCCCCAGTGCCGCCGCCAATATCCGTACGCGCGGAACACGAGCGGGACGCGAAGCGGGAAATCGGCAGGTTGGCTGCGGAGCTTGTGCAGGACCATACCACGGTGTTTCTTGATTCCGGTTCCACCACGGTATGCTTATTGCCGCATTTGGCGAACAAAAGCGGCATCACCATCATTACACACAGCCTGAGCGCCATGTATGAAGCTTCCAAATATCCGGATTTACGCGTCATCAGTTTGGGTGGCCTGTACATTCCCTCTACCTCCTCCTACGTGGGCGTTTCCACGGTGGAGATGCTATCCCGTATGAGCATCGATCTGATATTCATTGCAGCTACAGGCGTTTCCACGGAGCGCGGCCTCACCAATACGACGTATTTTGAAGCTGAAATTAAGCGGACCGTTGTGGAGCATAACAAGCAGATCATATTGATGGCGGACCATTCTAAGTTTGGCCATACCGCGCTGTTCACGTTCTGTGATTTCAAGCATCTTTCCGGTATCGTAACGGACCGAAAGCCAGCAAAACCCTATCTTGATGCCATTGAGCAAAACGGAATCAAAGCGCTTTATCCCAGGGATGAAATAAATGCTGTTTTAAACTGATTTTACGCATCGCGCTCCTATGGGAGCGCTATTTTTAGGCGTGCCGGGATTTCCCAGCACGCCCGATTACAGTAACGTTCAAACGGAAAAATACGGCGAAAGCACACCTTTTGTCTTTCCCATGCTGACGAGTATGGTCTTTTCATCCGGCCAATCCCAATATTCGGGGCGGAACAACTCTATGGAAGCCATGCTGTCATAGCCAATGTCCTTGAGCGTCTGGAATATCGCCGGGAGATCGATCGCGCCCTCCCCGGGCATCAGGCGGTGCTCGTCGCGAGCGGCGCCTATGGGGAGATCTTCCGAATCGTCCAGGTGGAATATAAAAATATCCTCTTTCTGCGCGCGCTTTAAATCCGCAATGCTGGAGCGCATGGAATGGAAATGGAAGCAGTCGAGTACAATGCCGACATTGTCACGATTTACGGCCTTTACGATATCATACGCCTGGCCAAATGTATTGACCGAGCAGTTGGGGTAACCCACAAACTCAAACGCCAGCTTCATATTACGGGGTGCGGCGTAATCCGCCATGATGTTTATGACGCGGACCGTTTCGTCGTGGATTTCTTTGATTGTCTTGTTGCCCACATCAAACGTCGGCACGACGACCACCTTGTGGCAGCCGATTTCATCGCCAACATCGCAACAGAACTTCAGGCCGCTCATGATATCAAGAAATCCCGCTTCATCGCGGAAGTTGATGAACTCCAGGGCGTTGAACGCGTAGGGTTTGATGCGGTTCTTTTCAAAGAACGCCTTTAAATCCGCTATGGTGTGGCGCGTGAGATAATCCCTGAGCTTATCCAGCCGAATCTCGATATAATCGTACCCTGTGCTTTCGCAAATTACTAAGTCGGATTCCAGCGTGGAATGCTTCATTGTCGTCGCCTGATTAAAGCAAATCTTCATAGTTCCTCCTTGGCGCTATGTAGTAAGGGCGGACGCCCGCCCTCAGAATATCAAATATATCCTGCTTAAGGTATCGGCGCTTTCAGCGCCGACTATTTTTTGTTTTGGGGAAACTAACGTTTCCCCAAACCCCTTCCTAAGACGCCCGTGGCCAACAGGCCCTCGGCGCCTCTAGGCGAGGACGCGAACGCAAGGCAGCGTAACCTTGACGCGCCCAGGGCGGGCAATACCTGCCCGGTTTTAGCCAATTACCGCTTGCGCGCGATCTTGCGCATATCGAATATCACGGCTACCACGATGATAACGCCCTTTATGATCTGCTGCAGGTACGGCGATACGCCCAATATTAATAGCCCGTTGTTGATGACGCCCAGCACCAGTATGCCGCCGATCACGCCCGTGATTGTGCCGATGCCGCCGGTGTGGGAAATGCCGCCGACTGTCGCCGCGGCAATGGCGTCCAGCTCATAGCTTAAGCCCAGCGAAGCGATACCCGAAGCCGAACGCGATGTGACCATAACGCCCGCCACTGCCGCTGTCAGCGCCGACCAGGTGTATATGGCCACAAGATTGCCCTCCACCTTGATGCCCGCCGCGCGCGCCGCATCCTCGTTGCCGCCTATGGCGTATACGTTTTTCCCAAAGCGGGTGTGGTTAAGCATGATATAGGCAACCACGGCAAACAGGACAAATACGACCACGATATTGGGTATGAAGCCAAACAAAGTGCCCTGGCCAATAATCGTAAAGTCCTCACGCAGCATGGGCACAGGGTAGGCATTGGTAAAAAGCTGCGCAACGCCGCGCGCAATGACCTGCGAACCAAGCGTTGCGATAAACGGCGGAATCTTTGTATAGGCAACGAGCAGGCCGTTTGCAAGGCCAAACACCGTACCGACAGCAAGACCCACTAACACTGCCACCCACGCGGGGATGAACGTTAGGTTGGGAATGATCAAAGTAGCATAGGACAACTTTTGCACCAGCGCCGCGGAGAATACGGAGGAGATCGCCATTACCGATCCCAACGAAAGGTCGATACCACGCGATATGATGCAGAACGCAACACCAAACGCCAAAAGTCCGCGGCTGGACTCTGAGGTAAGGATATTGATCATGTTTTTGCCCGTCATAAATGCGGGTGAAGCGATGGAAAGGACTAGGATGAGAAAAATCAATATAACAAATATCGTATATTTGCTCATCGTTTCCTTAAATCTCGATTTTCTGCGCTCATACAGCACTTCCGGGTTCACAGACATAACGTTACCTCCCTTAGCTTACTGCGGTGTTGGTTGCGTATTGCATGACACGTTCCTGCGTGGCTTCCTCACGGCTCAATATTCCCGTCATCCTGCCTTCGTGCATAATAAGCATCCGGTCGCACATACCTAAGACTTCGGGCATTTCCGAGGATACCATGATGATGGCCTTCCCCTCATTGGCCATCTGGGTAATGAGCGAGTGGATTTCCGCTTTGGCGCCCACGTCTATGCCGCGCGTCGGTTCATCCACCAGCAGAATATCCGGATTGGTCAAAAGCCACCTGGCCACGAGCACCTTTTGTTGATTACCGCCGGAAAGGTCCTGGACCCGGACCTCAGTACCCGTCGTCCTGATGTTGAGCTTTTTCACGTATTCGTCTGCATCCCGCTGCATTTTGCGTTTGCTCATAAAGCGCAGTTTATTCACATATGCCCGTAGATTGGCGACGATGATATTGTCCTTTACGCTGGATACCGGGATAATTCCCGTACGCCGCCTGTCCTCAGTCAGCATCGCAAGGCCGTGTTTTGTGGCGTCGGCAGGGCACGTGATATGCGTTTCCCTGCCCTTGATAAACACTTTGCCGCTTGTCTTGTGTCTAAGGCCGAAAAGTGTTTCCAGAAGTTCCGTTCGGCCCGCGCCCACAAGACCCGCAAAGCCCAATATCTCGCCGCGGTGCAAGGAAAAGCTTACATCTGAGAACGCGTCGCCCGCGCTCAAATGTTCTACGCGCATGACCTCCTCGCCGATCTCACAATCGATCTTGGGGTACATTTCATCAAGGTTACGGCCCACCATCATTTTAATAAGGGATTGGATGTCAAAGTCTTTCGCAGCACCCGTACCCACCATAGCCCCATCGCGGAACACCGTAATATCGTCGGATATACGGAAAATTTCATCCATTTTATGGGAAATATATATGATTGCGACGCCCTTCGCCTTCAGGCTTGCAATGATTTCAAACAGCTGCTCCACCTCTTTGGTCGTCAAGGCGGATGTCGGTTCGTCCATAATTACAACGTCGCTGTTATAAGAAATCGCCTTGGCGATCTCGACCATCTGCATTTTCGCCACCGTCAGATTGCCCATCTTCTCATAGGGGCTGATCGGCATTCCAAGCCCGCGCAACAGCTCTCCGGCCTTTCTGTACATGGCCTTATGGTCCACGAACAAGCCCGCTTTAAGCGGCTGCCTGCCCAAAAAGAGGTTTTCGGCGACAGAGCGCTCGTTTACGGTGGAAAGCTCCTGGTGAATCATCGCGATACCGGCCTTTGTAGCTTCCGCCGGGTTCTTGATATGCACTTCCCCGCCGCGGAGCAGCACTTTTCCGCCGTTCATCTGGTACAAGCCGATCAGGCATTTCATCAGCGTCGATTTTCCCGCGCCGTTCTCGCCCATAAGCGCATGAACGCTACCGGGGCGCAACCGAAAAGATACGTTCTTGAGCGCCTGTACGCCGGGAAAGCTTTTGGAAACATCGATCATTTCGAGGATATATTCGCTCAATTCACGCGCACCTCCAATGCAAGATACCCTGCCTAATTTTTATTTGCGCCGCGCGGAAAATATTTTCCGCGCGGCGCAATTGTCATAAATGGACTTGCTTTGTTGCCGCTACATGCGCGTTATAAGCCGCGCAGAGGTGTTACATGTAGTTCGCAACGTTATCGATGGAGACGGGTTCAAAGGGAACCCAACCGAAGATATCGAATGTTTCGCCCTTAGCGGCCTTGATGGCGTATTCCATCGCGACCTGGCCCTGAGCTGCGGCATTCTGGAACACGGTTGCAGCCATTTCACCGTTCTTGACGGATTCGCACGCCATAGCGGTAGCGTCAATGCCCACGACGGGGATCGCCTTGAGGTCAAGGCCTGCGGCCTTCATGGCTTCGATGCAGCCCAGCGCCATTTCGTCGTTGTTGCAGATAACAACGTCAAACGCTTCGCCGGTACCAATGATGGTCTGCATTTTATCCATGGCTTTGGAACGATCCCATTCGGCAGTGTCTTCGAACACCTTGTTCAGGGTAAAGCCTGCCTTGGTGAGTTCCTCTTTTACCGAGCGGGTACGCTCGTTGGTGTTTTCCAGGCCCAGCTGGCCCATGAACAGCACGTAGTTGAGCGTCTTGTCGGCCTTGTTGGCAAAGAACTTGGCGAGGAATTCCGCCTGCATCTTGCCCGCGTCATATTCCTGGGAGCCAACATAGGCATATTTGCCTTCCTTAAGGAGTTCGTCCACAGGGCGGCGGTTGATGAATATGATGGGGGTATCGCCCGCTTCGGCGATGATGGTTTCGGCAGTGGAGGTATCCACCAGGTTCACGATGATGGCGTCATATTTTTTGAGCGCGAATGTACGGACCTGTTCCTGCTGCTTCTGGGTGTCGTTGTTCGCTTCCTGAGAGTCCACCGTGTAGCCGGAACCTTCAGCCGCCTTGAGTATGGCCTGCTCCAGGTTGGAGATAAACTGGTCGCGCGCATAGAGGCTCACGCCGATGGTGCCGCCTACGGCCTTGGGAGCTTCTGCGGGGGCCTGCGGCGTACAGGCGACCACTGCGGTTACCGTGAGTAAGACCATCAAGATTGCCAAGAGTCTCTTCATGAATATGTTACCTCCTCGTTTTTATGAATTGGGCGCTGACGTACCCAAAGAAATGTCCAAATTATGCTTTTCTCATAAAATGAAAACGTTTGTATTTTCGTGTTCACTTAATGTCAATGCAGATGCCGGTTATTGTCCGCTATTTCATATGGTGGAGGAAAGAAGTTTAAGGAGTCGACGGCTAGTAAAGGTTTTGAAGGTAGAGCCTAAAAGTGCACGATACTGATTAGATAACTGAATTATATCAGAATCGTTCCATACTGGTCAACATTTATCTGTCATGTTTTTAGCATGTGTTTGTATGCATTAAATTCCCCGGAATCAGTATTTAAATACAAATCGTGCTTTCCGGCTTATCGATATCCCAAGCGCATTCTCAAAAATTCACCAACTTATGATAAAAACCAACAAACCTCACATTGACAACATTGCTTTGCTACATTATATTGAAGCCATTAGAAAAACGTTTTTCTGGCTCTTCCATGATCCCCCAACTCTGGATACTCAGCATTTTGCTACCATTCCATTCAGTCCATAATGCGTCCGTCTCTGATTTTTACATCTTGAAAGAAGAAGGGAGAAGCGTCCACAAAGTAACCGATGATTGGATGTGTTTTGACGCTGATGGTGACGCTGGGCCTTAACGATTAACGCTCCCGAAACAAAGAAGGGTTAAAACGGATATGAGGGTGCAAAGAGGAACGGGACATACGCCAAGCATCAAAGACGTGGCGGAGCGTGCGGGCGTCTGCATCTCCACGGTATCCCACGTGCTAAACAGCACCAAGCCGGTCAGCTCCGCATTGCAAAAGCGCGTGACCGACGCCGCGGAGGAATTAGGTTACCAGGCCAACGCCATTGCGCGCGGGCTCAAAAGCGGCAAGACGAACGTTCTGTGCGTCATCGTGCCATCCATTGTCAGCGTGTTCTTCCCCAAAGTGCTGCGCGGCATGCAGACAGCAGCGGCAGAACTAGGGTATTCTCTGAGTATTTATGAAACGGGCGAAGCGCTGGAAAAAGAGCGCGCGTATATCCGGATGTTAAAAAACCAGTGGGTGGACGGCATACTGCTTTCCACCTGCTGCAACCCCTCCACGGACCAGGCCTACGTCAACGAACTCAAATCTCTTCGCATCGGGGGCAAGCGAATTCCCGTGGTGTTTTTTGAAGCCCTTCCCGGCAAAGGATTGGACGGTGTAGTCGTAGACAACCGGCGGGCAGCAAGCGAGGCGACCGATTATCTTATAAAAAGCAATCGCCATAAAGTTGCGTATATCGCCGCGCCCACCCGTTTTGCAATGGGCGTCGAACGCTATGAAGGCTATCTTGCCGCGCTCAAACAAGCCGATATCTTCGCAGACCCGGCGCTCATATGCGAGGGTGATTATACGCCGATCAGCGGCTACGTCTGCATGCGCGAGCTAATGGGGTGCGGAAAGCCCTTTGACGCGGTGCTCTGCGGCAACGACCAGATGGCGGTAGGCGCGCTTCGCGCGCTCAACGAGGCGGGCGTGCGGGTGCCGGAGGAAATCGCCGTCATGGGGTTTGACAACAATTTTCCAGGTACGCTCATCTCTCCATCCCTTTCCACGGTTTCCGTTCCGAAGGAACACATGGGGCGCGAAGCGGTCAATCTGCTTTTCTGGCGCTTACAGCAGGGAGAGGACGCTCCACCGCGCGTGGTCACGCTTCAAACCAGTCTCGTCATACGTCAGTCGACGGATTTAACGGGCGAAAGCGGCTGGGACCTGTACAATTGGTAAGCAATTTCCCAAATAAATAAAATCAGGAGGCATACGCGTGGAGAAAATTAAGCTGGGCATCGTAGGGCTGGGCCGGCTGGGCCGCAACCATGCCGAAAATATCTTTTACCACATCCCCAACGCGGAATTAACTGCCATCTGCAGCGTGGTACAAAGCGAGTTGGACGAGATCGGCGCACGAATGCAACCCAAGTACCGCTATATGGATTACCGCGAAATGTTTTTAAACAAAGAGCTGGACGGCGTGGTAATCGCCACCAACTCACAGTCCCACTGCGATATGGCGATCGCAGCCGCGGAGCTCGGCGTGAAGAACGTCTATATTGAGAAGCCGTTGGGCATGACGCTTGATGAGATCAACCGCATCCGCGAAGCCGTAGAAAAAAGCAATATCAACGTGTTTCAGGTGGGCTACAACCGCAGGTTCGACGTCTCCTATCAGGCGCTCAAAAAGAAGCTGGACGAGGGCTTTATTGGAAAGCCTGTGCTCATTAAAATGATCAACCGTGACCCCGCCTCCATGGCGGAGTTCATCATCAAGTTCTCCCCCACCTCCGGCGGGCTCGTGTTCGATATGCTCACGCATGATTACGATGCCGCACGCTGGTTTTTAAATTCCGACGCCACCATGGTATACGGTCTTGGCGGCGTGTACGCATACGCGGGCTTAGCCGCCGTCGGGGATATCGACAACTGCGGCATACTCTGTAAGTTCGACAATGGCGCGATGGGCTGGTTTGAAACCTCCCGCAACTGCTCCTATGGCTACCATGTGGAAACGGAAGTGTTCGGCACCGAAGGCTGCATTCGCGTCTGCGTGACGCCCACCAACGACAGGGTGCTGTACTTAGACAAAAGCGGCATCAACCAGACCACCGTCAAGTGGTTCTACGAATACTGGGAGCCGACGTTTACCGCCGAAATGAAGGACTTTGTGGACTCCATCGTGAACAACCATCCGCCGCTTGTGGGACTCATGGACGGCTACAAGGCCGTGGAGTGGGCGCTCGCCGCGAAGAAAGCGGTGGACGAGGAAACGGTAGTCACGCTATAAAGGTATGCAAACTATCAGACAAAAAGAGGGACGGCGTTAGCCGTCCCTCTTGCAAGTTACGTTGGAGCTCGTCTCACAGTTCACAATGGTCGTACGGAATTGTTCTGTACTCCCTTGCTCACTGGGACTGCGCTTCGCTTCTTCCGCCACAGGCGGCGCTCAGCTACGTCCCCCAAACCCCGCTTAAGGCCGTAACGGCCCTAAGAACCCATATTCTGAAATGCCCTATCCTAGGGCATTTCATGGAATGAAGCCCCAAGGGACGTGTCCCTTGGGGGCAATACCCCTGAAAATTATAGTCCGAGCCGGAAAGCCGCGGCATTCCAGCGCAGCGCATCCTTGAACGCGGGAATGGTGGTATTCTTGTCGATCACGACGCTCTCCACGCCCATGCCTGCCGCCCAGTCCACAAGCTGCTCCACGGAAAGATCATAGGTAAACGCCGTGTGGTGTGCGCCGCCGGCCAATATCCAAGCTTCCGCACCCACGGTTAAATCAGGTTCGGGCCGCCAGAAGGCGCTCGCCACCGGAAGCTTCGGCATGCGCTGCGGCAGCTCCAGCACCTCCACCGCGTTAATGATGAGGCGGAAGCGCTCGCCCAAATCTACCAAAGACGCTGCGACGCCATGGCCGGGCTTGGCGGTAAATACCAGGCGGGCAGGATCCTCTCGCTGGCCCATTGTAAGCGGATTGACACGAATCACGGGCCGCTGCACAGCGATGCTTGGGCAAATTTCGAGCATGTGGGCTTGGAGTATGCCTTCCTCTCCGGGCACCAGGTGGTAGGTGTAATCCTCCATGAAGGAAGTACCCTTCTTTTCTTTCTTATGCGCGGTCATCTGCTTGAACAGCCGTACCAATGCAGCCGTCTTCCAATCGCCTTCCGCGCCAAATCCATACCCCTTTTGCATAAGCCGCTGTATGGCCAGGCCGGGCAGCTGTTTGAGCCCACCCAGCATTTCGAAATTGGTGACGATGGCATGATAATTCTTTTCTTTCAGGAATCGTTCAAAACCAAGCTCGATCTGCGCCTGTACGGCGACATGCGCACGAAACTCTTTATCCGGCCGGTCTTCTATGAATGCGCCATAGTCCTGGTAGTAAACGTCCAGCAACGCGTCCACGTCATTCTGCGGCACGGCCGAAACATACTCCGCGATATCGGTGATGTTGTAGGCATCCACCGCCCAGCCGAATTTAATCTGCGCCTCTACTTTATCGCCTTCGGTCACGGCGACGTTTCGCATGTTGTCCCCCACGCGTACGGCGCGCAAGGCCCGGCTTTCATGAAGGCCGATGGCCGTTATCATCCAGTCCGCAATACGGGAAAGTACATTCTCGTTGCGCCAATGGCCCACTACCACCTTGCGCTCAATCCCCATGCGGGAAACGATATGCCCGTACTCCCTGTCTCCGTGGGCGGACTGGTTGGTGTTCATGAAGTCCATATCAATACTTTCATAGGGAATTGCTTCATTGAACTGCGTATGCAGGTGCATGAGCGGCTTCTTTAACAGCTGCAGCCCATTGATCCAGCTCTTGGCGGGAGAGAAGGTATGCATCCATGTGATGACGCCCGCGCAGTTTTTATCCCTGTTCGCGTCCTCAAACAGGCGGCTGATACCTGCGCTGTCCAGCAGCGTGGGCTGACAGACCACCGGAAACGGAAGCTTACCTGAAGCATTGATCCCCGCTACGATCGCGCGGGAGTGCTCAGCCACCTCTACGAGCGTCGCTTCCCCGTAAAGCGACTGCGAACCGGTACAAAACCAAAACTGATATGCCGTGTGTTCCTGCATAGTGTCCTCCTTTTATCGATATGTTTTACCAAGCATGAACCCGTATGAGCCGTTTGCCAAATGGAAGCGCTTCGCGCTCCATGCGCGTCGCATTGGGCGAATAAATCCAAGAAATGTCTTACTCATTATATCGCGTTTACATTAACGATACAACTGCCTGTATTGGGCATTTTTTGCAGCATCAAAGGCAACAAAAAAGCGGAGCTTTCGCGCAAGTGCATACAATGCATATGAACCCATTGCGGACGAGCGCGGCAGCGGGTTTTGTAGCAATAAGTAGCAAAAAAGGGCGTCAATGACGCCCTTTGCACCCGAATAGTAATATTCGGGTATCTGTCAAGGATTGATGTCATGCCATGCATGACATCTGACACCCGGGGTTTCTCCGCAGGAGAAACTTCCTTGCAATATATGGAACATGAATATTGCACAGCCCGCAAAAAACCATATCAGAGGGTACTGTTATATAAACAGGTTGACGTTTGACTCCTCCGCGTCCCCCAGGTAAGCGGCAACCCCGCCCAGCTCCACGCCGTCAATGAGCTCCTCCTTTTTGATTCCCATCACGTCCATAGACATGGTACAGGCGACAAGCTTCACGCCGTTCGCCATGGCCTTTTTGATGAGTTCCTCAAGGGAGTCGACATTCTTATCTTTCATAACCGCCTTCATCATGGCCGTGCCTATGCCCGCCATGTTCAGCTTGGAAAGCTTAAGCTTGCCGGTACCACGCGGCATCATGCCACCGAACATGTTCTCGATCATGGACTTTTTCACGTTTTGTTTCTTCGGCTTTCTTAGCACATTGAGCCCCCAGAACGTAAAGAACATCGTCACAGGCCTGCCCATTGCAGCGGCCCCGTTCGCAATGATGAAGGAAGCAAGCACGCGGTCGAGATCCCCGCTGAATACAATGAGCGTCTTGCCTTGCGGCAGTTCCGCCACAGCCCTTTGTTCCACTTCCCCGTTCCCCCCTTTCTGGATATAGGCGACATAGTCGCTCCCCTTTTGTTCACCCTTTACGTAGGTGTTGCCGGTCCTTCTGCACCAGGCGCCGATGTCCCGCAAGAAGCCGGGATCGCTTGCGAACACCTCAATGATCTCGCCTTCGCAGATATCCTGCATCGTTTCAAACACCTTCAATATCGGGCCGGGGCACTGCATGCCGCTGCAGTCTACGCGCATGGAGGTTACGATATTGCGCTCGGGCCTTACGGGGGCGTCGGTCGCGCCTTGTGTCACATCGCTATCGGGTTCCTTTTTTTTTGCGTTCTCCGCGGCGTCCGGATGCGTGGCGCGGTAGAAGTTTGTGCCGCCGGGGTATACCTTGACATGTTCAAAGCCGTTCTGCTGCAGAATACGCGCGGCGTTATACGCCCGCACACCGATGGCACAGAACACGATGATCTCCTTGTTTTTATCCAGCTCGTTCATACGCGCACGGACCTCCGAGAGCGGCAACGGATACGCGCCGGGCACCATGTAGGCAAGGCGTTCCGCATCGTCACGTACATCGATTACAAGACGGTTCTGGTCTTCGCGATCGATCGCGTCCCATGCTGAAAACGCTACTTTTCCGGAAAGCGCATTGTCCGCCACAAAGCCCAGCATATTGACCGCGTCCTTGGCCGAGCCATAGGGCGGCGCGTACGCGAGTTCCAGCGACTTCAATTCCTCCACGCCGCCATTTAGGCGGATAACGGTTGCAATGACGTCGATGCGTTTATCCACGCCTTCGCGCCCAACAATCTGCGCGCCAAAGAGTTTTTTGCCGTCCATGGAAAACAGCAGCTTGAGCGTCATTAAGCTAGCGCCCGGATAGTACCCGGCATGGGAGTTCTGCATGATGGTGACGCTTTCATAGTCCTTGCCGCGCACCATGCCGCGTTTATTGAGCAGCTTCTCCGAAGCGCCGGTGGCGGCGGCAGTCAGATCGAACACTTTTACGACCGATGTGCCCTGCGTGCCATCGTAGCGCTCGTTTGCACCCGAAATGTTGTTTGCGGCGATCCGCCCCTGCTTGTTGGCAGGGCCCGCAAGCGGAATCATGGTGCGGGAGCGGTCAATATAATCTTCCACTTCCGTTACATCGCCTACCGCGTAAATCGAAGGGTCGGACGTGCGTAAGTATTCGTCCACCACGACACCGCCGCGCGCGTTAACATTTAGCCCGGCGGCCTTTGCAAGCTCGCCGTTGGGACGTACGCCGATAGCAAGTATGGCAATATCGGCTTCAATGCCCCTTCCGCTGTTCAGGCGCACGGTGATGCCGCCCTGTGCTTCTTCAAACCCGGCGACGCCATCGCCTAAGCACAGGGATACGCCGCGCTCTTGTAAATGGGTCTCCAACAGCCTTGCCATTTCAGGATCGTACGGCGGCATGACCTGATTAAGCATTTCCACCACCGTCACGTGTGTGCCAGCCATATGTAAATTCTCCGCCATTTCCAGCCCGATAAAGCCCGCGCCGATGACGACGGCGTTTTTGACCTCGTTTTCGGCAAGGAACTTTTTGATGCGGTCCGTGTCCGGCACCGTCCACAGCGTCATGACGCGCGCAGAAGAGATACCGGGAATGGGGGGCTTCACAGGCGAGGAGCCGGTCGAAAGGATAAGCGTATCATAAGATTCGGAATACGTTTCTCCCGTTATCAGGTTGTTGACGGCGACGGATTTGTTTTTACGGTCTATAGCGACGACCTCATGCCGCGTACGCACCTCCATGTTAAACTTTTTCATCATCGCGTTGGGCTGCATTAGAAGCAGCGCGTTTCGGGAACGGATGACGTCGCCAACATGGTAAGGAAGGCCGCAGTTGGCGTAAGAAATATACTCCCCGCGCTCAAACAGTATAATTTCCGCCGTTTCGTCCAGCCGCCTCAAACGTGCCGCCGCAGTTGCGCCCCCCGCAACGCCGCCGACGATCAAAACCTTCTTGCCCATTGTATTGCCTCCTTAATTGGTATGAAAAGACGCTCTTTCTTACTATGCCTGTTTGGCCCGCAAGCCAAACTCTTATATATGTAAACATAGCATACTTTGTGAAAATGAAAACGACCGTGACTTTATCACCAAACAGTTAAAAATGCTGATAAGTGATTTTATCACCGAAGAAGCGGAGAAGCTACACTATACTACTGAAAAAAAGGAGGCCTACAATGCCCAACGCATTGATCGTCGGCAACGGCCCCGCTGGGATTTCCGCTGCGCTCTACACCGCCCGCGCCGGTATTGAAACCTCAGTGATCGCCCGGGATGCGGGCGCATTAGGAAAAGCCGAAAAAATTGAAAACTACTACGGTTTTGCAGATCCCATCAGCGGAACAGATCTTCTGGAACGCGGCAAGGCCCAGGCCAGACGTTTGGGCGTTACGTTGATTGAGGAAGAAGTTGTTGGGCTTTCCTATTTGAATAAGCTCACCGTTTCCACCAAAGGCGCTACCTATGAGGCTGACGCCGTCATACTCGCCACCGGCTCGCCGCGCCGCGCGCCCAAAATCGAAGGGCTTGCCGAGTTTGAAGGCGCGGGGGTCAGCTACTGCGCCATCTGCGACGCGTTCTTTTATAAGGGCAAGGACGTTGCGGTATTGGGCTGCTGCGAGTATGCCGCACATGAAGCCTTGGCGCTGTTGCCGCTCGCAAACTCCGTGACGCTCCTTAGCAACGGCGAGCCTCCTATGCAGGGCCTGCCGGAGGGCTTAAAGTCCGTTATCACAACAAAAATCAAGGCGCTTACAGGGACCGGCAGGCTCGAAGGCGTTACGTTTCTCGACGGAACCTCCCTTGCAATTTCCGGCCTGTTTGTGGCGCAGGGCGTGGCTGGGAGCGCGGACCTGGCCCGCAAAATCGGGGCGGAAACCGTGGGTAACCGCATTGTGGTGGACGAACACATGGCCACAAATATTCCCGGCCTGTTCGCAGCGGGAGACTGCACCGGCGGCATGCTGCAAATCGCCAAAGCCGTGGCCGAGGGGGCGGAAGCGGGATACAGCGCGGTCAAGTACATCCGGGCGCTATCATAAGCGGTAGCCGCGAATGCTCCCTCATTGAGGCTTCGTACCCAGGGAATTCCGCAAGCGGAATGCCCGTTTCGCCCTGCAAACGGTCCACTCACTTCTTCCGCTACAGGCGGCGTTCGGCTCGTCCTTCGGGCTCTCAATTCGCAATGGTCGTATTCCGGCGGCAAAGCCGCACCGAATACTCCCTTGCTCATTGGAACGTCGCCTCACTTCTTCCGCCACAGGCGGCGTTCGGCTCGTCCCTCTGTACAAATGGCAAAAACCGGCGTATGATTAGGAGTGTCATATCCGCATATCAGGAGGAACCGTTTTGTCCAAACTGCATTTTATATTCAATCCCGTCGCCGGGAACGGCGCTTCGGCTCAAGTGTTTGCGCAGATGGAGGCATTGCTCAGGGCGCGAAACATTGACTATTCCTTTTCACGCTCCGAATACCCCGGCCACGCGCATGATCTGACCAGAGAAGCGCTTTTAGCGGGACACGAGTGCATCGTTGCCGTCGGCGGAGACGGTACCGTTCGAGAGGTCGCTATGGAAATGGTGGGTAGCAACGTGCCTCTAGGCATGCTCCCCTGCGGAACAGGCAACGATATGGTGCGGGCGCTACACGTCCCGAGCGAACCGGAAGCGGTATTGGACATATTGCTCAACGCCACACCGAAATGGATGGATGCAGCGGAAGCCAACGGCAAGCTGTTTTTCAATATAGGCGGCTTTGGTTTTGACGTGGACGCGCTGATCAACACCGAACGCTATAAAAAGTATCTCAAAGGGATGGCCGCGTATTTGGCGGGCTTGTTCCATACCCTATCGAAGCTTCGCTTGATCCCGGTGCGCGTCACGACGCCGGAAAAAACATTCACCTGCAATGCGCTCATTGTAACCGCCTGCAACGGTACACACTTTGGCGGTGGCATGAACGCAGCGCCCTTAGCCGACCCGACAGACGGACTGCTGGACATTTGTATTGCGACGGACGTTAACAAACTCACCGTACTGTCCCTGCTTGCTAAGTTCGTCAAAGGCAAGCACGTCGGTCTGCCCGTGATTCACTACTTTAAGGCGACAGAAATCACCGTGGACGCTGGCCTTGCCCTGCCCGTACAGGTGGATGGCGAAGTGATAGAACAAACGCCCGTCACATTCCGCATCCGCCCTCACGCGCTGCTGGTGAAAACCGGGCTATAGAGGATAATTATTATATGGAAACGCGCCGGGCAAATGCCCGGCGCTTTTGTTTAAAGTCCACAAAACTTTCTTACGAAACAAAATCCCCTTGATGCGCGATCAGCGTGGCGTCATATACGCCCTCTATGCGCATGAACTTGTCCACAACGGCGGTTTCCTCATCCCGGAGGCGGACCTCCAAAGTCAGCTCCACGCCGTCACGCTGCACGGTCCTTGAGCGGACGCGCACGCGGGGCAGCTGTTTGATCAGGCCTTTGACAGGCGCGTTTGCGCCCTCGTGGAAGTGCAAAATCAGCAGGTACGGCATGCTGCCGCGCAGCTTGAACACCGTGAGCAGCACCATGATGACGCCGATGATGACTGCGCCGATCACCGCCACATCCAGGAACTGTGCGCCCAGCGCGATACCTTCGCCCACCGCCCAGAACATGAACGTGGTATCCATGGGATCTTTGACCGCCGTACGGAAACGGATGATGGACAGCGCGCCTACCATGCCCAGGCTGAACGCAACGTTGATGCTCAGCAGCATAATGACAAGGCTTGACACCATGGTGAGCATGATCAGGCTCAGATTGAACGTGCGCGAATACAGCACGCCGCCGAACGTCCTTTTGTAAATAAAGAATATGAATACACCAAGCGCGAACGCCGCCAGCATGGTAATGAGTATCTGCATCGGCGGCAGGGAACTGGTGAACATCGATTGAATATTGAATGCTTGTTGGATATCATTTGCAGGCATGGGCGGGGTTCCTCCTATTCATATTTCCGGCACAGGCAGTATTTGCTGATTGCGCTGCGCTGGGCATTTTCAAGCGGTTGCAATAAGGTGCGGATATACGCGGGCAGGTAATGGTTGAATTTGACCTCCATCACCATGCCGTATCCCTCTATTACGGGATAAGTGGGCAGTTCCTTGTCAAATATGGCTACGGAACGATGCGCGGTGCGGATATCCTGGTCAAACGTCACGCGCACATCCTCCACCGGGAACACGTATGGCTCGCGGTAATAGTCTACAATCACGCGGGGCTTTAACAGCCGCGTGCGGAACGCCGCGTACATCTCATGTGCAAAGGGTTCGCTGCGCCTTAACAGAAACGTACAGTTGCCGCGTATGAGCGCGTCACATTCCTGCCTACTGAGCAGGATGGAACTTTTTTGAATAAACTGGCCCTCTTTGTGCTTGCGCTCCAACTTGATGTCCGTATCCTTCAGGTTGTAGATGCGGATACGGTACTTGTCCCTGTGGTCGGTGCCGTCGAGCTTGTCCATCATGGCGGAGTCCATATAATCGTCAAAATACAGGCTGCGAATAAAGTATTTGCCCGTTGTCTTAGCGTGCTTGTCGCGGTCCAGTGTCAGCGAAAGCTTGCGGCTTAGTAGCTCGTATTCCGCAAGGCTGATGAAATATTTTAACTCATGGCGGAAGGATGCGCTCAAGAGAACACCTCCTGCATATACGCGTCCGATAGGCCAAGCTCCTGCTGCAGCTGCGCCTTGATGACGGCGGGGCGCTTCTGTGCAAATTCCTTCAGGTACGCGATATTGCTTTGGAAGGATTTATAGCTGCCGAAATTCTCAGCGTGCTGCGGCACATTCCTGAACGTTGCGCCGTTGAATTTTTCCCGTTCACGTGAGATTTCAGAGTCCACCGTGGCCGCAAGCTCGTCGATGAGCGCAATCACGCGCCCCGGTTCGTAGACTGTATTCATGATCTCTGCAAACCGGCGGCAGAAGGCGTCCTTCCAGTCCGCATTCTTTAATAGCGCGTTAAAAAGGCCGGAGGCCGCGGGCTGGGGACCCCGGCGCTTGGTAACCGTCTCATGGTTGTAATTGTTCCAACCCCAGCAGAAATCGTAGTAGATCCATTTCCACTTGCCGCCGGGGAGCTTGTAGTACTGGATGTTCGCGTAATCGGAGTTGCCCACGTACAGTTCGCAGATCATATAATCCATGAAGCTGTTCACGTCCATACGGTCCGCGACATACTGATAATATTCACGGTTGGAAAGATCGTGGCTATTCACATAGTCCATCAGGGCGACCCATTCTTTCTTGCTGCCATGGGAAACAAGAGAACTCGCCTTCATGATGTCCATATTGTCCGCATCTTCGGTGTTCTCATGCTGGGCCACAAAGAACCGGCTGCGCTTTTCCTTCATGAAATATACGCCCCAGTATTCGCCGTTTAAATACATCACGTAGGGTTTGTACGCCTGCATCAGCACGTTGACGTCGGTACCCTCCAGAAGGCCGCTTGAGAGCTCGTCGCGTATTTTGCTGCGGTTCTGATCCTGCGCGCCCGCGCGCAGCGAAAGGGATTTATACGACGTATACGGCCTGTTTTCAAAGAAGGCGTAATCAAGCGAGTTATTGCCGTATTCCGAGCGGGCGAGGATGTTGAACCCCTTCTGTGCACGCCCGCGCCCGAAGCCCCCCGCGATGCGGATGCCGACATCCTGCGAAAACGCCTGCTGCTTGTCATCCCCGAACACAGCGAAGTTCGCCGGGCGCTCCCATTGGGACTGTATCTCTTCCCCTTCCGTACCGCGGCCTTTGTAGAAATTGGCTGTCGCAAGTGCTTCGCCATAAGGAAGTTCCGGATCGTAGTTTTCGCCATGGGCGTAGATGCCGGTCTTTGCGTCCCACAGGTTCTTCGGGTCCGTCACAAGCGTGACTATGGGGAGCGCGTGGTTCACGTCATCCCCCGTGAACAAGAACGTCCCGGTAGCCGCGCTGCCGGTGATATACCCGTCCCGGACGGCGACGGCGCGTATGACCGTGTTTTGATCGAGCTGAATGGGCCCCGTATAGCGGGTGGCGTTTTGCGTGGGGGTCGTGCAGTCCGTGGTGTAATAAATGTCCTCGTTGGCCTTGGCGGACAGTTCCAGTGTAATGGCGTTTTCATATACGCCGGGCGCCGTGGAAAACGCGGGAACCGCCGTAACACCCAGCGCCCCTTCCCCATTGGCAGTTCCCGGCGTGGGAGATGCGTAATAAAGAAGCTTCCCGTTTGAGCGTCCAAGGCTTACGTCCGCTCCTGTCTGGCCAAGCTGAAGTTTGTCTATCAGCTCTCCCTCAGGTGAGTACAACAGCACCACATCCCCGGAAGCCGAGAGCGAAAAGTTTGTCTCCAGCGTTTTTTTTTGCGTATCCTTCACATCGTTTCCCGTCGCAAGCACCACATAATAGCTGTTGGGTGCAATCGTAACGTCCGGAAAGCGCCAGAGCGCCGGGTTGTTGGGATTGTCCGAAAGCACGTAGCCGGAAAGGTTGATGGGGTCCGGGGAGGAGTTATAAAGCTCAATCCAATCGGGCGTAGAGTTGTTAACCGTATAGGAACCCGCGTTGTTCCCCATTACCTCTGAAAGACACAAAGCGCCCGTCGGCAGGGCGCTCATGCTGTTAAATGCCGCAAACCCTTCCTCCGTATTGAGGTAGCCCGGCGTGGGCTGCGCCATTGCTTTCCATTCCCCCGTACCGTCCGGCATGCGGGCCATGCTGATATCCGCCTGCTGTTCCGTATAGGTATAACTGTCTATGACTCCGCCCTTCGGGTCCGAGAACACAACGCTTTCCGCATAGGCGCGCAGAGAAAACGGAGCGTTTAACACGCCATCAATCAGGCCGTCCCTACCTGAGCAATGTATGAGCAGTACGCCGTTCGCGGGAATTCTGGTCCCTTCCGGGAACACCCACTTCATGGGCTGGTTTTCCTCATCCGAAAGCCCGCAGCCCGAAATGTCCACTTCCTGCGCGGTGGTATTATATAGCTCCACCCAATCCGGATAATCCCCCTGCGGGCCGGGTAGCGTGGTCGCGTTGCTGGCCATAAACTCGTTGATGCGCACGCCGTTGTCCACGATGTTCACCTGGAGCGTTTCCCGGTATTGCGCGGCGCCTTCCTCGGTATTGGGGAAGCCGGGGGAGAGGAGCGTCGTTTCCTGCCACGCACCTTCCGCATTGCGCATCAAGGCGGCGCCTGCTGCGACGCTTTTTAGCTCCATGCTGTCTATGGGGCGCCCGGTGGCGTTGCTGAAAATCAGCTGATCGGAAGCCGAAAGCTTAAAGGAAGCGTGAAGAGGACCATCCAAAGCGTCGCCCGAGCAGAATACAACAAGGTAGCCGCCCGCGGGAATAACCGTCCCGCTGGGGAACGCCCATTTTGCGGCAACCAGCATATCGTCCGTCAGGCCAAAACCTGAAATATCCACGGCGGCGTCAGAACTATTATAGAGCTCGATCCAATCCGGAAAATCCCCGTTTTCATCCGGAACCGCGCCCTTGTTGGAGGTCATGACTTCGTTGATGCGGACATCGCCGCCTGTGGCAGTACCATTGCCCGGCGCGCTGCCGCCCATTTTGAATACCAGATAAAGTCCTGCCACGCACAGCAAGACCACAAAGAAAAGCAATGGAATACGTTTCAGATTCAAAAGAGGCACTCCTTTACGCGGGCCAGAAAGCCTGCCATGCAGCCCGCCATGCCAAAAGCCGGGCAACATCCATATAGTTTTTCCTGCATGTAGTGTACCACAAAGCGCGGAGCCTGAACATGTACGGATACAAAATTCATAAAATGTTTGTCAAACGTCTGTCAATCACACCGGTTTTCCGGCGGGCCAATTGTGGTTTCACGCGAACGCACCCATTCGCGGATCAACCGGTAAACCACCGCAGTGACCGGCGTACCAAGCAGCATACCCCATACGCCAAACAGGCCTCCGCCTACGATGACGCTGGTTAAAACCCATAGCCCCGGAAGCCCAACGGCATTACCAACCACCCTTGGGTATATCAGGTTGTTCTCCAACTGCTGCAGTATGATAATGAACAACACAAACCAAACGGCCTGCATGGGCTCTATTACAAGCAATATGACAGCGCAGGGAATTGTGCCGATGATACCGCCCAATATGGGAACGAGCGCCGTCACGGCGATGATGGAGCTAATAAGCAACGCGTAGTGCATTTTGAATATCGTCATACCGATAAAGCAAAGCGTTCCCAGTATCATGGCCTCTATGAACTGGCCGACAATAAAGCGGCTGAATATGCCGTTGGCCATATGCAGCACTTCCCCCGTGCGGCGCGTGTTCTTTGCGCCCATCACAGCTGTAAAAAGCCGCCGCGTCTGCATGACAAGCTTATCCTTGTTGAAGAGCATGAAGCCGGAGAGCATGATGGAAATGAGGAACTGGTATACGCCCGTGGTCAGCCCCACTGTAAATGTCAAAGCGCCGCTCACAATCTTGCTCAAAAAACTCTGTATGAACGCAACCGCCTGGCTCCAGAGGTCCGTTACCACCGCTCCGATGTCGGGGTTGATGGAAAGCAGGGATTGTATGCCGTCGGACCATACCTGGAAGCGGTTGAGGTACCCCGAAAAATTCATGGCCAGCGTTGTGACGCTTTCCACCACGCGCGGCAATATGAGCGCGCCAAGGCCCACCAAAAACGCGATCGCCACAAGATACGTGCAGAGCATGCTGACGCCGAGCCACGCGCGCCGCAGGCCCTTCTTCTTGTGACACCTCCAAGCGTCGAATACCTTGTATTGGAAAAACTGCATTGGGACATGCAGCACAAAGGCCAGAACAAACGCGACAAATACGGGTGCCAGCACATGCAGCACGGAGCTGACCGCCTTCCAGATGCCGTCGATACGGTATAACAGCATCAGCAGCACAATTGCGTAGGTGATCAGCAACAGATATTTTCGCAACCTGGTTTTTTTGGGCCTCAAGGGACCTGGCTTTTCCATGAAAACCTCATACTCCCGGCAAGTCGCCGTATTGTAAATAAAATGTTCCGGGGGTAGTGCCCCTTAGTCCATGCAATTGGACGGCTGCTTCTGCGCTCCGTCCTTATCAAACCGCTGTGCCAGCACCTTAGCCGTTAAATATGCGCTGACCGCGTCAATTGCCAATACGTTCTTGCCGCCGCGCATCACCGCAAAGTCCGCATCCTGAATGTACTTCATGATATATTGCTCATTCATGGGCTTGACGGTGGAAAGATACTGCTCGCGGATATTGTCAATGTCCCTGCCCCGCTCCCGGATATCCCGCCGGATGCGTCTTAGCAGGCAGACGTCCACGTCCACATGCATGTATACCTTTAAAGACATCATGGCGCACAGCCGCTCGTCCTGAAACATATGAATGCCCTCAAGCAGCAATACATCCGAGGGCTCAATTAACAGCGTATCCCGGTCCGAACGCCTGTGCTGCGAATAATCGTATCCCTTTGTGGTGATGGGCCTCCCCGAAGCCAGAGTCAATACATCCTGATATAAAGCGTCGTTGTCGAAGGCCTCCGGCTCGTCATAATTGATACGTACGCGCTGTTCGAACGAAAGCTCAGGGTGATCACGGTAATAGCAATCCTGCCCGATAATCTGGCAACTGCACGAAAGCGAATCCTGAATGCGTTTCGCAAGCGTGCTCTTTCCGCTTCCGCTCATTCCGCATATCCCCAATATGACCATTAACGACTTCCTCCCATTTTATGCGCGGACGGGGGCCTAAATACAGACCTTCCGGCGCGCGCCATTTCTTTTTGTACTGCAGTGTTAGAAACAGATTGTATTTACATTCCAAATGCGCGGAACCGGATCTCTTTTGTGTGTTCCGCCAGCCCTTCAATAGGCAGCGCCTGCATGTGCACGACAAACGCAGCGTCTTCGCCCGGTTGCAGCAGGGCGTTCCTGGTAAAATACCATACACCAAGAAGCCTGTCCTGCTCGTCATAAAACGCGGCGTAGACCATATTGATATCGCAAGCTTTTGCACCCGGATTTTTCAGGCTACCCGAAAGTGTCGCGAACCCGGGATAGTTCTGTATCAGCCGTGCGTCCGCCACCGCAAGCGGCTGCGGGGATTGCGTTGCGGTAGCCGCGGTAAGCTCGGCTTGCACCGAAAGATTTTCGGGGACGCCCAACGCATCGTCATAAGGCAGCCAGAGCGTGCAGTAGCCGGTCTCCCCCGGCAGAACGATATCCCGCTCCGCGGCGATAGGCGTAAAATCGCTTGTCTGGGTCTTGCCGGAATAGGAGAATATAAAAGAAGCGCCTGTGAGTGTTACAGGCTCGCTGCCTTCGTTTTTGTACGCGACACCACCATAGAGCATGCCGGGAAAATACCAGGCAGCGCTGTCCGTAACCGCAACGGCCACGCCGGTTCTCGCCGCGGATGGCCTGACGACGGAGGAACTATCCGGCACTTCCGCCCCGCTATCGGCAGATGCGGGCGGCGCGCTTGCGGTGGCGCCTAATTCAAGCGTATCCGTCGGCTGCGGCTTCCCTGCACAGCCCGCAACGAGGAGCAACAGCGCGATAAGTGCCGCAGCCAGACGTATCACATTTCGCATCGCTTCCGCCTCCTTTCCGTGCATGTATCGTTTGTGATTTAAGCGAGCATGGCGGACAGTTTTTCGTCCGCATCCTTGAGAAGTTCACGCAGCAGCGCGTCCACTTCAGGTTCTGTAGGCGCATTCGCGCCGATATACAGTTTGAGCTTGGGCTCCGTGCCGGACGGGCGGATGACAACCCAAGCCCCGCCTTCGAGCAAGAGCCGAATCATATCCGATGCGGGAAGGGCAAGAGGCGCCTGCTCGCCTGTCGACAACGTCTGGCGCTTTCTGGCCTGGTAATCCTCTATGGCCTCCACCCTGATTGACCTAAGCATAAACAGCGGGGAGGATCGAAGCGTCTGCATGGCGTTGGCTATTTTCTCCATGCCCGCCTTGCCCGAAAGCGTATAGGATTTTACGCTTTCTTTGTAATAGCCGTATGTTCTGTATACTTCGTCAAGCGCGTCATTCAAAGTCATATGCTTCATCGCATAGGCAGTGCAGAGTTCTGCGGCAAGCATGGCCGCGCAGATAGCGTCCTTGTCCCTGGAAAAGCCGCCCGCGAGGAAGCCGTAGCTTTCCTCAAACCCGAACAGGAACGTATGCTCTCCCGTTTTCTGGCATTCGTCCACGATCTCTGAAATAAAGCGGAAGCCGGTCAGCACATCGACAATTGTAACCCCGAACCGCGCACAGATGGCGTCGGCCAGGCGGGAACTGACAATTGACTTGACTGCGAGCGCGTTTGCCGGGAGCCTCCCCTGCGCATGCAGCGTGGAAAGGATATAGTGAAGCAGCAAACAGCCAATCTGGTTACCGGAGAGAACCGTGAACGCGCCGTTTTTCTCCCGCACTGCAATGCCTAAGCGGTCTGCGTCCGGGTCGGTGGCCAATATGCAGTCTGCGCCCGTCTCGTTTGCGAGCTTCATGGCGAGCGTGAAAGCGCTCGGGTCTTCCGGGTTGGGCGCGCTAACTGTGGGGAAGCTCGAATCAGGTTCCGCCTGTTCGGCCACCACCTGGACATTTGTTACGCCCACACGCTTTAATATCTCACGCACGGGGATATTCCCGGAGCCATGCAGCGGCGTGTAGACGATCTTTAACTCGCTCCCATGCGCGCGCAGCAGTTCGGGCTGCAGCAGCAGCGTGGTTGTGGCGGCGTAGTACGCTTCGTCCACTTCATTGCCGATCATGGTCAGCAGGCCCTTTTGGAGCGCCTCCTCTTTTGGCATGGCGGCGGCTTCAAAATACCCGACGCGGTTGATCTTTTGAAGCACCGCGTCCGCCTGGGCCGGCCCAAGCTGCCCGCCGTGCTCCCAATAGACCTTATAGCCATTGTAGGCGGGCGGGTTGTGGCTGGCCGTGATGACGACGCCCGCAATGCAGTTGTAATGCTGTACAGCAAAGGAAAGCTGCGGAACGGCGTGCAGCCGGTCAAACAGGTAGGCCCTTATACCGTTTTTGCAAAGCACCAGCGCGGTTTCGAGCGCAAACGCGTCTGAATACAAACGCGAATCGTATGCGATGGCGACGCCGCGCTCCGCAGCACCCGGTATGGAGCAAAGGTAGTCCGAAAGCCCCTGCGTGGCGCGGCGCACCACATAGGCGTTGATGCGGTTGGTTCCGGGGCCTATCACGCCGCGAAGCCCCGCCGTGCCAAACGCAAGCTCTGTATAAAAGCTGTCCTCCAGCTCCGCTTCCGACATGGCAAAAAGCTGGCGCTTTGTCGCCTCATCCGCCTTCTCCTGCCATTCGGCCGCCCTGACGCGGTATTCCATTAGGTGTTCCTCCTTTGCCAAAGAGCTATAAAACCAAATTTACTCGCGCCCGACCCAAATCATGCCGCCGCGTGAAAAGCTGTAGGCCCCGCCTTCGCCCGTCACCAGATGATCGTAGAGGCGGATATCGATGCTGTTGAGCGCCTTTCGTACCGCCTCTGTTGCCTCCGCATCCGACTCAGAAGGCGTGGGGTCGCCGCTTGGATGGTTGTGCAAAAGCAATATAGCAGCCGCCCTGTGCATGAGGGCTGCTTCTACCACGCGCCTGGGGTAGAGCGGCGCTTCATTGAGCGAGCCCGTCATAAGCCGTTCCGCGTGTAAAAGGCGCATGTTCTTATCAAGGCTTACGACATACACGCTTTCATACCGTTCGTTGCGCATCAAATCGAGCGCGTAATTTGCGGCGTCCGCGGGTGATAAAATCCGCAACCGCTGCTTTTTATTGCCGGCTGCCTCCGTATAAAAAGCCGCGTCCCCCACCAAGCGTAAGAATACCGCCGCGCGTTCCCCGATGCCTTCGATATTCGTCAGCTCCGCCACTTGGGCAGAAAGCACCGCAGAGAGGGAACCGAACCGGTCGATGAGCCTGTGCGCGAGCTCGTTTGTGTTGCGGCGCGGAATGGCGTAAGTGAGCAGCAGTTCCAAAAGCTCATGCTCGGTAAACGCGCCGATCCCGTTATTTGAATAGCGCTCGCGCAGACGTTCACGGTGCCCTTCGTGCATGGCCTCCTCCTACTCGCCGGATAGCTGTTTTTCCAGCTTGTGCTTGACGCGCTGAAGCGCGTTGTCTATTGCCTTTGAGGATCGGCCCACAAGCTCCGCAATCTCCACATACGAGCGCCCTTCGAGATACAGTGTAAGAACCGAGCGTTCCAACGGGGAAAGCGAGGCGAGAAGCTGTTCCTCCATGCTCTGATACGTTTCGCGGCTGATGAGCGTTTCCTCAGGGTCGCTCATTTGAGCGGCCCCCAGCACGTCGATCAGCGTGCGCTCCGGTTCTTCCTTATTGACCGGCCTGTTCAGCGATACATAAGAATTGAGCGGAATATGCTTCTGCCGTGTCGCGGCTTTGATTGCGGTGATGATCTGCCGTGTGACGCACAGCTCCGCAAAGCTGCGGAAGGATGCGTTTTTATCAGGGCTATAGTCTCGTATTGCTTTATATAGGCCGATCATGCCCTCCTGTATGATATCCTCCCTGTCCGCTCCTACCAGAAAGTAGGAACGGGCGCGCATACGGATAAACTGCTTGTATTTCTCATACAGCAGGTCCTCCGCCACGCGGTCGCCATTACGGGATGCAACGATAAGCTGCTCGTCCGCCATAGCAAGATAGGGGGCAAATTCGTTGTTGTTTTCATACGAGAGCATGGCTGGCCCTCCATGGGATGCAAAGAAAATTAAATGCTTTTTACGAGGTCTTTGACCTCGTTCTTCCACGGTTTGCAATGGTCGCGCTGCGTTCCGGCTTAAACCGCGCTGCATCCGCCACAGGCGGCGCGCGGTTTCGCCCCACCTAAGGGACAATCAATGTACTCAGGGTTCTGAAACCGATTCGCAGGATCGGTTTCTCCCTACGGGCACTGATCCCGCTTTCCAGCAAGGCCCCTTAGGAAACCCTTCCCTGGAAACGCCCTAAATGGGCGTTTCCAGATATGGGTCCTTAGAGTGTTACGACCCTAAGCGTTTGAGGGCAGAGCCCTCAATAATATCCTACTCCTTCTTCAACCCGTCCTGCCGATTCTTTTCAAAGAGCAGAACGGCTGCGGCAACGGAGGCGTTCAGGGAGTCCATGGGCCCGCGCATGGGAATTGATACGAGGTGATCGCAGTTTTCGCGCACCAGACGGGAAATGCCCTCGCCCTCGTTGCCGATGACGATGGCGAGCGGGCCGCTCAAGTCCACCTTGTCCATAGGCTCGCCAGCGGGTTCGGCCCCGGCAATCCATACACCCGCCGCTTTTAACTGGGTGATAGCGGCAGTGAGGTTGACTACCTTCGCCACCTTAATGTATTCCACAGCACCGGCGCTGGCTTTCGCCACGGCAGCGGTGACGGAGGCGGAGCGGCGTTTGGGGAGCACCACGCCATGTACGCCCGCGCAGGCGGCGCTCCTTAGCATAGAGCCAAGGTTGTACGGATCGTTGATTTCATCGAGCAGCAGTAAAAACGGCGGCTCGTTGCGCTCCTTTGCAACAGCCAGGATATCATCCAACGTGGAGTATTCGATATCCGGCACCATGGCGAGTATGCCCTGATGGTTGCCTGGCTTGCCGCCATGGCCAAAGGGCATGCAGAGCTCATCCAGGCGCTTGCGCTCGGTGGTGCGGACCACCAGGTTGCGTTCATGAGCCATGCCAAGGATCTCCTTGAGGGAGCCATCCTGCTCTTCCACAACCAGTATGCGGTCTATGCTGCGCCCGCTTTTGATGGCCTCGCGCACGGCGTTGCGGCCCATGATGAAGTAGGGCAGCGTCTGCTCCTCTTCCTGCGGCTGAAATTTGGTTTCGTAAACTTCCTGCGCCTCGGGTGCAACATATCGCGGGCGGTTTTCATAGGTGCGCTTCACATGCGGCTTTTCAGCGGGCGTGCGCACCTCCGCTTCCTCCTGAGGACGCTCTTCAAATTCTTTTTTATAAGGCTTCTTATCCGCGTACGGCTTATCACCGTAGGGTTTGTCACCATACGGCTTTTTCCCGTAAGGTCTGTCTCCCGCCGGGCGGTCACCGTAGGGCTTCTTCTCGCTGTAAGGCCTGTCGCCTGCCGGGCGGTCACCGTAGGGCTTCTTCTCGCCGTAGGGCCTGTCGCCTGCTGGGCGGTCGCCATAAGGCTTCCGCTCCCCATACGGCTTATCGCCATAGGGCTTTTTGTAGGGCCTGTCTCCCGCCGGGCGATCACCATAGGGCTTTTTCTCGCCATAGGGCCTGTCGCCTGCCGGGCGGTCGCCATAAGGCTTCCGCTCCCCATACGGCTTATCGCCATAGGGCTTTTTGTAGGGCCTATCCCCCGCCGGGCGGTCACCATATGGTTTCTTCTCGCCGTAAGGCTTGTCTCCAGATGTCTTTTTGCCGTAGGGTTTATCGCCTGCCGCTTTCCGGCCTTCCGGGCGCGTATCCCGTCCGCCGCCGAATTTCCCGGGGCGGTTATCACGGCCGTTGTAATTGGGCATAGTGTTCGTTCCTTTCTATTCCGCCAATGTGGGAATAATCGCCAAAATGCGCATGGTTGTTGTGCCATTGTTTCGAAGTTCATGGTCTTCCCCTGAACGGCACAGGTGCGCGTCGCCCGGAGCAAGCGTGACATACGCGCCGTTATCGAGCACCGTTGCCTCCCCTTCGAGCACATAGTAGACTTCCGATTCCGCCTCATGCAGGTGCCTGCCGATAGAGCATCCAGGCTCCAATGTAATAACGGAGAGCAGACGCATATGCGGAATGTGTTCCTCAAACAGCGCCGCCATGCCTACGGAGCCTTCACCGCCCCGCATGTTGGATTTGACTTCCGTCCGCATGTCCTTTTGATATCGTATCACAAGTGTTCCCCCTCTGGTTGTGACTTTTATTTGAACGCTGTTTTCCCGCCGCTTGTTTTAGCCGGGCGGGAGCCAGATTTCACATGTATAGCGTACCCAAAAATTGAAGCGGGCCACCTCTCATTCGTTCCCGCTTTCAGGCTCCTCTCTCAAAAGCGCGTGGCGCATCAGTTCCCTGATACGCATGTCATCGCCTTTGAGATACAAATAACCGAATACCGCCTCAAGCCCCGTCGCCGCACGGTATTCCCCTATGGACGCACTTTTGGGTATGGTGCCCATATGCGCGTTGCGCCCACGGCGGTAAACCGACGCCTCCTGCTCGGTTAGCAGCGGCATCAGCCGCTCGGAAACCTCCGCCTGCGCGCTCGCGCGTACCTTTCGCGACGCCTGCATATGCAGGTTGTGTACGGTAGCGTCGCTTTCAAACAAAAGCAGCGTGCGCACATACAGGTCGTACACCGTATCCCCGATGTACGCCAATGTCAGCGGGGACATCTGCATGGCATCCCGCCCCGACGCATCAGGGAGAAGATTTTTAATATCGTCACAAACGCTCATACGCGCCCCGAAAAACGTTCGAACACCCGGCGGTTGCAGGGTACGTCCACGCCATGTTTTTCCGCCATGCGGCACACTTCCCCCGCGAACAGGTTAAGCTCTGTGGGCTTATTGGGTTCGTTCAGGTCACGCGCAAAGGAGGAAGTGGCCTCATACGGCAGCTTCTGCACCGCCGCAAGGTGCCGCTCCCTCAGATCTTCTGGAAGCACGACGCCCTCTTTTTGGGCCATCAGCAGCACCTCGTCAAGAAGCCCTGTCAGAAACGCCCACATCTCAGGGTTTTCCCGAAGCACACCTATGGAGACGTTATAGTATGCCGTGGCCTGCCCATTGGAGCAGATAAAGGACCATTTGATCCATGTTTCCTTTATAATATCGTCCGGTACCTCGCAGTTTACGCCGCTTTCATTAAGCATCTGGCAAAGCGTATGCACAGGTTCGGGCTGTTTTACCGCCGGTATGCCCGGCAGCCCCAGAAGCACCCGTATGATGGGTCCAGTCTTTTCGATGACACCGGGCGCTATGATGCGGCTGAACACGTAGATGCAGCCGTCCAGCGCTATACCCGATTGGGCGTATTCTTGCACCCGCTCATGGGTGTTGACGCCGTTGAGCAGCGGAACCAGAAGCGTGTGTGGCCCTATGCAAGGCTGGACCTCGCGCACCGCTCCCTCAAGCCCATAGCCTTTGGTACACAGCAATATCGCATCCTGTATGCCCGCTTCCGCAGGGTTGTCCGTACAAAGGGCCGGAGTAACGGTGGAACTTATGCCCTCGTCCACCAATGTAAGCCCGCGTTCACGGATGGCCGCAAGCTGTGTGCCACGCGCAACGAGCGTAACGTCACCGAACCTGGCGCAAAGCTTGCCGGCAATATACCCGCCGATGCCGCCTGCGCCGACAATCATGATTTTCAATAACATTTCCCTTTCCTGCGTGCGCCAAAATATGCACGCCTTGCCTGATGGTATTATAAGCGAAAACCAGCAGGGGGGCAATGCAAAAACCTTGTTTCAGGGGCATTCCTGATTTTTAATCAGCTTCTTCCTTGTGCGCACAAGCGTCACAATATCCGTATATTTCCAAATTGTGCCCCAAGACCTGAAAGCCCTGCTCCGCAACCTTGGGCGAGAAATGGCCGAGCGGGCAATCGTCCACCGGCACGATACGCCTGCACCCCATGCAAACCGCATAATGCCGGTGCGTGTTGCGGTTTAGGGCGTATACCGCCATATCGCTGTTGGCAACGGCAACTTTCTCCACAACGCCCTTTTCAACCAGATGTTCCAGCACCCTGTAAACGGTAGAGAGCCATACGGTCTCGCCCGATTTTTCGATTTGTGAAACGATCTCCATGGCACCCAGCGGTTGATGCGCCGCCTCCAGCACCCGCATCACAAGTGCGCGCGGCTTGGTGCGCTTGATGTCCTTGGGCCAGCCGCCCTGCTCCTTCATTGCGCGCCTCCTTTAAGCTTTAAGTCTGCCAGGCTTTTGCCTGCGCGCCCACATGGAGCGGCACAGCAGCAGAACGAGCAGCGTCACAACGCCCAGCAACACAATGGTACCGCCGGGTTTCAGCCTTGCGTAATACGCAATGATCAAGCCCGCCACCGTAAAGAATACCGCAAAGCAAACGGAAAACAGCAGCGTTTTTTGAAACCCGCGCTTTAACTGCATGGCGCAGGCAACAGGCAGCACCATAAGCGAGGATACCACCAGCGCCCCCACTGTGCGCGCCGCAATGGAGACCGTAACGGCGGTGAGTATGGTAAACAGAAAGCTCACCGACTTTACGGGTACACCGGCAAGGCGCGCGGAACGTTCGTCCAGTGCAAGGTAAAAAAGTTCCTTGTACAGCAGCAAAAACGCGAGCATGACTGCAACGCTGATGAGCACCACCAACAGCAGCTCAAAATCGCTGATGGCCACGATGCTGCCAAACAAAAAACTATTGAAATTGGCGGCATTTTTTACGAATCCGGAGAGTATGCCAGCAAGCCCGACGCCTGCGGCCATAATGATGGCAATGGAAAGCTCCGCGTATTGCGGGATGCGTTTTCTGACGGCCTCAATGCCCAGCGCCGCCAATATCGTGAAGCAAACCGCGCCTAGGATTGGGTTAATCCCCATCACAAGCCCGCCTGCAACGCCCGCAAGCGAGGTGTGCGAAAGCGCGTCGCCGATCATGGACAGGCGTTTTAGTACTACCACGATACCGATGCATGGTATGATAACGGCAAGCAGCACGCCCGCAATGAGCGCCCGCTGCATAAACAGATATTGCAGCATAGTTCCCCCTTACTGGCAGCACCTGGCGGGGTGCGTGTGTTTGTGCGTCAGCTCTTCCGCCACCTGTTCCGGCCGTAATTCTACAAGCGAGCCTTCTTCCAGGCAGAGCGCCCGGGAAACGTGGGCGGCGGCTCTTCCCATATCGTGCGTAACCATGACAACGGTGATGTTCCGCTCCCGGTTGTACCGCGAAAGCAGCGCATACAGCGCTTCCACCGTCTGCGCGTCTACACCCGTGGTCGGCTCATCCAGCAGCAGCAACTCCGGCTCGCCCACCAATACTCTAGCGAGCATCACCCGCTGCTGCTGGCCACCGGAAAGTTCGCCGAACAGCCGCTTTGCGTGGGCCTCCATATTCACCTGCCGCAAGGCCTGCATGGCCTTTTCCCGTTGCGCTTTGTTAGGCAGCCGGAAGAGGCCGATTTCAGAGTAGAGGTTTAGAAGCACAATCTCCTCTGCCGTGGCTGGAAAGCCCACGTTGCCCCGAAAGCCGTTCTGCGGCACAAAACCAATTTTGGGCCAGGCTTTAAAGCACGCGACTTCCTCACCGAACAGGCGGACGCCACCCTGAGAAGGAGAAAGCTCACCCAAGATAAGCCGCAGCAGCGTGCTTTTCCCGGAGCCGTTGGAACCGGTGATTGAAACAAAATCCCCTTTGTTTATGGTAAATCGGACATGGTCTAAAATCAGCTCCCCGGTATAGCCGAAGCAGACGCCCTGTACCTCTATAATCGCCTCTTTTTTCATAGCCGCTTCCATAATAGTCCCTTCTGTAATCGCCCGTTTCCTACTGCCTTTACCCCAACCCTTCCTCAAGTGCGTCCAGGTTCTTACGCATAACGCTGATATAATCCGCGCCGGAAGCGCGCTCTTCGTCGGTCAACCCTTCAATGGGGCTCAGCACAGCGGTTTTCGCGCCCGTCTCCAGCGCTATGGCATTCGCGACATCGGGGCTTAATAATTCCTCAAAGAATATGGTGGTCACGCCTTTTTCGCGTGCAAACTCGATAATTTCCGCCATACGCCCAGGATCCGGCTCCGAATCGGGCGTTAATCCTTCTATTCCTATTTGTGTGAGCCCGTAAGCCGCGCACAGATACCCGTACGCCTCATGGGACACAATGATTTCTTTTTTGGGCAGACTGGAAAGCGCGGTACGGAATTCTTCGTCCAAAGCGTCAAATTCTTTTGCCCACTTTTCATAGTTTGCCTCGTAATAGGTGGCGTTGTTTGGGTCCGCCTGCATAAACGCGTTTTTGATGGCTTCCAGTTCTTTTTTGGCGTTCTTTGGGTCGAGCCATACGTGCGGGTCTATGCCGCCGTGTTCGTCATGTCCCCCAGCCTCGTCCGCTTCTTCATGCTCTCCATCGCGCAGCGCGATGCCCTTGGATGCTTCTACAACAATGAGGGCGGAAGGATTAATAGACGTCAAAATATCTTCGGCCCAGTGCTCCATACCGGCACCACTATAAATGAACAGATCGGCGTTTTGTAACCCTGCGATATCCGCCGCAGCCGGTTCCCAATCGTGCGGTTCCGTACCGTCGGGCACCAGGACAGTAATTTGGGCCTTATCCCCGCCGATTTTTTGTGCGAAATCATACATGGTATAAAAGCTTGCGTAGACGGAAAGCTTATCGTTCCCTAACTCCTGTTCCGACTGTTGGGGGCTACAGCCCGCAAAGAGCAGTGTGGAGGATAACAGCATTGCGGCCGCCCGCAGTATTCGCTTCATGGTATTCTCCTTGCATCGTATTGCGAATAATTCGCATTCGCATTATATAATTTACCTCGCAAAAAGTAAAGTAAAACAAATATGGCATGGGTTTGTCGCAGCTTCCTAAATTTTTTACATGTAGAAATAAAATCAAACAAAAAGGGGCTAAACGTAATGGAAAAACTGCCGATATGTATTAGCAGTGGGATTTACGCAGGCTTTGCTTGCGCGTTGAGAGGTATCATATGGGTATTGCTACAATCATTGGTATTGTTTTTGCGTTTGGCGCATTGATACTGGGGTTCATTCTTGAGCATGGGGACGTCATGTCCCTTTTTATTCTCAGCCCGGCGGTTATCGTAATCGGCGGTACGATTGGTGTACTGTTTATTGCGTTTTCCGTACAGGACGTCTTAAAAATGCCAATGCTGATCGGCCGCGCAATGAGCAACCCCAAAGTGGATTTGCAGGGTACGATGGATACCATTATCGATATCGCCGTGCAGGTAAAAAAATCAGGCATGCTCATACTGGACCAGATGGTCCGCGATGCCGACTTTATCAAAAAGAATGACCCTTTGATGGTCAAAGGGCTTACGCTTTTGATGGACAAATTGGATAAAGAGGAACTGCGCGAAATATTGGAAAACGACTTGCGCGTGGAGGAACAGATCAAAAAGAAAGAAATCTCCATATTTGAATCCGCGGGCGGTTTCTCTCCCACGCTGGGCATTATCGGTACGGTGCTTGGGCTCATTCAGGTGCTTGCCAACATGGGCACGCCGGATGAGCTTGCCAAATCCATAGCCGTCGCGTTCGTTGCGACGCTCTACGGCGTGGTGTTCGCAAACCTTCTCTACCTCCCCATCGCCAACAAACTCACTCTGCGCATCAAGATAGAACGCGTCACCAAGGAAATGATTATTGACGGCGTAATGGCCATCAACGATTTTGAAAGCCCCATCGCCATCCGCGAGCGTTTAAACTCCTATCTGAAATACTCTTCCAAGAAGTCTGCCCCGTCCAAGGAAGCAGGTGGGGCAGTTGAGTAGGCGCGACTCCCACGAAGAAGCCGGCCACAACAGCAGCGAACGCTGGCTCATTACCTATGCAGACATGATTACGCTGCTGCTTGCGCTCTTTATCATGTTGTATGCCATGAGTTCGGTGGACTTGGAAAAATACGCGGCGCTCGCGGAGCAACTGGGCCAGACGCTCAACCCCAGCGCGCAAATGGGAAACGGAAACGGCACAGGCAACGGGACCGGAAATGGAACCGGCAATGGCACAGGCAACGGTTTTCTGGAAGGCACAATCATCGGAATTTCCGGTGAAACGGACCAGGCGCTTGCTACCGTTGGACTGAACACCAAAGAGATCAGCGTAAATGACCTGCAAAAGGAACTCAACAACCTGATTACGTCAAGCGGCCTCAATGCGTATGCAAGCGTACACAAGGAAGACCGCGGCATTACGCTGAGCCTGGTGGAGGGTATGCTGTTCCAGTCCGGCTCGGCGGACATCAACCCCAGCGCAAATGAGGTGTTAGAGCAGCTTATCGTCATCATCCGCTCGGTGGACAACTATATCCGAGTGGAAGGCTCCACAGACAACATCCCCATCCGGACGGCAAAATTCCCATCCAACTGGGAGCTTGCGTCCCAGCGCGCCATCAACGTGGCCAAGATGTTGGTGGAAGAGGGCGTGGACCCCACCCGTATTTCAGTGGTCAGCTATGGGGAATACCGTCCCGTCGCCCCCAATGATACGGAAGAAAACCGAAAGCTCAACCGCCGCGTGGATATCGTATTCCTGAACCAGGCGCTCGACAAATACGAGCCGGGCAACGAGGGAAACACGAAAACGGACGATTAGGCAAACATATAAGCGGCACAAAGCGGCCCCCATTAAAAATGCGGGCCGTTTAGATTTCCAATTCAGCTTAAGGTTTCAAGGTATCGGCGCTTACAGCGCCGACGACTATTTTTTCAGTGTGGGGAAACTGCGTTTCTCCACACCCCTTCCTTAAGAACGTCCGAATTTATAAAAATACTTGCGCATGTCTTTTTAATACACTAAAGTCCGTTTTATAGAAATTCCATATCTGCATAGCAGGACGCTCCGGCGTCGTGAACACGCAAGAAATCAGATGCACCTATACATTCCGTCCCATCTGATGACATGCGCGTCAGATGGGACAGCCTGCGTGCCGGTCTGCCACGCCAGCCCGACACGGAAAACTCAAAAAAGTGGCAAAAGCCACTTTTGCTGAAATTTATATTTCATCCATCATCCGGTAACCGACGCCGACCTCGGTGACGATATATTTGGGCTCAGCCGGGTTGACTTCAAGCTTTCTTCTTATATTCGCCATATTGACCCGGAGCGCCTGAATTTCATTTGTGTAAGGCCCCCAGACCTCGCGCATGATCATATCGTGTGTGAGCACTTTTCCGATGTTCCTTGCGAGCAGCACGATAATCTTATACTCCACCGGCGTAAAGTGCAAATCCTTGCCCGAAAGCGTGATGCTGCGCTTTTCAAGGTCTATTTTCAATTCCCCCACGGTTATGACGTCTTCCTGCCGCACGCCTTTTTCCACCCGTTGGGTCAGACGGATGGCGTTTCTTATGCGGGCAAGCAGCTCCGCTGTGCCAAAGGGCTTTGTGATATAATCGTTTGCGCCAAGGTCCAGCGCCTCCACCTTGTCCCGCTCATGGCCGCGCGCGGAAACCACCACCACGGGGATTGCGCTCCACGCCCGTAACAGCTTTAGCACCTCCACGCCATCCATATCCGGTAAACCTAAGTCCAGCAGCACAAGATCCGGGCTGTGGGAAGCCGCCATGGCCACTCCCTGGGAGCCCTTCCGGGTCTTCACCACACGATAGCCGTTTGCGGTAAGTATGGCAGAAATAAAATTGGATATGGTCTCGTCGTCCTCGATGATGAGAATAAGCAGTTGGTTATTCATATTGCTCCCCCAATGAAATAGTGAATTCAGATTGGCGAGGATATTTGCCGCTAGACAAGGAAAAAAGCGCAGGAATACCCGTAGGTATTGCGAGTATTTTTGACGCAGTATGGCGGCAAATAGACCGCCAAGTTGTTTCAGGATTTTGTTGGGGAGGACAATCACACCTCAGTTTTCATCGTAGCTTTTGAGGGCGATAGGCAGCGCTTCGATCACCGTAAGCCCTACTGCAGGCAGCCCCACGAGTATGGCGCTTTTGATTTCCTCACGGGTAGCGCCCAGATTTTTTGCGGAAAGCACATGGAACGGCAGCCCGCCGAGCATGTTCGCTGCGGCAAGTACAGAAATGTAGGCGAGTTCTGCTGTTTTGCCGTCTAATGCGCTTGCTTTGGATATTTTTGTTACCGCCTCCATATAAGCGCTTCCTACCGCGCCTGATTCAGTCATGAATGTTTGAAAACCGTTGCTGACATGTTGCATAAAATAGGATCTCCCTCCGTTTTTTTCTTACAATACTATAATTTATAGTACTAGTCAATAGAGTATAAGTCGGGTTTTTTGAAACAGTAAAACACCCGCCGTTCGGCGGGTGAAGTAAAATCAGACTATTTTGCCGACAACCGTTCAATGTTGGTACGCAGTGTAGTTGCATCTACTGTGCCAAGCAAACTACCTGCCGCTAAAAGGATGGCAAGGGCAAGACTGTCATAGTTATTCTTGATATAGGTGTGGTTGTTCCCATTACCGATATTTTTCAATATCGTCTTAAGATCCTGATCCTGATCCTGATCCTGGTCCAGATCATTCTTATTCCAGTTTCTATTCCACTGGGCCTGAGCCTGAGCCTGGGCCTGAGCCTGGGCCTGTTCCTCTTGTTCCCGCATATTCCAGTCGGTAGTAGTAGTAGTTCTGCAACGACGGCAGCAACATTTATTTGACATGAGCGCTCCTCCTCTCTGGATTGATTAGTATATAGTATTAAAAACTATTTTGTATTGTTACATCTACATGTATTAATACATATGTTTTTATAGTTGTTATTGGATCTTTTAGAACAAATATGCACCTAATATATGCGTCATTATTTAATATAGGTGTGGTTGTTCCCATTGCCGATATTCCACAATATCGTCTTAAGATCCTGATCCTGATCCTGATCCTGGTCCAGATCATTCTTATTCCAGTTTCTATTCCACTGGGCCTGGGCCTGGGCCTGGGCCTGAGCCTGGTTCTGTTCTTGTGCCCGCATACCCCGATCGGTTGTAGTAGTAGTTGTAGTAGTACTGCAACGACGGCAGCAACATTTGTTGGACATGAGCGCGCCTCCTCTCTGGATTGATTAGTATATAGTATTAAAAACTGCTTCAGATTGTTACACCTACATGGCATGAACACATATGGGTTTTTTTTAAGATGCTATTAGCTTTTTTTTTGATAATATGCACTCAATATATAGCGTCATAATATGATATACAAATGGCTTGTAAGGGAGGTGAAAGAATGGATCAGTTCAACTGCACGGGGAGAAGCGACACAAGTGAGTGTTGTGATAATGATTCCAAAGAGTGTAAGCATGACATTGTTTGTAGCCAGGCGAAGATTGCGGAGTGCGAGGCGCGGTTATTCTGTACGGTTACGGATCGGCTTAGCTGCGAGATTAAACATGCCCACTGCCTGAAAGACATTGAACGCTTGATCAGGATTGCCAACAGCTTTTTTTTGGCAAGTGCGCAAAAGGAAAAGGCGATTGGGGAGGTCATTGGCTCTTGCAAGAAGGAAGCTATGACCGATATTTAACTTTAAAGTACACTTTCCTGATTGACAGGGAGTGGCCCTGCCCTGAGGGTGGGGCTTTTTTATTTAAAAGCAATTGCGTGTTTCATATCCTTTTCGTATGATGCGTCTACCCGCTCCATATACATGAATAGTCGCCCCACGGTTTCGGGTGGCGCACAGGAGGGGGGGACGGTCGACATTGCTCAATAAGAAGACGTTTTTTTACCAGGCGGCTTTGCTTGCGTTCTCCAATACCGTATTGCTGCTGTTGGGTTTTGTATACCGCGTACTGTTGGGCAGGCTTGCAGGGGCCGAAGGGCTGGGCGTTTATACCCTGACCATACAGGTATACGCCATTGTCATGTCTGTTTGTGTGGCGGGATTGTGCGTGGGGGTAACGCATGTCTCCGCTTCGCTTGCGGCGCGGCACGATATTTTGGGTATCCGGCGGCTGGTTCGCTTTGCGATGTGCTGCTTTTTGACGCTTTTGTGCATGATGGCAGCGCCAATCGTACTCATGCGCAATCAAATTGCTACCAATATTCTGGGCGACGCGCGGACTGCGAATGCGTTGTGGATGATATTGATCTGCATTCTCCTGACCGGTACGGAAAACATATTAAAGGCTACGTTTCATGGTACGAGAATGGTGCGCTTCACCGCCATATCCGAGGTGGGGGAGCAGGTATTGCGCATTCTCCTCGCATCGCTGCTGCTGGCCCGCTTTATCAACGGCGATCACGGGCATACCGCGTTTTTAATACTTTCCGTCATGACGCTAAGCGAGCTTTACAGCGTGGTGTTTTTATGCAGTTCCTATTTTGTGAAATTCCGCTGCCCGGTGCGCCAGAAAAAAAAGGAGACCGCAGGCATACGGCGCAGCTTTTTAAAAATCGCCGTCCCATCCGCGCTCACGTCTATGCTTTCCAATGTGTTCGCTTCGGTATCCGTTGTCATATTCCCGTCACGGCTGATGCTCTCCGGCTATACGCGGGCGCAGGCGGTAAGCACGCTCGGGCTCATATCCGGCATGGTCATGCCGGTGCTTTTACTGCCTTCCGCCCTGGTAGGGGCGCTCAGCACGCTTATCATGCCCAGCATCGCGTCAAGCATCTCACGGGAGGATCACCCGGATCTCATAAGAAAGGTAAATAAGGGCATTGAGGCTACGGGGCTTTTGGGCCTGCCCGCGACTGCCATGCTGCTGCCCTATATTCCCATGCTGTGCGGGCTGCTTTTTGGGCAGACGGTGCCTCCAGCGCTGGCGGACGCGTTAAGCCTGCAGGCCATTACGATGTACTATCTCGCCATATCCACCAGTATATTGACCGGCATAGGCAAGCAAAAACAGGTGCTCATACTTGCGGCGATCGGGGAATCGCTGCAGCTTGCGTTGGTCTGGACGCTTACCGCCATACCCGCCCTTCATGTATACGGATATATTATCGGTATGCTTTCTGGCGACCTATTGCGCGTGGCAGTGGGGTTCATACTGATCCATAAGGCCACGCATACCCGCCCGCGCCTGTTCCATGCAGGCGTTGTACCCATTGCCTGCGCGGCGATTCTGTACGCCTGTGTGCGCATCATTTTCTTCTGGGCATTGCAGCGCGGCATGACGGCAGTCGCAGCCATGCTCATCAGCATCCCCGTATGCATGTTGCTTTACTTCTTATTGCTTCGCATATTGGGCGTGCGCATATGGTCGTATTTAGAGAAGATCGTGTTCCGCAAAGACCCGGCGCACGCAAACGGACAGGAGGCGGAGGCGGTGTCTTAACTGGGTTTAAACCGAGCAAAGAGGGCTGCGCCTTATATAATTAAGTCTCCCTCATCAGAGGGTGCCTGAAATGCATAAAAAACAGGGGGTATCGCGCGTTTCGCTGCGATACCCCAATTGTACAATAACTTATTTACTTTACCGTATTGCTGTACCTGTCCCGCGCTACATAGTGCGTATGCAACAGTTCGTGGGATTTGTGCCCGCCGGGCGTCCCCAGATAATCCGCGTATATTTTCTGTATGGCGGGGCTCTGGTGGCTCTTGCGGAAGGGCATATCCTTGTCTTCATCATAGGTTGCACGGGTACGTTCCACGCGCGGGTCAATATCCATACGAGTGCGCGCGTCCACGATCGGTTGACCGCCGCCGTTGATGCAGCCGCCTGGGCAGCCCATGATCTCAATAAAGTGGTAGTTGGCCTCGCCGCTCTTGATAGCGTCTAAGAGCTTACCGGCATTGGCTGTGCCGTGCGCCACGGCAACATTTACGGTGAGCCCGCCAATGGGTATGCTGGCTTCCTTGATGCCGGTGAGCCCGCGCACGTTCTGGTATTCAATTCCCTGCAGATCTTCGCCCGCGAGTATATCCGCCACGGTGCGCAGCGCCGCTTCCATGACGCCGCCCGTTACGCCGAATATGGTGGCGGCACCGGTGGAGTCGCCTAACATATCGTCAAACGCTTCATCCGGCAGGTTCGCAAAGTCAATTCCCGCCAGCTTGATCATGGCGGCAAGCTCCCGCGTGGTGATGTTGGCGTCAACATCCCGGTAGCCGTCCCGCCCCATTTCCGGCCGGGCGATTTCGAATTTCTTGGCGGTACATGGCATAACCGATACCACGTAAATGTCTTTGGGGTCAAGCCCGTTCTGCTGCGCGAAATAGGTCTTGGTCAGTGCGCCCTGCATCTGGTTCGGGCTCTTGCAGGTGGAAAGGTTCTCTAAGAATTCAGGGTAGAAGTGCTCGCAGTACTTTACCCAGCCGGGGCTGCAGGAGGTGATCATGGGGAGGGTGCCGCCCTGTTGGATGCGGTTTAATAGCTCCGTACCCTCTTCCATAATGGTAAGGTCGGCGGCAAACTGCACGTCGAACACCTTATATGCCCCAAGGCGGCGCATGGCGGCGGCGAGCTTGCCGGTGCAGCGCGTGCCCATGGGCATGCCAAAGGCTTCCCCTATGCCAAAGCGTACGGCGGGCGCGGGCTGGAATATGACGCGCTTGTTCGGGTCGGCCAATGCTTCCCATACGGGCTGCGTGGCGTCCTTTTCCGTAAGCGCGCCGGTAGGGCAGGCGGCGATGCACTGCCCGCAGTTGATACAGGCGACGTCATTGAGGCTTTTGTTGAATACAGACCCAATCTGCGTATTAAACCCGCGGTTCTGCATGCCGATGGCGTATACGCCCTGCGTCTTTTCGCACGCGGCGATACAGCGGCGGCAGAGTACGCACTTATTGTTGTCCCGCACAATGGAGGGGGAAAGCTCGTCGATTGTTTTCTGCAGGCGCGCGCCATCAAACGGGATGTCCGTAATGCCCAGTTCATCCGCGAGCGACTGCAGTTCGCAGGTGGTGTTGCGCTTGCAGGTCAGGCAGGAACGGTCATGGTCGGATAAAATGAGTTCCAGAACCGAGCGGCGGGCGGAAAGCACCTTGGCGGAGGCCGTGCTGATTTCCAGGCCTTCGGAAACGGGGAAGACGCAAGCTGCCTGAAGCCTGCCGGTCTTTGTTTCCTCCACCAGGCACATGCGGCATGCGCCGATGTTGTTGAGCCCCTTGAGGTTGCACAGCGTGGGAATGCGAATGCCTTCTTTGCGCGCCGCTTCCAGCACCGTGGCGTTTTCATGCACTGTGACGGGACGCCCGTCTATAACCATATTGACCATGCGGGTTTCCTTTCTGTTTTTGCATTTATTTCAGATAGAAGAACCATATGATATTTTTTTCACGATATAATATAGAATACTATCTATATGGAAAAAAGTCAATATACTCGCGCAAAATTTAACAAATTAGTTGTTTGCAGCAAAAGCCCCGGCCGGAGTATAATACACGGGGTTACAATAATAATTGAATTTTGTGAAACCATTTCCATATTTAAAACGTTATTATACTTTAGATGGTTTCAATACGGCTATGGCAAAAGCCAATTGGGGGGTACATGGAGCAAAACGGGGCACATTTGATCGAACTTCGGAACGTCACAAAAACTTATCGCGTGGGGTCCGCCGCCATCCACGCGCTCAATGGCGTGGACCTCGTGCTGGACAACGGGGACATCTGTTGCATCGTGGGCCGATCCGGTTCCGGCAAATCCACTTTATTGAACCTCCTTGCGGGGTTGGAGCATCCAACCAGCGGGGAGATACTGATTTCCCGCATGCATATCGAACGCATGACGCAGAGCGAGCTCATCGTGTTCCGGCAAAAAAAGGTGGGCTTTATTTTTCAGTCCTTCAACCTCATGCCATACTATACGGCGCTTGAAAACGTGGCGCTGCCGCTGTCATTCCGCGGCGTAGGCAGGGCGAAGCGGGAAAAGATCGCGCGGGACATGTTAAAGGCTGTGGGGCTCGCGACTCACATCAACCACAAGCCCATGCAGATGAGCGGCGGGCAGCAGCAGCGCGTGGCGATCGCGCGGGCGCTGGTGAGCGACCCGGAAATTGTGTTTGCGGACGAACCGACCGGAAACCTCGATTCCAAGACCTCCGACGAGGTCATGCATTTGATGACGGATATCGCGCGCGAGCGGGGGAAGACGCTCATCATGGTCACTCATGACGCGAATATGGCCGCTTTTACAGACAAGGCGGTGCACATATTGGACGGAAAAATCACGGATATCGAAACCAAATAACGGGAACGGATACAGGAGGATGACATATGTGGGGTAAAAGAACGGCTGCTTTGGTTTTGTGCGTCTTGATGGCGCTTATGTTGTTGCCTAATGTGGCATTGGCAGCGACTACGGATTTTTCAATTAATTATACTGCGGCAGGTTCAGCTTTTCAAATTTCTAACAATCAAGCGGTTGTCCAACTTGAGATTGAAAATACTTCTGGTGGTGCAATAACAATTGATTCGTTTACCCCAACACCTTCCAAAGGTTCTTGTAGCTTATTGAGTGTTGCTCCAGCAAAAGGTACAACAATAGCATCGGGTAGTAGAGATTTTACGCTGGTTTTGGAAGCTAAGGGCTTTCCAACTGGTACTTTTCCAATAACAATCACGGTCGATGCAACTACGATTAGTGGTGCGGTTAGTAACAGCCAAACGTTTTTACTCACCAATCAGGCAACTCAAGTTGAGGAACCCGAAGCACCCGCCGATACCACCACGGCGCTGATGATTGCTTCTGTTGGTGAAGACGGCAAGGTGATTCCCGCGCCCAAGGGCAATATAAAGGACCGCATTCATATCACTCTGCCTATATTTAACAGGACGGACAGCCGCATCCGCGATATCCTCGTCACCCCGCAGATTTCCTCGTCGCTCGATTCTTTTCCGTTCGACGTGGAGGCGCAAAACTATACGGTCAGCGTAGAGGATATGACCCCGGGGCAAATTCGTCAGGTCGAATATGACTTTAAGATTGCCGAAAAAGCGACAAGCGGCGTAAAAGAAGTGAAATTCAATGTCATTTATTTTAATCGTGACAAATACGCATACGAGACGGCCATTCTTTCCGTATTTGTTACGGTAGTAAAAGGCTATGAGCCGGATAAAACAGATGAGGATGGCAACCTCATCGCCACAACCCCCAAGATCATATTGGAAGGGTATACCGTAACGCCGCTTAATACGGAAGACCAGCAGACCGGCCGCCTGTTCGCAGGCGAAAAATTCTCCATGAAGCTTGCTATATTGAACACCTCCAGTGAGGAGGCGGTCAAGAATATACAGCTCACGCTTTCCAACGAGGGCGGCGTCATTCTGCCCGCGGACAACGGCAGCAACACCATATATATCGACCGGATCGGTGCAGGGGAGACGGTGGAAAAAACGCTCACGTTCCAGTCTGCGCCGGATGCGGAAGCCAAGGCTCATTCCCTTTCGGCCAAATTCAATTATGAAAGCTCCAAGACATTAAAGGCCTACGAAGCCACGGAAACCATCACGCTGCCCATTTCGCAGCGCATGCGCGTGCGCATAGACGACCCCATGGTTTACGGGGACGCCATGCTGGAGCAATCCATGCCCGTATCCTTCAGCCTGTATAACATGGGCAAATCCACCCTGTACAACTGCATGGTGGACGTGGAGGGCAACGGCCTGAAGATGGAGGAATCCTTCTACGGCGGCAACATATCCTCCGGCAACACCATGCGCGCGGATTTTAGCGTCATTCCCTCCGTAGCGGGCCAGATCGAAGGCAAGGTCATCATTACCTATGAGGACGTTTACGGCGAGCAGACAGTCGTGGAAAAGCCGCTTACGCTCAATGTGATGGAAAACATGATGCCCGATGAAGGGATGGTTGGCCCGGACGGCGAGGTGTTTAATCCCGGCATGGAAGGGCCGATGCCGCCGCAGGGCGGGTTCCCCACCGGCCTGGTGATTGCAATTGGCGCGGCCGTGCTCATTGGAGGTATCGTGCTGCTTGTACTGCTCAAACGCAAGCGCCGTAGGAAGCATCTGGAGGAAGTATGAAAAGGCTGGATCTTTTTGCCATGGCCTTCATGAACCTGTGGCGGCGTAAGCTGCGCGCGTTCCTGACGGTGCTGGGCATGGTGATCGGCGTGGCGTCTATTGTCGTGATGGTTTCGCTCGGCATCGGCATCAACGAATCCTTCCGCGAAAATTATGAGCGCGCGGGCAGCCTTACCACCATACAGGTCAACAGCTACCGCATGGTGGAGAGCAAGGGGAACATGTACAGCCCCGCACAGGAAGTTGTGCTCGATGACAAAAGCGTGCTGTCCTTCCGGCAGATACCGGGCGTCACGGCCGTTATGCCCATGCTCGAAACCTGGGGCGCGCTCAAAAGCGGCCAGTACATGACGGACGTCTCCATTATGGGCGTGGATTTGAAGACCGCAGAGGAGTTCGGCTTTACGCTGGCAAACGGGCGCATGCCCAATACAGGCTCGGGCTCCAAGTACGAGATGGTGCTGGGCTCCTGGGCGCTGCAAAACTTTTACAACCCCACCACCGGCAAGCAGGCCATAGACCGGAACGGCAACTCCAAAATCACCATGGAGCGCTCCCGCTTTCAATTGACGTTTGATTACAGCAACGTTTATTCCAACTGGGACACCGGCGGCGGAGAATCACGCCCCAAGGGTAAGATGTACGACATCAAGGTCGTGGGCCAGATGGCGGAGGAGGGCAACAATTACGCTTATTATTCGCTGATGGATATCGCCGCCGTGCGTAAGCTTGCCAGGGAAAACAAGGATTTCATGAACCTTGACACAAAGAAATACAGCCAGATCTGGGTCAAGTGCGAAAATATAGACGAGGTCATAGACATCCAGAAGCAGATTCAGGATATGGGCTATGGCGCGTACAGCCTGCAGGATGCTTTGAAGGCTGCGCAGGAAAGCGCGTCACAGCTTCAGATGCTGCTTGGCGCGATTGGCGGCGTATCGCTGCTGGTGGCTGCAATCGGCATCATGAACACCATGATGATGAGCATCTACGAGCGCACCAAGGAAATCGGCATCATCAAGGTGCTCGGTTGCCGTATGCGAAACATCGCGGAACTGTTCCTGACGGAGGCGGCCTATATCGGACTCATCGGCGGGCTCATCGGGTTGGGCCTAAGCTATGGGCTTTCGCTGCTCTTGAACCAGTTCGTCATGCAGTCCGTCGGCATGAAGAGCGTGATCCCCATTTACCTCTCATTGGGCGCGGTGGTGTTCTCCATTGTGGTTGCGCTCATCAGCGGCATGTATCCGGCCATACGCGCCATGAAACTTTCGGCGCTTTCAGCGATACGATCGGAATAGAACCCATAAAAAAGCGGCTTCGGCCGCTTTTTTGTTGGCGATAAGGTTGCAAAATTCAGGAATTGTTAGCATTTTCACACCATATCCTTCGTTGTTTTGCCCCAAGAAATGTGCTATATTGGTACTCAAAAGGGGAGAGTACGTATGTGGAAAGAATTTAAGGAGTTTGCTTTTAAAGGGAACGTCATCGATCTTGCAGTCGGCGTGATGATCGGCGGGGCGTTCGGGAAAATCGTTACCAGCGTTGTGAACGATCTGTTCATGCCGGTATTAAGCCTGATTACCGGCAGCTTGGATTTTACCAAAATGTTTATTGCAATGGATGGCAAGCATTATGCTGACATAGAAGCTGCGAAGGCGGCAGATGTGGCTACGTTCAATTACGGTGCGTTTTTGACCAACGTTATCGACTTCCTACTCATCGCGCTGAGCATATTCCTATTTGTAAAGCTCATCAATAAGCTTCGTGCCAAAAAAGAGGAGCCCGCCCCCGTGGCCGCACCTGAGCCGCACAAGTGCCCCTACTGCAAGAGCGAGATTTCGGATGGCGCGACCCGCTGCCCGCATTGTACGTCTATACTGGAGGAGAAGGCTTAATGCTTCGGGACTATCTGGAAAACGAATTCTTATACAAAGAGGATTGGAACTGCGCGGAGCATATACTCATTGGCGCAGACCGTGTTTACGGCTTAAATCTGGACCCTTCGGCGTATAAACTCGCCGCGGGTTTTGGCGGCGGCATGGCCGTAGGCGATATCTGTGGTGCGCTCACGGGTGCTGTTATGGCGCTTGGGATGCTCTTCGTAAAGGAGCGTGCCCATGAGGGCGATAAAATCAAGACGCTCACCACCGAGCTAATTGAGCGTTACCGGAATAAAATGAGCGAAGTAGACTGCTTTCCGCTCAAGGAAAAGTACCGCACGGATGAGCTGAAATGCCGCGGTATCATATTGGAAGCGGCGTCGATACTCGACGATATCGTGGCGCGGGAGCTTCCAAAGGCCGCTTTCGTTGCAAAAGAAAGCGGCATCTGATATTCTAGTTAGCGCAACGGCCAGTAGGCCGTATATTTTGGAGGACATATATTTAGAATGAGAAACGCATTCGACGTATTGGAAGAGCGCGGCTTTATCAAGCAGGCATCGCATCCCGAAGAACTTCGGGAACTGATGGGAAAAGAGCGTATTACGTTTTATATAGGGTTTGACCCCACGGCGGACAGTCTGCATGTGGGCCACTATGTGGCGTTGATGGCGATGGCGCATATGCAGCGCGCAGGCCACCGGCCCATCGCGCTTTTGGGCGGCGGCACCACCATGATCGGCGATCCTTCCGGTAAGACGGATATGCGCCGCATGATGACGCAGGAGGAAATTCAGGATAACGCCCGCAAATTTCAGGCTCAGATGTCCCGCCTTCTGGACTTTGGCGAAGGCAAAGCCATTGTACGAAACAATGCGGATTGGCTGCTGCCGTTAAATTTCCTGGAGTTTATGCGCGACATCGGCGTGCTGTTTTCCGTGAACCGCATGCTGACCGCGGATTGCTATAAAAACCGCATGGAGCAGGGGCTTACCTTCTTTGAAATGGGCTACATGCTGATGCAGAGCTATGATTTTCTGGTGCTCAACCGCATGGAAGGCTGCGTGCTGCAAATGGGCGGGGACGATCAGTGGAGCAATATATTAGCTGGCGCGGATCTCATACGCCGCAAGGAGCAGAAGCCTGCGTATGCTTTGACCTGCACACTTTTGACCACCAGCGACGGCCGCAAAATGGGCAAGACCGAAAAAGGCGCGCTCTGGCTGGACAAGGAAAAGTGCCCAGTATTCGATTTTTATCAATATTGGCGCAACGTGGATGACGCGGATGTGGAACGCTGCCTTGCGCTCTTAACATTCCTTCCCATGGACGAGGTGCGCCGCCTGGGCGCGCTCAAGGACAGCGCCATTAACGAAGCTAAGCGTGTGCTTGCGTTTGAACTCACCAAGCAGGTACACGGCGAAGAGGAAGCACAAAAGGCAATGGACGCCGCGGAAGCGCTATTTTCCGGCGGCGGCGACCTTACCCACATGCCTACCGTCGCGCTTTCGGCAGCGGAAGCGGAGGAGACCGGCCTTCGGGTAACGGACCTTCTGGTAAAGGGCAACCTCGCAAAATCCAAAAGCGACGCGCGCAGGCTCATTGAAAGCGGCGCGGTGTTCATAGGCGATGATAAGGTGGAAGACGTCTATTTCGCCCTCACCCCCGAAAGCGTGCAGGGGGACGGCGTAATCCTTCGCAAAGGCAAGAAGGGATTCTGCCGCGTGCGGCTAGGCTGATGCGCACGTACCGCACGGTGCAAAAAGAAGCGGAGATTGAGCTGGTGATCCAAAAATCCCGCTTTATTGGCCGCTGCTTTCCCGTAACAGGGGAGGACGAGGCGCTGTCTAAACTTGCGGAGCTCAGAAAGCGCCATTGGGACGCTACCCACAACTGCTTTGCGTATTGCATCGGCGCGGATGCTTCTGCCGCCCGCTTCAGTGATGACGGCGAACCGGCGGGCACCGCGGGACTTCCCATGATGGAGGCTGTCCGCCAAAAAGGGCTGGTGGACGTGTTGTGCGTGGTCACGCGGTATTTCGGCGGCGTGCTGCTGGGCGCGGGCGGACTGGTGCGGGCCTATTCCAAGGCGGCGTCCATGAGCATGGAGGCCGCGGGCGTCGTGGAAATGCGCCCTTGCGTGAAGCTTTTGATTAGGACAGATTATTCCAGGTTTGCCATGATAGAGCCCCTGTTGCGCAAAGACGGCAATTTAAAGGATATCCGCTACGCGGAGGATGTGGAGGCGGACCTGGTTGTGCCCGAAGAGGACGCCGGGGCCTTCACACGGCTTTTAACCGAAAAAACGGACGGCCGCGTACATCCGCAGGAAGTTGGCAAGGCATACGGCGCGTTTTTACTGTAGACGCATGCCCACATGAAACGGTTGATTTTCCCGGCCAGCCGGGACGAATTTTTAGACAGCGGAGGGAATCGTATGGAAATCACCGTCAACAGGACTACGGCTCCAAAAGCGAAGCCGCAGGATGAAACCAAGCTCGGGTTTGGCAAGCTCTTTTCGGATCATATGTTCATTATGGAGTATGAACAGGGCAAAGGCTGGCACAACGCGCGCATACAGCCTTACCAGCCCCTGCAGATTGATCCCGCAAGCCCTGTCCTGCACTATTCCCAGGAGATATTCGAGGGCTTGAAAGCATACCGCTCCAAGAAGGACGATATCCTTCTGTTCCGTGCGCGGGACAATGCAAGGCGTCTGAACAAAAGCGCGGAAAGAATGTGCATGCCGCAGATCGATGTAGAGGACAATTACAAAGCGATGGCGGCGCTTGTGGATATGGACCGGGATTGGGTACCCCGCGCGCCCGGCGCGACACTGTATTTACGGCCCACCATGATCGCTGACGGTTCGGCGCTTGGTGTGCACAGGGCAGAAAAGTTCCTCTATTATATCATCTGCTCGCCATCCGGCGCGTATTATGCCTCCGGCCTTGCCCCCATCCGCATCTATGTGGAGGATCAATACGTCAGGGCTGTCAAGGGCGGCACCGGCTTCGCCAAGACCGGCGGCAACTATGCCGCGAGCTTAAAGGCGGCGGAAGAAGCAGAATCGCGCGGATACAACCAGGTGCTCTGGCTGGATGGCGTGGAGCGCAAGTATGTGGAAGAGGTAGGCGCCATGAACATGATGTTCCTGATTGGCGATACCCTCTCTACCGCCCCAGTGGAGGGAAGCATACTCGACGGCATCACCCGTAAATCCATACTCACGCTCGCGGATGAGTTGGGCTTGAAGGTCGCGGAGCGCAAGATTCCGATTGCCGAGCTTATGGAAGCTGGGGAGAGCGGCGAACTCAAGGAAGCGTTCGGAACCGGAACAGCCGCCGTGATTTCTCCGGTTGGCGAACTCCATTATATGGGCAAGAGCGTTGTCATAAACGGTGGCATGACCGGCGGCGTGACGCAGAAGCTCTACGATACGCTCACCGGCATACAGTTGGGGGACATTGAAGATACGCATGGATGGGTTACACGCGTATAAAAATTATAGTTTTTTGGTAGTATCGTATTGAAAGATACGTATATATGCCAAAGTCCGCAAAAGGAGATACCTATCCCATGAAAAAAGTTGTTTCCGCGCTGTGCGTCATGATAATACTGCTGCTTGCGTCAACTGCGCTTGCGGCCGACGTGCAGGTGACGACGGAGCCTGCGCAGATCACCTCCGCGGGGTCAATCACCGCGCGGTTTTCCGTTGTGAACGATTCCTCATATGAAATGAGGAACATCAACATTTCCGGTTATGGTCTGTCCGGCAGCAGCCAGCTGTCCAGCCAGGTGGTGCCGCCCAATGGCAAGCTGGGCTTCGCTTTCCCCATCGAAGTCACCGAAGAGATGCTGGGGCAGACAATCACTTATACGCTTAGCTGGACAGAAAATAACGCGCCAAAATCCAAGGATGTTCCCATCACGCTGGGTGCGCCGCCCGCCGCAGAAATGACGGCGACGCGTACCGCCAGCAAGGCATCCGGAAAATCCGGCGAAAAGGTAACGCTGACCTATACCCTCAATAACCCCGGCACTGCGGAAATGACGGGCGTCACGATCAAAGACCCTGCTGCGGGGAATTCGCCTGTGGCAAGCAACCTGACACTTGCGCCGGGTACATCCAAGACAGTCACATATGAGCTTACGTTGGGCGCGCAGGATGCAGTCAGCACCCCTTCCATCACCTATCAGATCAACGGTGAAGGCAAAGCGCTTTCCATAGATCCGCTTACCGTTGCTGTACGGAACATCAAGCTTGATTTTACCGTCACCAAGGGTGAGCCTACGCCGGAGGGCGTGGCGTTTGTGCTTGCGTTGAACAACAGCGGCAACCAGCCCATCAGTAATGTCAATGTGACCGATGACCTGGGCAACACTGTACCGGGAAGTGGTTTTAAGCTGGGTGCCGGGGAAACAAAGACGTTGGAGGAGTACTTGGTTTCCACCAACGAGCTCCGGAACGTATCGTTTACCGTCACCGGCACGGATGAGCAAGGCCAGCCCATACCCGAGGACAAAAAGGGCCCCTATGAAGTCTGGCCTTATAACCAGAGCAATATTTCGCTTTCTTTGGCCGCCACCGTGGTTACGCCCCTGTCGGACAGCGGGCGCATGAAAGTTAAGTTTACCATACAGAACAACTCCGACGTGGATATGACCAGCGCTATTATTTCTGAAAAAGAGCTGGGCAATATCGAGGGTCTGGATATTCTTCCAAGGGGCGAAACGGTCGTTGAGAAGGAGTTGCTTGTTGGGGCGTCCCGGGAGCTGAAGTTTGTGCTCACCGCATCCGATCCTTCGGGGGCCCCGCATTCGTTTGAAGCCAACCTTCTGGCCGCACCGGCCATGACGGCTCTGCCCAACCCATCCCCCAGCCCCGCGCAGGAGGAAGAGCCTGCAAGCGCAGGCGGCATGAGCGGTACGCTGGTGACAGTGCTCATCGTGCTTGCGGCATTGATGGCAGTGGCGGGTATTGCGCTCTTGGCGCTCTCCATATACGAGCGAAAGCGCAACGCTACATTGGAGGAAGAGGAGCCGGATGAACTGCCCCGCGCGCGCATTGCGGCGCAGGCCCGCGTGAACGACGCTGAGCGTGAAGCGCAGTCCCAGCCTTACCCGTTGGAACAGAACGTGGGGAGGGCTTCCAGGTTTGCGCAACCGCAGCGGGAGCAGGAGGAGTTTGCTTCACAAACGCGCCCCGTTCCCGTAGAGCGGGAACGGCCGGTATATCAGCCCGCGCCTTCCCATGCACAGCCCCAGGAAAGAGCATCCGTTTATACACAGGAGCGCGCAGCGCAAACGCAGGAACGCGCGTCGGTTCCGCCGTTGGAAAGGGCGCCTTTCCAGCCGCGTGTCCCGCAGCAGCCGGTGCGCCATGTGGAACCGGAGCCTGAGCAGAGGCCACCCCAGGCCTCGCCGGAAATCCGCAACAGGGTGCACAGGGTGCGCAACACGGACCAGAAATGAAGCTTTACCCGTAGTCAGCAGGACATATCATCGGGTTTTTAACGGATAAAAGTGCGTTTTCACGCACTTTTTCCGCTTGTACAAAAGGAAATAAGGTTGGAAAGGTAATTCTATGCGCGCATTTTCGGGCCTCACGGAGGACACCTATCGTTTTTTCTGGGAGATCGCGTTCAACAACGAGCGCTCCTTTTTTGAAGAGAACCGCAAGCGGTACGAAAAAAGTGTAAAGGAACCTATGCTTGCGCTTGCGGACGCATTGGGGGAAACCGCGTTGGAAGTGGACCCGGACTTCAACATCAGGCCATCTACCGTGGTATCGCGCATCCGCAGGGATACCCGCTATACTAGGGATAAATCCATGTACCGGGACCATGCGTTCCTTTCCTTTAAGTATCCCGGGGCATCCACGGGGGAGAGCTTTGTGCTTTATGCAGAGTTTGAGCGCACGGCCTACGGATATGGTATGGGCATGTATTACCCGCTGCCGCAATTTATGGCGGATGCCCGACGACGCATGCTTGCCCGGCCGCAGAAGTTTTTGGAGATTGTCAATAATCCCGCGTTCTCGTCGCGGTTTTCTTGGCAGGGGGAGGAGTATAAAAGGCAGCGGTTTTCGGACGCGCCGGAGGAACTTCGTCCCTGGCTCAACAAACGTAGCCTGTCCTTCTGCTTTTCTTCCAAGGAGCTTTCGAACACTATGAAGCCTGAGCTGCTGGATGAAATCAAGGAGGGGTTTTTGCTGCTCAAGCCACTGTATCGGTTCCTGATGGGGTTGGATGAAAAGTAAAATACAACAAAAAGGAACGGTGTTACCGTTCCTTTTTGCATATTAAAGGAAGCCAGTTCTCTCTTCGTTCTTAAGGAAGGGCTTGGGGAAACGTTGTTTCCCCAAAGAAAAAAATCTATCGCGACGGCCCGCAGGCCTAGTGCCCGAGGCTTCCCCCGCCAAGGGCGCGGCGCTGAAAGCGCCGATTACTTTATACTCTCACATCGTAGATTGTGACCGTGTCGTTCTCATATACCACGGGGAACTGTGAAAAAAACTCTTCGTTCACCATATATGAATAACGCTCGTAATTGCTCACAAACACATAATCGATGCCGTATGTTTCGCGCAGCAGATCAAAGCATGTTTCCGGCTGCTCAAACAGCAGCCTTACCTGTTGTTCCCGCGTTTGATAACCGAGCCCGTGGTAGAAGAGGTACGAGCCCGTTCCGCAGAGTATGTTTCTTCCGGTGAGGGAGGCTACGGCGTTGTTGTGGTTGGTGTGCGTCAAAAACAGTGCGTCGGGTGCGACCTCCTCGTTAATATAGGCCGCTGCCGCCGCTTCATCGGCGCTGAACTGCTCGTAATCGCTGATTGTTTCGCGTGCAAGCGTCAGCGTGCCGGAAAGGAACAGGGCGCAAAGCGTGACACCCGCAAGATAGCGCCTGCCCGCAAAGCCACTCAGTTGCCCGTATAGGTCTGCAAGAAGACGCGCCACAATGCCACAGGTGAACGCGAACCAGATGAAGAGCAGCTTGTTATTGTCGTACGGGTTGGGCTGGAACAGTACAAGCTCTGAAAAGATCCATATCAATAAGGCTCCGCCGTAGAATACCTTCTCTTCCTTAGGCAGCCGGAAAAACGCGATAGGCAGCAGCAGGAAAATTAAGCCGAGATTCTTGATATAGAACCACAGGTAGGAGTCTGTCTCATTCCCCCAGTTGAAATGAGTCTGCAAGAAATCGCCGGATTGCCGGAACGTGAACAAAACAAGCTGCGGCAGCGCCAGAGCCAAGGCGATCAGCCCGTACCTGACCCACCCTAAAAGCATGGCTTTTTCTTGCTGGGAAATAAACGCGTACAGCACATACACCACGCTGACCATACCGAGCGCAAGGAATGAGTGCGTATGGACAAGCGGCATGCAGCCCGCGATGATTCCTAACGGCACAAACAGCTTCGGTTCACGCTCAAACGCCGCGCGCCGCAATAAATACAGCACGGGGAACAGCAGCGCCCAGCCAAACAGCGTAGCGCGCTGAGGAATGAGCATGTCCGCGATGGGGTTGACCCACCTTAGCCCGATATCCGGCAGGTTGGTGGGCGTATTGTAAAAACCGGTGAATATGCGGGTGAACGCCTCCGGGTTCGTTTTCCAGAGATCAAGAAAATACCAGAACCCGAAGCCTCCGCCTAGGAAAAACAAAAGCGTGGATAATACAGCGGTACCGGTTTTTTTCTGCCACTGCAAAAAGAAGCAGTAAACGCCTAATAGTACAAGCGCATAGGCAAAGAGCGCGGGCAGCAGCATGGAAAACCGCAGCGACGCGCCTAAGCTATAAAATGTGGCGCTCACACTGTCGCACAGGAACGGGTAGCCCACCGCCGTGCCCGGGAGTATGGAATACTGCGGCGGAAATATACCCTGTTCTGCGATACTTGTTACCAGGCCCAGGTGCAGCGGAAGATCCCCGAATGTGGATTGCCCGGAATGCAGCGCTCCGCCGACAGGCCTGAGTATGTGCGTAAAAAACAGGTATGCGCCCAACAGGAACAGCGGCGTCAGTGTCAGCAGCGCAGGCTGAAGCTCGGCGGCTTTGGCGGATGCAACTGTCTTGTTTCTTCCTGCGAGATACGCGGTTACGCCTGCTGCGGCGCAGACAAGCAGCGCAAGGAGCTGGGCCAATAACGTAAACCCGAACAAAAAACCGAACAGCGCGGGCAGCCACAACAAAAGAAGCAACGAGAAAACGCCCCCCATCCACCAGCGGAACAGCGGGCGTTCCGCCGCGAACAGGGCGCGTGCGATGAGTTGCCCTGCGGCAAGATACGCGCACAGGTAAAGCAACGAAATGATGCTGAAGATCATATCAGTCCGGTATGCCGTCCCCGTCGAGGTCCGCAAATGAACGATTGGGGATTGCGTCGCCATTCTGCATGAGTCCTGCGGCGCCGTATATCTCGCGCCCGGTCAGGCCTTTTTCCCCGCGTTCACTTTCAATGATGCGGCTTAGGAATTTCCTTACCGCCTCGGGCTTGGCGATATTTTTAATTTCCAGAGTTTCATGCGTCTGGTCAGCGCTATAGAGTGTAATTGTGCCCATGCCGAATATCTTTTGACCTAGCGTGCGCACAAGCCTAATATCCAGAATACGATACAGGAGGATTTCGTTGGTTTCGGTGCGGAATAACCCTTTTCGCGTGGTGAAGCGGTCTTTATTCACTTCATAGACGGTGAAACTCAGCGGCATGCCTAAAATGCGCTTACGGTCGCGCCAAAGGGGCTTTTCCTCTTCGATTTCGCTCAAAAACGGTTGCTTGGCCATCCATTTCACGCTCCAATCCGGCTGTTTATCGTTATTATACTGCAAGTGGGTATCAACTGCAAACAGCTTGGGCATACATAATGGAGAACCGAATGCCCTTTAGGAGGTGGGTTTCATGCAATGGTGGAAACAAAACGGGAAATTCCTGCTTTATATGGTGCTTGTGCTCGCGTTTGGCGTATGGGGCGGCTTTACCATCAGGGATTTACAGATAGAAGCAATGCCGGCTGAGCCAACACCTTTGGCAGAGCAGGTCGACAAAATCGGTGAACAGAGCATTTTGCCGAATACGCTGGTAATCACGAAATATACGTTTCTGTTATGCGGCGGCCATACCGAGCAACGGCAGGAAACAGGCGGGCCCTTAGTAGGGATGAACAAAACGCAGATTGAGGAAAAGTATCCCGATGCGAAAGTGGTGGAACTAACCAACAATCGGGCGGTGATAGAACGGGAACTGGACCGCTACTGCCCCAAGCATGTGGTACTGTTCCTGGATGACGAAAACAGGCTGACCATTTCCCAGACGGACGAAACGGACCTGGAAAAGGAGAATATGACGACATTGAACTACGATATTTCCTACCTGCCCGAGGAGGAGCTCGCCAAGCTGGAGGAAGGCCTGGTGTTTGAGAACTTAGAGGAGATCAACATCTATTTGGAAGGTTTGGAACCATAAAATACGAATATATCCGACAAAAGCGGCGCCTTTTATTGGGCGCCGTTTTTCGTATGTCCGCATTCCTTTGATGTTGCGCGGCCCCTAAAGAGGGGGTATACTGGAAAAAACGGCAAGTGCCCGTACTGCTAGGAGGGCTAGAACTATGACATTACGCGAACAGGCTGCCGCTGCAAAAAAAGCCTCTTACGCAATGCTGACGCTGTCCGCTCCCGTGCGGGACGCAGCGCTCCACGCAATGGCGGAGGCGCTTGTTGCGAGCACGGCTTCTATTTTAGAGAAAAATGAGTTGGACGTAGCCGCCGCTCGCGCCACCGGAAAGCCGGAGGCTATGCTGGACAGGCTGCGTTTGGACGAGAAGCGCATATTGGGCATGGCGAACGGCTTAATGAAAGTTGCGGCCCTGCCTGACCCCATCGGTGGAGAGGACTTTATCGTAAAACGACCCAACGGCCTCGCCATAGGCAAACGGCGCGTGCCGCTCGGGGTCATCGGCATCATATATGAGGCTCGTCCGAACGTGACATCGGATGCTGTAGGCTTATGCGTCAAATCTGGCAACGCCGTGCTGCTGCGCGGCGGATCGGAGGCCATACGTTCCAATTCCGCCGTAACGGACGTCATTGCCCGTGCGGCATACGCGGCGGGCCTGCCCGAAGGCTGCATACAGCTTGTGCGGGATACGTCGCGCGAAACGGCCACGGAAATGATGCGCTTGAACGGCTACCTTGACGTGCTCATTCCCCGCGGGGGCGCAACGTTGATCCGCTCGGTGGTCCAGAACGCCACGGTTCCTGTCATCGAAACGGGGTTGGGCAACTGCCACACCTATATTGACGACACGGCTAATGTGGAAATGGCAAAAAACATCGCATATAACGCCAAGGTCTCCCGCCCCGCTGTGTGCAATTCCATGGAAACGCTGCTGGTGCAAAAAGACATGGCAGAAAAGAACCTTTCCCAAATCGTTGCCCCCATGTTGGAGCGCGGCGTGGAACTAAGGGGCTGCCCGCGCGCCTGTGCGCTGCTTCCGGGTATCAAGGAAGCCACAGAGGAAGACTGGGCCACGGAATATGACGATTATATCCTTGCGCTCAAGGTCGTGGATACGCTGGATGAAGCCATCTCGCATATCAACCGGTACGGCACCCGGCACAGCGAGTGCATCGTCACCAACGATTATCAAAGCGCGGAGCGCTTTTTGAACGAAGTGGATGCTGCAGCCGTATACGTAAACGCCTCCACGCGCTTTACGGACGGCGAAGAGTTCGGCTTTGGAGCGGAAATCGGCATCAGCACGCAGAAGCTGCACGCGCGAGGCCCTATGGGGCTCTTTGAACTGACCAGCGTCAAATACATCGTACGGGGGAACGGCCAGATCCGTTAGCCGCTTATGCTGGATAAAAGATCAGAAAAAACCTATCGGGCGCGCGTTTGTGCAAACAGGCTGCTGTCTGCGTGCGCACTTGTTTTACTGCTGTGTTCAGGCTGCGCCATGGTTCCCCGGCCCGCTGCGACGCCCGCGCCTGTGCTGGCGGAAACCGTGGAAGAGGAACCGACTAAAACGCCAGTTCCGGAGGAAGAAAACCCGCTCAACACTTTTTTGAACGGGTTTTATCAGGCGTACGAGCCCCTGGAAGACGCGCTGCGCAAGCTTTCGGAAGAGGACAATTCTGCAATCGACGAAGCGCTAATGCTTGAAAAGCACATGCTGCGCCTGAAACAACTCTTTGACGCGCAGGCCGCTCTTTTACAGAACCCAAGCGACAAAAAGATATGGGACGGAATACTCTTTGGCGGCGTGGAAGGCACGGGCAGCGTTATAAAAACCGCGGACGGCTGCACATTTTCCTGCACGCTTGCGGCAGGCGGTAACATTACGGGAAGTGTAAAGAAAGACGTTCTTGTTGCGGAGTGGAAGCAGCAGGACGATAGCCTCCGCAGCGGGACGGTCGTCAAGACAAGTACGGGCTATGCCGCTTCCGTGGAATGTGAAGGGGAAACTGTATTGCTGCTGATCGAAAATGACGTACTTTTCTTCGGGAAAGGTATGGCCGCCACAGGCGACTACCTTCCCTATGAACGGTGGGTGGATTGGCGTCTGGAAGGTAGAGAGCTGTCCATCCCAGTCAAAAGTGCATCGGGAGGATGATTATGAACGCAACCATCATCGCCTATTCCAATACCGGCAACACCGCGGCCTGCGCGCATGCGCTGGCCGATGCGCTTGGTGTGCGGCTCTTTTTTCTGGAAGAAACACGCAAAAGACCGGAGAAGGACTTTGTTGTAGGCGGCATGCAGGCTACCTTCCATCTGAGTTCAAAATTGAAAGCGCTGCCGGATACAAAAACATCCGAAGTGCTTATTCTTGGTATGCCGGTTTGGGCGGGGACCACACCGCCTGCAATCAACGCACTGCTTCAAATGCTGGATTGTAAAGAAAAGACGGTGTTTGCGTTTGTTACCAAGGCGGACCCGGCCATGGAAGCGCCTCAAAAGCTCGTTGACCGACTTAGCGGGCTTGTTGAAAAGCGTGGGGGAACGCTCAAACGGGTGTTTGCCCAGCCGGTAGAGGGGAAGACGCTTGCGCAGAAGGCGGCGAAAGAGCGTGTGGCGTCCTGGGCGGAGGAAATCCTTGCCGCGCTGCCGCAAAAGACCGTTAAGTAGCTTAAGCGCTTTTTATATTCTTTGATTTTTTGCTCGGTTATGACACCTATCTTTTGGGAATACTTGTGTAAGCAAGCGTACACAAGGAGGATTTCCCATGAGAAAGATTTGGAACCATTACGATCCGCTGGATTTTCATGAGGCGGACGAAGAAAGATCCTATTCGCAGGAAACCGGCCCGGTTCCCGTGCCCGCGCCTCGCAAGAAAAGACTGACGCAGCGCCTGCAGGATTGGCTATTCCGCGCTGAAGAGGAGGAAGGGGTGCAGCTGATGACGGAAATGCCCGCGCCCGCGACGCAGCCGATGCCGGTGATGCCATCAACGAGGCGGGAGGATCGCGCTTACCGCGAGCAGGTGCAGCGCGCTTTAGAGGATTGGAAAAAGGCTACGGCCTATTTTGAAAGCGTTTCGGACCCGGAACTGGTGGATTACGCCGTTTACGGCATGGAAGCCGCGAAGAAGCGCTATATTTATCTTTTGCGCAATGCCGGACACA
>JAEYSE010000131.1 GCA_023435025.1 Bacillota bacterium
GTATAGCACTTTTTGCTGGTGAAGGGCCATATAAATATGCTTCCCTTAAAACGCTCGCAAAACCGGCCGTTCGTTTTCCCACAAGGCTTGCGAAAAATTGCCTGGGTATATTATACTAGTTTTACCATATATACGACAATTTTCCCGCTCTCATAACATAAATCAAGGACGGATGTCTTATGAGCAGCAAATCATCCCCAGAAAAGAACAAGCAGCCTTCCACGCTGCAAAAGTCGCTCGCGTTCGGTGCGGTTTTACTTCTGTGCGCGCTTATCTACCTGCTGGTGAGCCTGCAGGAAAACACCCGTAACTATGCGCTTTCACTTACCGATGGGCCCGCAGCGACACCCACCGCAACCCCCGCTCCTACCCTGCCTCCGGGCGTTTCAATGGATGTTTATTTAAGCCGACTGAAGGACTTTGGCCTTAGCTTACGCGAAGGGGACGACGGCGTTTACCTTGTAAAGACCCAAGCGGACGGGCCGGAGGATACCTTGGTCTTGTATACGAAGCACGGTTATGTGCGGGGCTTCTCTCTGACCATGCAGGAAACGTCGGGCGAAAAGGTTTCCTCTTCGAAGGGGGATATCAGCAAATATATAGCGAGCAAGCAGCGGGAGATTTTAAAGGCGCAGGCCGCCCGCATCACGGAATGCTTACCCGTATTGCTCTCTGCCTTGACGGAAGAAAACGACTTTCCGCATTCCACGGCGCTCATATGGGCGGATGAGGCCGCAGCGGTATTGGAAAGCGGAAAATCGGTGAACGAAAGCAAACACGGGCTTTCCTTTGCGGCTCTGCGTACGCAGGAAGAAAAGCTTCTGATAAGCGCAGACCTTTTATGAGCGCGGAGCGGGGACGCTATTTCAACCGCCGCCCCTTTGTAACGGCTGCCTTGGGCATGATGGCCGGAATACTGCTTGGCCGCCTGTTCCCAGGATACCTTGGCTATCTCATTTCCGGCGCGGGCGTCGCGCTTGCCGTTCTATCAACACGTACCGGGGTCAAATGGCTCCCGGTTTTTTTTGCGTTTCTTTCCATCGGCACGCTCCGTCTGGAGCTCGCGTACCCCAAGCTTCCAGCGCCAAGGGAGACTTGTACACTGACAGGCACGGTTTGGGAAGTCACGTGGCAGGGGCAAAACCTGCGCGTTACGCTAAGCGATGCGTCGGCAGACAATTCCCCCATAGACGGGCGCGTTCTGCTCACATTGCCCCGCTATGACGGGCAGGCGCTTGCATACGGGCAGCGGCTTACCGTGCGGGCTTCCCTTTCCCTGCCACAGGGGCCGCGCAACGAAGGCGGTATGGATTACCGGTTTTACTGCTTCTCCCGAGGCATTGTCTGTACTGCGCTTTCATATGGCCAGCTTACCGTTTCGGATGCGCCGCCCGGCCTGTACGGGCGGCTTCTTGCGCTTCGGGATCACGCGACGCAAACGTTGATTGGCCTGATGGGAAAGGAGAACGGCACTTTGGCCGCAGGTATGCTTCACGGGGCAGTGGAAGAGATCCCCGAACAAACGCTTGAGAACTTTCGCGGCGCAGGCCTTGCACACCTGCTTTCCGTATCCGGCCTGCATGTATCCTTGCTTGCAGGGGCATTACTGATGCTGCTCCGCCGCGTAAAGCCTGTTGCCCAATTTATTGCCATCTGTGCCGCATTGCTTTTTTACTGCGCTTTTTGCGCCTTCGCGGCCCCTACGCTGCGCGCGGCGCTAATGGTTATTTGCCTGCTGCTGGCAAAAATTTTTTACCGCAGAAACGACCCGCTTTCCGCGCTTTCCTTCTCGTTTTTGATACTGCTTCTGATTTCACCGTTCACGCTGTTCTCTATTGGATTTCAGCTCTCCTATACCGCGGTTCTCGGCATATTGCTGCTCTACCCCGCTCTCTCAGCCGTTATGCAACGTCTGCCCAGGCCGCTTTCAGAACCATTGGCGTTGAGTATAAGCGCAGGACTATCCACGATGCCCGTGTCCGCAGCCACATTCCACAGTATGTCCATTTTGAGCGTGCCTGCCAACATCTTGGTGGTGCCGCTCTGTGCGCTTTCCATGCTGCCCGCAGGCTTAGCGTTGTTGCTTTTCCCGGTATCCCGCGCCACCGCCGGCTTTGTGGCCTCGCTTTCAGGCGCTGCCATTGCCTTGATGCGCGCTGTCGCGTATGTTGCCGCTAGCCCCGGCATGTTGCCTCTCCCCCCTGCGTCATTCGGTGCGGGCGTATTCTTCTTTTTATTCCTCTTGTTTTGTTCCCCGTATTTCCTTGGCGGGCGCGGCAGCAGGCGGGTACTTTCCGTAATCAGCGCTGTATTATGCATCTTCCTTTGGCTTGCACCGTTTTTGTTGCGCCCAAATCAACATGCAACGGTACTGGACGTCCCTTCCGGTTATGCCGTCCATATCCACTCAGATGGCAAAGATGTGGTCATGGGCACATCTGGTCAGCTAAAAAGCACAGCCGTGGAAAGCTACCTGCGCGCGAACGGCATCTACCATGCAACCATGCAGGAAGAAGAAAAGGCGGGCGTTACGGTTACATTTGGCGGCGCTTCGTTTTTTGTGTATCCCGGCGGAGCAGAGATCGGCAGCATACGTTATACTACAAACGCAAATGGGCAGATGCGGTTTTATGAGAAGAACGGTACGCTTGTAATGCAGCCGTTTGCCCGGGACACAAGATATGCTATACTCTTAAATGAAACCTAAGCGGTACCCGGAGGAACTATGGATCACAACCGTTTTTTTGAACTCATCAAAAACAATAACGTCTCCGGCCTGTTCCTGTTTTACGGTGAAGAGGAATTCGTAAAGCAAAGCGCGCTCAACACGCTGATTTCCCGCATCGATCCGGTAGCCCGAGATCTGAACATGCAGGAGTTTGAAAAGCCGCTCTCTTCCGCCGTTCGACAAGCTTGCGAGACGTTGCCCTTTTTTGCGGAAAGCAGGCTTGTCGTCTGCAGGGAAATGGCGGACAGCGAAGCAATGGAGCTAATTCCTTACGCCGCCTCCATACCGGATACTACAACGCTCGTCCTTTATGTGCGCGGAAAATGCGGAACTTCCCTGTTGAATGCCGTAAAAAAAGAAGGCCGCGACGTGCACTTTGATATGCTGAGCGTACAGGAGGCCGTAAAACTGGTGCAGCAGCGCATGAAAAAGCGCAACGCTCAGATTGACCTGTCAACCGCGCAACTGCTTGTAGATATGGTGGGCACGGACGTGTACGCCCTACAAAACGAATTGAACAAAGCGGCGGATTACGCCGGGACTTCCCCCGTCACACAGGACGCGCTAAAAGCCTGCGTCACGCCCAACCCGGAATTCCAGCGCTTCCGGATGCTCGACGCATTGCTTTTAAACAAACAGGAACGCGGGCTTACCATGCTGCGGCATCTCCTTCGGGAGGGCTCGGAAACTGTGTTTGGTCTGGCCCATTTCTTTACCGGCCAGTTTAAAAACATGCTAGGCGCACGGCTGTTGCTTGACGCCCGTACAAAGGAGTTTGAGATCGGGAAAAAGCTTGGCCTTTCTCCCATGCCGGCAAAAGCCGCCCTGACCGGCGCAAAACGACTGAGCGCCGAAGAGTTGCGCAAGGCGGTTGCCGCGTTTTCAGAAATCGATCATCTGCAAATCAGCGGCCATGCACCTGGAGAACGCGCGCTTGAGGCCGCCGTGTTGCGGTATTTTTGTAAGGAGAGCGCAACGCGCCACTCCTAAAAGCGCTCAGCTCTTTTTTATTTGCTCCACAAACGCCATCATACGCTGAAGCTGTGCAGGGTCCAACATGGGCGCAATCATTCTTGCGTAAGAATCAAGACGGGCGTTGTTCATCCTTCCCGCCGCGCGTTCCTTGGCGATCTTCTCCTGTAACTCTGCAAGCAGATCCAATTCGTCTCTTCCCTGATATTGATCCAGCACATTTTTCACCTGGCGCATTGATTCCGGGTCTATGCCCTTTGCCGTATCCTGCAAATCGCTGGGGTTTTGTTTTAAACTGCGAAGATCGTTCTTTTTCATGCTCTCCCTCCTGCTGTTAAAAAGATATCCTCAACCATCATATGCGGCTTTGCAGCCATAAGTGCACAACCTTGCTTTAGGCGCATATGATGCTACAAAGGCAAACAAGGAGGTGGCCATATGCCCAGATATGCGCCGCATTCCCTGCCGGTCGGCGGCTCACGCCCGCCCGCCCAGCAGGCTGCGAACATGGGCGATACCGAAGAGCCAATGCCCGCCGATCACGGCCAGCCAGCCATATTGCTGGGGCAGCAAATCAGGCGTGAACGCGGCATGCAGGGCGTGCAGCGGTATGTTGTTTCCATGCGGGAGCATCTTACCGAGAGTGAATATGAGGACCTGTGCCATGCGATGGGCGTCCCGACTGACCTGCAGCTGCCCGCTCAAACCCGCCCGGCGGCACACTCCCACCCCTCACCGCAGGTGCAAGATCCTCCATCACAGGGGCAGCAGCAGGCCGCCAACCAGAACAATATGCAGATGATGCAAATGCTCATGCAGATGATGAGCGGCATGGGCGGCATGGGTGGCATGGGTGGCACTCCGGCCGGCAGCACGGGCGGGGGTATGGGAAATATGAACGGCATGAACCCTCTTCTGCTCGCACAGATGCTCCAAAGCGGCATGGGCGGCATGAATGGCGGGGGCATGAACGGCATAAATCCTATGTTGCTTGCGCAAATGCTCAGTTCCATGCAGCCAAAGTAACCCGTAGAGGCAAAAACAGCGCCGAATAATTTCGGCGCTGTTTGCTTGCTTTAAAATTGTTTAACCTACGAGAACTCCTAAGTACTCTTCAATGACCCACAACACCCAAGAAGCCCATGAATGCAAGGGACATAAGCCCCGCGCTCACCAACGTAATGGGAAAGCCACGAAACGCCTGGGGTACCTTGGATGTTGCCAACCGTTCACGAACGCCAACAATCAGCACCATTGCAACAAGAAAACCTATTCCCGCGAACGTGCCGGAAAGCACACTCTTTAATAAATCATACTGCCCCATCGTATTAAGAAGAACCACGCCAAGCACGGCGCTGTTACCCATAACCAGCGGGAAGTAACGCGCCAAATCCGGGTTGCTCTTTTTAAGAATTGCCTGACCCGCAAGCGCAACTCCCGCAATAACGGCAAGCAGGCATATGGTCATAAAGAATGTGGCTTCAAGCGGTACCAAGACCCATTGATAGATCGCAAAGCCCAGAAACGAGACGAGCGCCATAACGATTGTTACCATCAGTCCCATGCCTGCTGCCGCTTTCACGTGGTCCCCATTTGCGGAGAACGGCAGCACGCCTAGCGCCCGGGAGAAGATAAAGTTACTTGTAACGATGCACGCCACCATAAAAAGCAGCGCTTCGCCGATACCGGAAAATCCCTCCAACATCATGCTTTAAGCCCCCCTTCTTGCGTATCATCCGAGGCCTTGCCTTTTTTGATAAAGTAGTTGACAACGCCGTACAGCAGGCCAAGCAGTATGAACCCGCCAGGCACAGCCTTCAATATGAGCATCGGCTCAAAGCCTTCCCCAAACACAGCCGCTCCGAACAGCGTGCCAAAGCCCAGAAGCTCGCGTACGGCGGAAAGGAGAATGAGCGCTGCCGCAAACAGCAGACCGGTTATAAGACCGTCCATGCCGGCAGCTACGATATGAGGTTTTTCATCCACACCGCTGACACGGCAAAGGAGCACACAGCTGATTGCCATCAGTGGGACATAAATGCCCAGATTTGCGCTTAAGTCTGGCAAGAAAGCCGCAAGCAGCATCTGCGCCGCTGATACAAACAACCCGATGATAAGCGCATAGCCAAACGGGCGAACCCGCTCGGGCAGGAGGCCACGTACAAGCGCAATGATCTTATTCGAGCAGATGAGCACCAGCGCCGTCGTAAGTCCCAGGCCCAGGCCGTTTTTTGCGTAAGCAGTAACAGAGAGTGTCGCGCAAACCGCTACCGCCAGACGAAACGCCATGCTTTCAGACAGGATTCCGCCGAAGAAGGCGCTGACCATTTTCTTCTGTTTCATGCTTTTGCCTCCTTTAGGGACGAACCGTATACCCTGGGGCGCATGTATTTGTCGATGAGCGGGGTAACGAGGTTCATAATCAGTATCGCATAGGTGACGCCTTCGGGATAACTGCCGTAGGCGCGGATCACGGATACAAGTACGCCGCAACCCACCGCAAAAATCGCCTGGCCCTTGATGGTCATGGGGCTTGTACTATAATCCGTCGCCATGAACACCGCGCCAAACAATACGCCACCAGAAAGTATGGCACGCAGCGCGTCGCCGTCAAACGTAAATGCGCCCTGCGGGCCCATCACCCACGCAAGCAAGGCCGTAACGCCAAGGAACAGCACCGGCACATGCGGGAATACCACTCTTCTTGCGATAAGGTACACAAGGCCGATCAAAATGGCGACCTTGCTTACTTCTCCGATGCAGCCCGGGATATTGCCTAAAAACAAATCCATGTTGCTTGCATCAAGACCGGCAAGCACCGTTGGGGAAGAAACTGCATCCACGCCGCTGAAGTTTGTGGGCAACGTAAACCGGGTAAGATGTACCGGCCAGGAGGCAAGAAGGATTGCACGCCCGACGAGAGCGGGGTTTAAGAAGTTATCGCCGATGCCGCCAAAGAGCTGCTTGACGAGTATGATGGCGATGGCGCTTCCCAACACGGCGAGCCACCAGGGTGCGCCAACCGGGAGGTTGAGCCCGAGCAGCAGTCCTGTTACGAGGGCTGAAAAGTCGCCTACCCGGACGGGCAGCTTCATCAGCTTCTGCCATAGATACTCAGCAACTACCGCGGAAGCCATGCTCAGCACAAGAAGCAGCAACGCCTTGGTGCCAAAGAAGTATACGCCCGCGAGAGAAGTCGGAATGAGCGCGATAAGAACATCACGCATCATGCTCTTGGTGTTATCTACACTACGAATATGAGGGGCAGGAACTACGTTCAAGTTCATTTTTTTGCACCTCCCCTTTGGGCTACGATGATCTGATCCTTTGCAACTTTAAAGGATTGTGTGAGACGGAGCTTTGCCGGGCAGACGAAAGAGCAACTGCCACAGACGACGCAATCCATCACGTTTTCCGCTTCGGCGGCCGCAAGATCGCCCGCTTGACAGTAATGTTTCAAAAGATAAGGCCTTAGGCCCGCCGGGCATACCGCGACGCAGCGTGCGCAGCGAATGCAGGGATTCTCTTCAAGTTCTTTGGCCTCTTCCTTCGAGTAGGTGACGATACCGTTTGTCGCCTTTGTCATGGAGACTTCATCGCTGACAGCCGGGATACCGGTCATAGCGCCACCCGCGACAATCTTTCCGGGTTCTTTGGAATACCCGCCACACTCTTTTATGGCGTCTGCAAATATGGTACCAACGCGCAGGCGGAGGTTCGCGGGCTTGTTTACGCAACCCGTTACTGTGGTGATGCGGGAAATGAGCGGGCGTCCAGTCGTGATGGCTTCCGCAATAGCTGCAGCGGTACCAACATTGAGCACGATCACGTGAACGTCAAGCGGCAGCTTCTTCTGCGGAACCTCTCGGCCTGTTACGGCCTGAATCAGCTGCTTTTCACCACCCTGCGGGTACTTGGTTATAAGCTCAGCAATCTCTACGCCTTCGCGGCCCTGAGCCGCCTTTTTCATGAGTTCAATGGCCTCGGGTTTGTTATCTTCAATGGCGATGATGCCGCGCTTGACGTTCATTGCGCGCATGGCGGCCCGAAGCCCGTCCACTATTTTCGTAGAATGCTCCAGCATCAGGCGATAATCTGCCGTCAAATGCGTTTCGCATTCCGCGCCGTTCAATATAATGGTGTCGCAATACTGGCCCTCACGCGCGGTCAGCTTCACATGTGTGGGGAAACAGGCGCCACCCATGCCGCATATGCCCGCATTCTTTATGGCGGGGACAATAAGGGAAGGGTCCACTGTCTCCACATCGCCTAATCCAACGATACCGTCTACCCATTCGTCCTTATGGTCGTTTTGAATGGTTACGCACATAACGGGATTGGGAGAAAGCTGTTGCTTGGGAGAAACGTCAATTACCGTACCCGAGACACTTGCGTGAACGGGAATCCCAAGCGGCCCCACCGGTTCTCCAATAATCTGGCCAAGCCGTACATAATCCCCCTTCTGTACGCAGGGGGAACTGGGCGCGCCAAGGTGCATGCCCATCAGAATACATACTGTATCCGTAGTGAAGTCCCTTATCGGGAGGTCCCTTGTGGGGAGCTTGCCTTCATGCACATCATGCATGGGATGAACGCCACCCTGAAAGGTTAGCTTTGGCAAAGCTGACACCATCCTTTCCACATTTTCCGTAAAACTATATATTCTATACAGCAAAAAAGGGTATGCTTACCCTTCCTTGAAAGAACCGTATTCGAAAGAACCGTATTCATTAAGCAAGCCATATTGCACTTTTTATTACCTCTTCAAGTCCGTTAGTATTATAACATGCCCCCTATCGTTTTGCATCAATAATTTGCTGAATAATTATCAAAAGGCCGCACAATCTTAAAAGTATGCAAAAACATGATGGAACACCGCGCTTTTTGATTTCCATAGCAGCTATTTGTACCGGTATTGCCAACGGGTTGTTTGGAGCAGGCGGCGGCATGCTTGCTGTGGTGGTTTTAGAGCGTCTTTGCAAACTAAAAAGCGAGGATGCGCATGCAACTGCATTGATGGTAATGCTGCCTCTCTCCATCGTAAGCATCATTGTCTATTTAATCCGCGGGGCGATAGAATTTCAATTTGTACCCATTGTGACGTTGGGCATACTCCCCGGCAGCTTTTTGGGTGCAAAGCTTCTGGGAAGAATGCGCTCCATCTGGATTGACCGAATGTTCGCCCTGCTGATGCTAGCAGCGGGCGTCCGCTTGCTGCTATGAGCCTTATATGGTATTTTCTTGCCGGGCTGTTTTCCGGCGTTCTTTCCGGTATGGGCATGGGCGGCGGCACGGTGCTCATACCGATATTGACTCTGTTTTTAAGCATGGGTCAGCACGCAGCGCAGGGCGTGAATATGCTCGCGTTTTTACCGGGTGCCGCGCTCGCCCTTTTCATCCACCGGCGGGACGGGCGGTTGAAAGCAAAAACAGCGTTTCCGCTGCTGATCTTGGGGGTCATTGGGGCGATCGGCGGCGCTTATTTAGCTACCTGTCTGGATGCGGAATGGCTGAAAAAGGCGTTCGGAATATTCCTGATTATCCTTTCGGTCTTCCAGTTTGCGCGGGCAAAGAAAAAGAAGGACGATAAGTAACGCATCTTCGACTGCAGCATAAGAATCCTGCTAAAGCAATCCTTCCTAAGCAGATAATGATTCGAAGTTGAAAGAATGGCGTAGCATAAAGCTTAGCCATTCTTTTGTAAATGGTGTGGTTGGAGGATTCGAGCCTTTCATACCTATATCGTTGCACGAACTAGAAACACCGAATATGTCCGGGTACTCGCAAGCGAATTGATATCGGTATGATCGGTTACTCCCACTTGAAAAATCGAAGGGAAATACTGATACATACTACCGCAATTACAATCATCACGATAACAGGAATGAAAACACTATTCATTGGTAAGCCAAGGGAAGCGGCTTTGAGAAGTTTAATTCCCTGCGTCAAGGGCAATATGTCGGCTGCTTTTTGAAGTGCAACGGGCATTACTTCATAAGGTAGGGTAGCACCCGAAAAAATAAGCATCGGAAAGTACAGCAAGCTTGCTATGACACTGGCAATTTTCATGTTTGGCGCAATTCCCCCAACCAATAGCCCAATGCTGAACATAGACAGCATCACCAGCAAGTATGCACCCGAGAATTCAAGCCAAGAGCCTTTTATTTGATAACCAAACAAGACTGCCCCCGTCGTGTAGACAAGTATGAGCGAAGCAATAGAATAAAACGCGTAAATAACGACCTGTACCGCCAAGATAAGTGCGGGGCTGGTGGGGGTCACCCTGAACCGTTTTAATATTTTCCGGCTTCGATAATCCGATATGACCAAAGGAAGCCCCATCACGCCTCCGGCGCAAATTGCAATGGTCGCTACTGCTCCAAAGGACTGTTCTAAGAAGGTGTACTCCGCACCGTTGAAAGCCGGCTTATTTCCGAAAACTGCCCCTAAGATAATTACCACGACAACGGGCATGCAAATCGCGAAAATAAACATGTCCATTCCACGAAGGGATAGTTTGCTTTCCGTTTTCAGTAACGCTTTAAATGCTCGCATTTTCTTCCTCCTTGTCTGTATACCAAAGATATGCATCTTCAAATTTTTCAAAAGGACTAGCTGAAACCGCTTCTTTTACGGTCCCGTAAAAAACGCTTTCCCCGTTTTTCAAAATCATGATGTTATCGCAGAGGGCTTCCACCTCATCCATGAAATGAGAGGTTAGCATAATGGTAATTCCTCTCGCTTTTAACTCAGAAAGGCTTTTCCAGACATCTCGCCGTGCCTTGACATCCAGCCCGGATGTCAGCTCGTCTAAGAATACAACCTCGGGGTTTGGAATCAGCGCAAGCACAATAAACAGCCGCTGCTTCTGACCCCCTGAAAGCTCATTTACTTGGCTTTTTAACTTATCTGAAAGTCCAAATTGTTTTAGTAGGGCACAATAATCCAGCGGATTTTTATAAAGTGACGCAGTAACTTCGCAAAGTTCAGATACCCTGATTTTGTCCTGATAGTTGGCTTCTTGGAATTGAACGCCAACCTTCTCAAAGAGTTTTTTACGGTCTTTTTGCGGACTCATCCCCAAAATGGTTACCGTTCCGCTATCCTGTTTTTTTGTTCCTAAAATACATTCAATCGTGGTGCTTTTACCCGCACCGTTTGCGCCCAGCAAACCAAATACTTCCCCGCGACGAATTGAGATCGTGACATTCTCTACCGCTTTCACGTGGGCATAGGACTTGCATAGTTTTTCTACTTTAATGGTTGTTTCCACGCGACTTTAATTCCCTCCTGTTATATCTTTACATAAAAATAACACCAGGACAAAGTCTGGTGTTAAAGTGTAGGGTTTGCTGCAAATTGTTTTTTCATCTTCTCAAGATGTTTGAGCATTGCCTCTGCATTTTGTTCCGCGTAATGTAAAGATGTGAGCAGCTTGTCACATACGGAAATAATATCGTCGTTTTCTTTTGGCGTATCAATGGCTTGCCGGATATCCGCTCCAGGGTTACTCGATATAATACTCAGCATTCGTAAAATTGCGGAAAGAGAGTAATTCGCACAACGCAAGGAACGTATAATTTTCAGCCTCCGAATATCTTCATCCTGGTAAACACGATAGCCGTTTTGCTTTCGTTTGATTGTTAGTAGGCCGTTCAATTCCCAATTTCTTAAAGCATCCATTGAGATTTGCAAATAATCAGCGGCCTCTTTTCTGGTTAAAACCGCAGTATTATTTATTTGCTGGCTACCTCCTGCCAACAGCTTTTCGGCTATTTCTATGGCTTCTTCGGCGTTTCTTTGTTCACTTTTTATTTGGTGCAAATAACGTTGAGTCATATGAATTGCCTTATCAAAATTCCCGGAAGCCGAAGCCTTAATAATTGCAACCGCTTGCTTTCTCAGGCCATTTTGTAAAACCTCAACCTTTAGCGCAGTTCTCGCAAACCCAATTTGCTCCATGTGGAAATCTGTAAAAACACGATAGCCGTTTGCCTTTCGCTCTGGTTTGGGAATAAGCTCAAGTTCTTCATAAAGCCGTACTGTGTTGGGATGTATTCCAATATTACGTGCGATCTCCGACGTTTTGTAAGCATTCATATAGTATGTCACCACCATTCTACTTATAATATCAGTGGTATAAGTCTGGTGTTATAGTGGAAGGTTTTAATTGTAACTTCTGAGAACGAATACCGCAAGCTTGTGAATACCGGCTTGCACAATAAATAATAAACAAGCGTATCGCTCTGCTTAAACGACACGCTTGTGTTATACTGTCTGATAGACAAAACCGCCCAATGGCAGGATTTCTCGTTTATTCTCCGCTTTCCAGAAAATTAATCGTGGGAGCATTGACCGCGTTCTTGTTGATATTCACCGTTTGCTCGAGAAGCTCCTTGCGGAATATGCGCGTATCCCTGGGCGCGCTGATACCAAGGCGCACGCGGTCCCCTTCCACGGCCACCACCTCTATCGTGATATCCGTGCCGATTGAAAGCACCTCACCGGCCTTACGCGAGAGAACCAGCATCCGCTTCTCCCCCTTTCAATTTCCGCATGACCGCATCGTATATGGGGAACCGGATAGGAAGGTCCGCCGCATCGATTACGATCTGCTTGCCCGCTCCAAGCTTTAAATTGATGATGATGGGCGCAGCGAGATTGACCGTCATTTTTTCGATGTTATCGGGAATGACAACCACATTGAGTATCAGGAGGTCGTTATTGTTGTCGACTTCAATACCTGCCAATTCGTTTTCCCGAATCTCGATGTAGTAATCCTCCAGAATTTCAAAAGGAATTACTACCGGCAGGGAAATATACTTGTTCTCTGTAGATTGGAGCCAATACAGCGGTTTGGTTTCGTTGATCTCCAGAATAATAAACTTATGCAGCTCCTCAAACCCCGGTATGCCGTCTGGGAAATCGATGATCTTGCTGTCATTCAGGTTGAAATCCCCAAATCTGGCCGTTTCGATCAGCATTGCAGAACCCCCTATTCACACTTCCTGATCAACTTTGACGCCCACGGCGCCGGGTATGCGTTCCAAATTGACTCTGATTTTCACCAATGGCCTGTGTCTGAGGTGTACTTCCACTGCATAGGGTTCCCATTCGATCGTTGGCCTGAAATCCTTGTCCCATTCGATCTGAAGAACAGGATCCGTCCATTCTATGGTGCAATAGCCGGGGTCCCATTCGATACGGGCCCTTTGCTTGGGCATGAGCCCTACATTGAGTTCCGGCATATCTTTTACGGAAAGCGAAACAGCCACTTTCTCAAAGGCCTGAGGATCTGTGGAATCTTTTAAGATATCTCCGCGCTCCACAGCGGAACGAATTGCTTCTAAAGCTTTTTGTTTCCCTTTCTCGGCAAAAGTTCTGCCCAGTTGGGACGTAGTTGGAAGCCCAATGGAGTTCCTCACATCTTCCCATTTGATATCGAACGAAGGCATTTTCCGTTCAATTTTCATCTTTGGGTCGGCGCGCTTGATTCGGAAGTTGGGCCGTTTGTGTTCGACGTACATTTTGGCGGGGCGTGAAGTAATTTCAATTACTGCGCGCTGTGTATGAATGCTAAGCGAATTCATTATACCACACCCCCGCTTCTCAATTCAAATAATCTACAAGCGTTGGCTGTATAATGTTGGATCCAATTTTCAATGCGAACAGATATACCGATTCCGCCATTTTATAGCGCATGATGACTTCCGCCTGGTCGGCGTCTTCTACTTTTGATTTAATCTCCGTATAATTGAGTTCGTCATCCTCGTATCGATTTTCCATCATCGTAAGCCGGGTGGTACGTGCGCCGACTTCCGCAGTTTTTGCCATGACGGTATCCTGCACAGCCTGAAACCTTGCGATCATTGCGCTCAGGTCGCTCGATGGAGCGCCGCCGGAAAGGGCCGCGCTCATTTCACCAAACAGATTGTAAATATTGTCCGTTCCGCTGCCCAAAAGCTCTATACCGTTGATGGTGGCGGTCATTTTCATGTCGTAACCCAACTCGATCTCGACGTTCTGTTTTGCCTGATCCGCAAGCGCCACGTTATTCACCTTGACGTCGAGCCCGTTATATAAAAGATTTCCGGAAGCGTCCAGCGTAAATGGTGCTTTGGTGGCATTATAACCGCCAAATATATATTGGTTGGCGACCTTGGTATTGCCCAAATTGCGCAGGTGCTCCTTCAACTGCTCAATTTCGCTCGCCGCAGCCGCACGGTCTTCATCGGAATACGAATCGCTTGTGGTCTGCACAAGGCGTTCATACGCGGTCTGAACGATTTTGTTGACTTCCTGCAGGACGGTTTCGGTTTGCTTTAAAATGTCCTGCACGGAACCGACATTGTCCTTGTATTGATCAGTCCTCGCGAGCTTGACGCGAGCATTCATGCTGCCCAATACGCCCACCGGATCATCCGAAAGCTTGGTGATGCGCTTACCTGTGGCAAGCTGGGTCTGATAGGTCTGCATGGAGTTCAGGTTGTTATTTAGGTTCGCCAAAAACGAACTCGTCATCATACTGGTGGTAATACGCATGCAGCATCCCTGCCTTTCTAATCCTCTATAAAACTACTAGCTCCGTTACCTGCCAACGATGCCCGTGCCATTGATGAGCTTATCGAGCGCCTCGTCGATGGCGTTAATCACACGGGAGGAAGCGTTATACATGTGCTGATATTTCATCAGTTGCACCATTTCCTCATCCACGGATACCCCGGAAACCGAGTCTCGGCGACCCTGCAGATTGCTTACGAGCGCCTGCTGACTATCAAACATATTGGAGGTATGAGCGCTGCCCACGCCCAGTTCCACCACAAGGTTTTTTAAATATCCTTCAAAGCCGGTGTTCCCCATTGTGGCGGACGAAGTCCCCAACCCCGCAAGTTTGAGCGCATTCTCATTGTTTTTATCCTGCGGATCAGCGGAGCTCAAATCGATCTGTTTGCTGGACGCCGCAATTTTGTATACGTCTTGCAACACCGCGTCTGAAAGCGAGATATTCCCCGCCGTTATGGCGTTGTAGTCCTCCACGCCCCCTACGACGTCCACGTCAAAGAAGTAGACGTTCGTCTGGGAGGTTTCAGCATCGTGCGGCATCGTCCAGCCTTGCTTATGGGTGTCGTTAAACTGCTTGGCCAAGGTACGCGCGAGCGTATTCAGGCTCTCCATTAAAAACGGAATACCGATGTCATTTGGCGTGTTGCCGTCACGAAGTTGCCTGAAGCCCGCCAATTGCCCGTTTGAATAAACAACTTCCGTTTCCGCGGCGTTGTCCATGTGGACGGAATTCATACCGTTCGAATCTTTCATTACCTTTAGATCATACGATTTACCATGGTCTACAACGGTATTGCCGTCGATCATCACGCTCAGGCGCCCCTGAGAGTCCGTGGTATACTCCATATCCGTGATCGTGGCAAGCTCATCTAACAAAAGGTTACGTTTGTCGTTGAGATCGTTTGCACGCTCTCCGCTAAGTTCAAATGTCGCTATGCTTAAGTTAAAATCCGCAATGGATTTTGTAATCTCATTGATGCGATCAACCGCTACTTCGATTGAATCATTCATTTGCTTCTGCAGGTCAGAAAGCTGCTTATAGTAATGGCTCATCGTCTGCGTGAGCGTAATGGCCGTCTGCTGCACATTGGTGCGAATTTCCTTGCTCACCGTGTCCTTGGAGAGCTCCTGCATGCTATCAAAGAAATCCGAAAGCGAGTTAGAAAGGCTTGCGGTCTTAGTCTCATTAAAGAGGGATTCAATGTACTCCATCTCGGAAGCGCGGGTTTCCCACTGATTTAGACTGGAAGTTTCCGCTCTGAACGCACGGTCAACATAGGCGTTTCGAAGCTGCTCCACCGCCTGCACCTCCACGCCTTTGCCCACGGCGCCTTTGTAAATCGGGACATACCGCGCCACAAGAGAGCCCGGATCAATCGAAGAAAGGTATAGCCGCTGCCTGGTATACCCTGCCGTATCCGCGTTTGCGATATTGTGGCCGGACAGGTTAATGCCCTTCTGGCTGATAGCCAAGCCTGTTTTTGCGATTTCCAATCCGTAAAATGACATACTCCCTCACGCTTCCTGGTCGATAAACCTTCTCCCTTGTTGAAATTCAACGTTTGCGTGGCCGGAACTGCCGTACGTTCCACCCACCGGTTTTGCCTGCATCAAAGTATCCATACAAAAGGAGGTGTATTGAAGCTGCATCTGCAGCAAGCTTTGATTGAGTTCATTGAGTGCAGAAAGCTCGCGCACCACTTCCTGATAGCGGCCCCTCAAATGGTCCAACTCCCTGCGCTCCTCAGGTGAACAATCCTTTACGATATACTCAAATGTGACCTTTCCTTCATAGCCGGTTTCCTGTTTCACCCGTTCAAACAGTGCCTCCCTTTGAGCGGACGCAACATGCAGGCGGTCGACCGCTTCGTCCTCTAGCTTCACCAGCATATTGAGCCCATCCAGGTCGTTTTTGATCAGCGCGGCTTTCTTGTTTTTTGCGTATTGCAGCAGGCCAACATAGATTTCCAGTTCGCCAGCCATGTAATACTCAAGCTCTTTTATCAGATCCCGCATGGCCGCACCTCTCCTTGTCGGTCATCCATTAGATTTCAAATATCTTCTCCGCTACTTTTTCAGCGGGGACGAAATAGGTGTTGTTATCGATCTTGTGCTGAATGGCACTGATCTTTGCAGCCCTAGCCGGGTCCTGAGCATTCAGCGCCTCTCGGGCCGCTTTGAGCGTTACGGAAAACGATTTTGCGGTGCTGGACAGTTCCACATGATCCGCCATCATAACGCGGCTTGTGGCGGCCGGCTGAATGTCCTTCACACATAGATACTGGCTGTAGATTTCCTTGGGCGGAATTGAATTTACTCTCATATTGCCACTTCCCTGTTTCTGATTTCGCGCTTTAAAACCGGAGAAAGTTATCTCTTATTGTTGTCAAAATGCTTACGGCCCTGATAGCCCATCACATTAGCCGCTTTTTTGTCCGCCAGTTTGGCGGCGCTGGCTTCGGTAACACTTTCAAAAAGCCTTGACAATCTGTCCCTGCAATCCGTGCAGATTTTTCCGGCCCGAACCGGTCTTCCACAATGCTCGCAGCGGATGTCCTCACACGGAACGTTGAGTGTCAGCCGCTCTTCCTTGAGAAACTGCAGGATACTTCGTTCGCTCACTCCCGTCTCTCTTGAAATCTCCGTGATATCGGCTTCTGAATGCTCATAAAGGTAATCCCGAACCAAGCGAAATTCCTGATCCAGCCTGTCTTGGCATTCTAGACAGGTATAATTCCCAACAGATTGAAATAACTTTCCGCATATTCTGCATTGCCTTACCTGCATGTAGACACCCTCCGTCTATCCATCGCACTTTTACACATGCGCATCAACCGCGCATGTTGTTTGCCATGGCGGCCATTTCGTCCGCCGTGCGCACCGCCTGCGATGCAAAGGAGAACGCCTTTTGCGCGCGGATCAAGGTTGTCATCTCCGTTACCATATCCACGTTGGAGGATTCAAGATATCCTCCACGCACTTCCGGGCTTTCCATCGTCTGAGCTTCTCCTGAGGCTTCTGTAGCGCGAAACGCGCTGTTGCCTGCTGCTTCCAACCCTTCGTTGTTCAAGAAGGAGGATATTTTAAGCGTGGCAAAAGTGGTAGGCGTATCCGAAGTTGTGCCACCGGTGGTTTGCCTGATAAACAACTGCCCCTTCTCGTTTACGCTAAGCGAGTTGATATCACCTTCCGGAATCTGGATCTTGCCGCCTTCGCCCTGTATATAGCGACCCTCGGAATCCACCAGATACCTGCTGCCCCCCTCGACGGAAAGCTTAAACGAGCCGTTTCGTGTGTAAAGTTCGTTGCCGTCCTGATCCTCCAAAGTAAAGAACCCGTCCTTGGTGAGGCAAAAATCCAGAGGCACGCCGGTAAGCATGGGCGTACCCAGTAAAAACGATTTCGTAATGGAGGAGACCCGCACGCCGGTTCCGCGCTGGAGGGCTTCGCCATCGGTAGGCCTGACCATGGAATTGTAGAGCGTATCCTTAAAATTGACGCTGCTCGACTTAAATCCCACCGTGTTGACGTTGGCGATATTGTTTGCTATGACGTCAAGCTGCTGCTGCTGTGCGCGCAACGCGCTTTTTGCTGATAAAGATGTCTGCATCATGATACGGAACCCTATACCTTTCCGATGTCGTTCACAGCCCGGCCCAACGTTTCATCGATCATTTTCACGATCCGCTGGCTGGTTTCAAAGCTTCTTGAGGCTGCCATCATGTTTAGCGTTTCATTTGTGATATCCGTGTTGGAGGCTTCCAAAACCCCCTGATGCACGGTGACGCCCTGCGCGTCTTGCGCACGCTGGTTGTTTTCGTTGATATATAGGTTGTTGCCCGCCTTTATTAAACCCGCGTTATCCTCAAAGGATACGATGCGTAATGTGCCAAGTTCGTCCCCTTCGGCATTCGCGATATTTCCACTTGCGTCAACGGAGATATTGGCTGTATCGATTTTCAAAAACCCGTTTGTGCCCATCACGCGGTTGCCGTCGCTTGTAACCAGATACCCGTCGCTATTGATGGCAAAGTTGCCGTCACGCGTGTAGCGCTCGCCCGCAGTGGTGGAAACGGCAAAAAAACCGTCGCCAGTGATCGCGAAGTCCAGGCTCCTGTCCGTGGTTTTTAGGCTTCCCTCTTCAAAAGAGGTCATAAGCTCGTCAATATGCACGCCGGTATTGAGCGGGCCGACGCCCTTCTGCGTATTTCCGGGATCGTTCACGCGCTCCAAATACATATCCCCGAACGAACGTGAAATGAGGCTGTCGGACTTATACCCCACAGTATCCATATTGGCGATGTTGTTTGCGATCACATCCACTTTCTTCCGCTGCACCAGCATGTTGGTTGCGGAAAGATAAAGGCTTCGCAGCATAGTTCCTCCAAGCGGCAATACGACCGCCTATTCCGTATAGTTACTGTATCGAAAAAAATGCCGCAGACTTTAGAGAAAATTTAAATGCTTTTTTCCTGATTGATGCCTAGCGCGAGGTCCACTTCCCCACGGGAGATAGAAAGCTCCTGGGCAATGCGATCAGCCGTGAGGCCGGTTTCATATAGTTCCAGCACCCTATCACGCAGCGTCTTCTTTTTAGGGCCGGGTTTCTTGCGGTCTGGAGAAAGAGCCGCCCGCTCCGCTTCCTGCGTGGGCTGTACCGTCCTGGGCCTGCCGCGGCCGCGTTTGATTGGTTCTTCCGGACGCTGCTCGCTGCTGCGAATGCCAACCGTAAGGTGCTGCATGCGCTCAAGCATGGAGGCGACCTCTTCCCGATCCGCCCGAATCTCCCCTTGAATTTCTTCCATTTCTTCCTGCATCACGCCGATCGCACGCTCAAGCTTATGGAACAGGGCAAGTAGCTCTTCCTCCCGTTCCCTGAAATCCTCGGGCGGGGGAGGCTTTACAGCTTCCTCCTTCTGGTTACGTTTGAGCATGCTGCTTAAATACACCGTTGCGCATACAAGAAGAAATACAAAAAAGGCAAACAAATAATATGTATAGTCCATGGTTACCTCTTCCAGGCGCTCTCGCCTATATCTCGATATCGATTTTGGTGGGCTCCCCGGGCAGTGGTTTATGGGCTTGCCGCTTTTTTTCTTCCCGTTTCTGTTCCTGCTGCCGTTTTTCCCGTTCTTTTTCGCGATGGATGACTACATTGGAAGGCTCATATACGTCCGTGACCTGATGCTGCGCAATCTCCGCATCATGCGCGGCCCGGCTTTGGATATGTGCTTGGGCCATTTCGCCGCTTTTTTGCAGGCTGCTTACCTCTTTGGAAAATTCCGTCACCTTGTGGACCATGATCTTGGAGCCTATACCTTCAAACGCCACAAAACCCCCTCCTTTCGACGGTCATCCCGCTTTTGGCCCGCTAATTGAACATCATCTGCAGTCTGGAGCGGAACTTCATGATTACCTTTGAATGAATCTGCGAGGCACGGGATTCCGAAACCCCCAGGATTCCCGCAATCTCCTTAAGCGTAAGCTCTTCATAATAATATAGTGTGATGACCAAGCGCTCTTTTTCGGGCAGCGTTTCAATCAGCTCCGCAAGCACTTTCTTCATCTCGTTGTTTTCCACGTTTTCTTCCGGAGTCTCGCCCTTGTCCTGCACAACCTGGGCCAAAGAGCAGTCGCTCGAGATCATTTCCTCAAAATGCATGACGTTGAACATATGCATTTTGTTGACGATCTTCTGCATCTCCTTCTCGTTCATACCAAGGTAAGCTGCCACCTCACAATCGGAAGGCTCCCTTGAAAGCTCCTTTTCCAGTTCGCTGTAGGCGGCGCTAATGGCCTGAATTTTCCTGCGCAGGCTGGAGGGCGCCCAATCCTGCTTGCGCATATGGTCAATGATCTCCCCGCGAATGCGCAGGGAGGCATAATTTTCAAACTGGATCTCGCGCTTGACATCAAACTTGCTGATTGCGTCAATCAACCCCAATACGCCGCAGCTCAACAAATCGTCAAAGTTGCTGTAACCCTCATAGGTGGGGAGCAACCGGTACACGATGCGCTTGACCAAGTACATATAATGCAGGACGATCTCGTTTTTTATATCCTGAGAGCTGTCCCGCGCATATTGTTCCCAAAGCATCTGCGCCCGATCGTATGCTGCTTCTGCCATGCTTGTTCCTCCCGGATGACGTCTTATTGTGAACCGATCCCCAACGGCCGCAACTAAAACGCAATAACCTTATCCGCCCCCCAATAGGCGTTTCAAAAACCCTGCGATACTCTTTTCCCCGGTGTCAGGCATATTCAAAAGGTTCTTTGCCAGGCGCTTATACTGATATGCGGCTTTCGAATCCGGAAAACTCACCAGAACCGGTGTTTGCAGCTTTACGGCGCGCGGCATATGGTCATCCCTTAATATGTATCCCAGTCCTTTTACGGGAACCCCCGCGTACTGGGCTGAAATACGGGTAAACCCGTCCAGGGCCGAAACCGCCTCTTTCTCGGTATCCGCCATGTTCACAACCAGGCGAATGTTGGGGAACATGTTGCGCTGCCCCATAATTTTCACAAGTGCATAAGCGTCCATAAACGCCGTAGGCTCGGGCGTGGTTACGAGCAGGGTGTCGTGACTTGCGGATATGAGACGCAGGATATGATCCGATATCCCCGCGCCGGTGTCAAATATTACGGTATCCGCAATATCCTCCAAACACACCAGCTGCGTGACGACATTCTGCACCGAATCCGCGTTGAGGCTGAGCATTTCCTCCATACCGGACCCTCCGGAAATGAACTTCACGTCATATACTCCGGTGCCTATGATTTCACGGATATTGCGTCCGCCGTGAATGACACTTAAAAGGTTGCCCTCCGTTTTCGCACCCAGCATGACGTCCACGTTGGCAAGCCCCAGGTCCATATCTACGATCAATGTGCGCCGTCCCAATTGATTGAGCGCGATTGCGAGATTGATGGACGTGCTTGTCTTGCCTACGCCTCCCTTCGCGCTGGTGACCGTTATCACCCGGATGCTGGGAGGGGTATGCCTGGCTTTCATAATGTCGCGTAGTGCCTGCGCCTGGTCAAACATCTCAGAACTCCCCTAACAGGTTTTTGGCAACCAGCTTCGTATCGGGTATGGAAATATCGAACGGTACGTTCTGGCCCGTTGTAATAAATGCAATGGGCTGCTTCGCCAGGGAGGAGATGTTGAGTACGCTACCCCACGCGCTGACCTCATCGAGTTTTGTGACGATGAGTTTATACCCACTGAGGAAAGAATAATGGTTGATGAGTTCCCGGCTCGCGCCATAGCCCATGGATGCGCTCACGCAAACCAGCAGCTCGTCCGCGCCGCTGTGATGGATATACGCCTCGATATCCTCGCGATAACGCTTATCCACAGGACTTTTACCCGCGGTATCGATAAGAACGACATCCCGGTCCTGCATCTTGACCAATGCATCCTCCAGATCTTCCGGGGAATACACGGTACAGATAGGCAGTTCCATAATCTCCGCGTAGGCCTTCAACTGCTCCTGTGCCGCCACGCGGTAGGTATCCGTATTGATAAAACCCACCTTGAGCCCATGGTTAATGGTAAACAGACCCGCAAGTTTCACGATTGTGGTGGTCTTGCCTACGCCTGTAGGCCCAAGCAGCATGATGATGTTCATGCGGTATTTCTTCAGCTTAATGGTGGCGGGTTCGCCCATCATGTCCTGAATCAGGCTGGACGCCACCTGCATCGGATCGTCATTGAATTTTGTGGTGATCTCATGAGTCTGCGCGGCAATTTTTTTTGCCACGCCCACGAACACCTCGCACTCCATCAGCCGGTTGCCGATTGCTTCGGCGCCGGAGGACAGCTTGACGCCGCTTCTTCTATCAAGCGCCGGTTTCTGTTCCGTCCCCGCAGCGGGTTTGGGTGCAGGGGTGGAGTCGCTGATCTGGAATTTTTTCTCCGCCTGCGCCAAAGCTTGCGCTGCCGCCGCAGGCATGGCTGTCGGCGAAGACGTTTTCTGCACGGGAGGCGCGGGCGGGTTAGGCGCGGGACGAGGCTGTTCATACGCTTTGCGCTCGGGTATTATGGCCTTGCCCGGTATCGGTTCATAGGCCACCGTCACTTCCACCAGCTTCTTGCCAAAAAACCCCTTGAGGCCCTTGCCCCTGATCTGGCGGTTGGAGAGTATCATCGCGTCGGGGCCAAGCTCCTTGCGAATGCGCTCCATTGCTTCGGGCATTTCATTTGCGATATAGCTCTTAACGAACATGGCTAAAAACTCACCACCCCATCGGAGAAGATTTCCACATCGCGTTCCAGCTCATTATACGAGAGCACAACAAGATCGGGATTTAATTGCTCCGTCATTTGTTTAAAGTACCTGCGTACGGAAGGCGCTGTCAGGAATATCGGCGTGCCGCCGGAGCCAATCGCGTTTTCCACGGCGTTCTTGGTGCTCAAAAGGATGCGCTGAATCTGCATCGGCTCCACTGCCGCGTAAGAGCCGCGTTCGGTTTGCCGAATGCTCGAAGCAATCGTCTGCTCCACCTGCGGGTCCAGCGTAATGACGCGGGCCTTGTTATCCGGCACAAAACGCTGCGTGATGGCGCGCTTGAGGTTTTGACGTACATACTCGGTTAAAAGCTCAAGGTCGCGGGTTAGCGTGCCGTAATCGCCCAGAATTTCCAATATGCTCGCGATATCCCGTATGGAGATGCCTTCGCGCAGCAGGTTCGCGAGTATTTTCTGCACCTCACCCACGGAGAAGAGCTTGGGAATGACTTCGTCCACCAAAGCGGGCTGCTGCGTCTTAAGGTTGTCGATCAGCACCTGGACCTGCTGCCTGCCCATCAGTTCATGCGCGTGGTGTTTGATGACTTCCATCAGATGCGTGGCAATGACAGAAGGCGAATCGATCGTAGTAAAGCCTTTTAGTTCAGCGCGCTCGCGTTCGCTTTCCGTAATCCAGACGGCGGGAAGGCCAAACGCGGGATCGGTCGTCTCTATGCCGTCCAGTTTTGCTTCGAGCCCAGCCGGACGCAGCGCCATAAAATGATCCGGCATGACATCGCCATGGGCAATCTCAAGGCCCTTGATTTTGATACAGTAAGAGTTGGTGCCAAGCTGGATATTGTCCCTTACGCGCACGACCGGAACGATGATGCCCATTTCCATGGCGCACTGGCGGCGGATCATGACGATACGATCCAACAGGTCACCGCCCTGCATCGTATCCACCAATGAGATGATGCCGTAGCCGAACTCCATTTCAATGGGGTAAACCTGTAGCAACGACGTAACGTTCTCCGGCTTTCGCTTTTCCTGTGCGGCAAGCTCCGCGCTATCGTCCTCGGTCTGTACTTCTTTCTTTTTCTTTGCGTTGGTGGTCAGGTATGCAAGTAGCGGCAGGCCAATTGCAATGAGCAAAATCGGGATGGTGGGCATGCCGGGAATAAATCCGAGCAGTGCAAGCATCCCCCCTAAGATATAAAGCGCGTGCGGCTTTGCAAACAGCTGACTGGAAAGTTCGCTGCCAAAGCTGCTTTCGCTCGCCGATCGGGTCACAATAATGCCCGCGGAGGTAGATACCAATAGCGCCGGAATCTGGGTAACCAGGCCTCCGCCCACGGTAGCCAGCGCATATACTTCAAGTACCTGTTCAAACGGCATAACCTTGCCTCCTAATCCCAGGACGCCTATGATAATGCCGCCGACAAAGTTGATGACCGTGATAATGATGCCTATGATAGCGTCGCCTTTGATAAACTTGGAAGCGCCGTCCATGGCGCCGTAAAAATCCGCTTCGCGCTGGATACCTTCTCTACGCTTTTTTGCTTCTGCTTCATTGATAATTCCGGTGTTCAAATCCGCGTCTATGGCCATCTGCTTGCCGGGCATGGCGTCAAGCGTGAACCTCGCTGCAACTTCCGCTACGCGTTCCGAGCCCTTTGTGATAACCATAAACTGAATGATAACGATGATGAGAAATATGATAAAGCCGACAACAAAGTTCCCGCCCATTACAAAGGAAGCGAACATGTCGATGACGTTGCCTGCCTGACCCGCGTTGCCCAAAATAAGACGCGTCGAGGCAACATTAAGCGTAAGCCGATATAGTGTCAGAAGCAAAATCAATGTTGGGAATGTGGAGAATTCCAGCGTCTCTTTAATATAAAGGGACATCAGAATTACAAGCATGGAGATCGCTATATTCAGGATTAGCAGCGTATCCATCATGGCGGTAGAAGGCGGCACGATAATGAGCAGAACAATGCCCACTACCATCACAGCCACCATAATATCCGAGCCTTTGACTTTCACGCGTTCACCTCCTCTTTTCCGGGTGTTTGAGCCTGTATACATAGGCCAGAATTTCAGCCACAGCTTGGTAAAATTCCTCCGGCACCTCGTCTCCGATATCGCAGAAAAAGTACAGACTGCGCGCCAGGGACTTGTTTTCCACGATCTCCACCTTATGCTCCGCGGCTTTTTCCTTGATGCGCCTAGCTAAGAAGTCTTGTCCCTTCGCTACAATGACCGGGGCACCGTTCACTCCCTCCTTGTAGGAAAGCGCAACGGCAAAGTGGGTGGGGTTGGTGATGACCACATCCGCTTCCGCAACGGCCTGCATCATGCGCATGCTGCTCATCTGCCGCTGTTTCTGCCGGATCCGCCCCTTGATCTGGGGATTTCCTTCGGTCATCTTATATTCGTCCTTGACCTCCTGCTTGGTCATCATCAGGTCCCGCTCATACTGCCGCCATTGCAGGAAATAATCGATGGGACCCAATATTGCAAGGGCGATTGCGATCTTGAACGCGATGCCAAGTATCATATCCCAGGTGGCGGCAATGGAGAAATCCAGTTCCTGATACATCAGCGCGGGCGTGTTCTGTATCCGCAGGGTGTACTCGTCGTACGCCACCTTTACGATTACCACCAGACGTACTATGGATTTTAAAAGGTCAATCAGCGTCTTTTTTGAAAATATCCGCTTAAACCCCTCTGCCATGCTGATGCGGGAAAGCTTGGGCTGTATCGCCTTCGCGGTAAACAGCGAGCCCACCTGCAGGAAATTAAACACAACGCCTGCGGCAAGGGCCGCGGCCAGCATCGGCAACAGTATAACGACGAACCGGATATACACATCCTTGAACGTAGCGTGTATATTTCCGACACTGAACATTTCCGGCGCTCCGGCCGAAAAATACTGGGTAGCCATGTTCTTCATCCCGTCCACCATCAGCTTCCCTGTGATGGACAATACGAAAAACAGAACAAGAAGCGAGAATGCGGTGGTCAAGTCCACGCTTTTAAATATCTGCCCTTTGTCCCGCGCGTCCTTACGCTTTTTTGGCGTCGCTTTTTCTGTGCGGTCACCATTTGCCTGGCTCATGCCGGGGCCGCCAATCCGCCAAACATGTAATGAATGGACTCGAACATGTTGTCAAACAGTGTGTTGGTAAAGTTCACATACACCGGCAGCAGCAGTAAAAGCGCCAAAAACCCCAGTATGATCTTAAGGGGTATGCCCACCACAAATACGTTCATCTGCGGCGAAGTGCGCACTATTATGCCCATGATGATCTCCCCCATCAACCCTGCCGCGATCATGGGCATGGCCACCTTGGCGGCAAGCGCAAACGCAAGCGTGAACACCTCAAGCGCTGAAATGCCCAGCGCGGGATTTAATGCAACCTGCCCCACGGGAATGTAGGAGAAGGTGCTTTGCAGAATATAAATCAGCTGGTGATGCCCGTCCACCGCGAAGAAGGAAAGCATCATGGCGGTATAGAGAAAATTGCCCGTGACGGGTACGCTGATGTTTGACTGCACGTCAAACACGTTCACCATACCAAAGCCCATCTGCATATCGATCACATGTCCCGCCGTCTGCGGGATGCTGAACAATAGCGTGGTCACGTACCCCAAAACAAGCCCGAACAGGAGTTCCTTCACACACAGCAGCACGTATTCAATAACGTTCCGATACGTGATTACCATGGGAGCAGGGTCCGCCGTAAACACCACGTAGGCCAGCGTCATGCACAAAAGAATCTTAAGCGTGTTGGGCAGCGTTTTTCTCCCGAATATTGGGGAAGAGAAAATCAACGCCGAAACCCGCAGGAATATCAGCACGAAGTAATCGATATTCAGCATGATGGAGTCTACGATTTTGTCCATCGCTTTTTAACGCGCCGCGTTGATATATTCGAACAGCCGCAGCGTAAAATCGGAAAGACCCGTAAGCATCCAACCGCCGAACACCAGCAGCGCGAGCAGTATGGCAATGATCTTGGGCACGAACGCCAGCGTCTGCTCGTTGATCTGAGTCGTGGCCTGGAATATGGAAACGATAATGCCCACAACCATGCCGATGATGAGCGGAGGCGCAGACACCGTCATGATTGTGGTGACCGCTTCCTGCATGACTTTGATTACCGTTGATTGCTCCATACTTTTAACCCCATTGCTGTATTGCCAAATTCCCTATCAATCCACGCCAAAATTACCCGAAGCTTGAGATGAGGGACCGGACCGTAAGTGTCCACCCGTCCACCATTACGAACAGCAACAGCTTGAAGGGTAACGAAATGACCACGGGAGGCAGCATCATCATACCCATCGCCATCAGCGTGCTTGCCACCACCATATCGATGACGATAAAGGGGATATAAATATAGAACCCGATTTCAAACCCGTGCTTGATCTCACTTGTGATAAATGCGGGAATAAGCGTGGTGTTCGGGATGCTTTCAAGTGTCTCGACCGTCTCCGGCTGGCCGGACGCGGTAAGGAAAAACTTCAGATCGGATTTATACGTCTGCTTGAACATGAACTCCCGGACCGGCTCCATGGCGCGCTCCACCGCGGTATCCTGGGTGATGACGCCGTTGACGTAGGGCTCATACGCCTCAGTCTTAATCTGGTCAACGATGGGAGACATGATGAACAGCGTCAAAAACAGCGCCAGGCCAATGAGCACCTGGTTGGGCGGCATCTGCTGCAGGCCCATGCCGTTGCGCACCAGTGAAAGCACGATGATGATGCGCGTGAAGCACGTCAGCATGATGAGTATGCTGGGCAGTACACTCAATATGGTGAGCAGCATCAGGATATCAAGCGAATCGCTCCTGTCCCCCAGCAATCCACCGAATGGCCCGTTGGAAGAGGCCGTATCCCCTTGTAGTGCAGAACAACCGCATAACAAAACAGCCACCATAATAACCGTTACTAAGAGCCAAGTGCGTTTGGTTCTTCCGGTTTTACGGTGGTGTCTGCCCCTCTTGGGCATTCCATATGGTAATTGCGGCGGTAAAAGCGGCGCCAGCGGCTGCGTATTCCTCATGTAGCAATGTTCCGTTCCTTGCACCCCATTGCTATTCCAGGGGCGCTTTATTTGGACTTTCCTTCTTGTAAATCTTTGCGAGTACCTCTTTAAAGGACTGCACACCATCCACAGGCGGTTCCAGATTTAAAAGCTGGAGCTCGGCATCCTCAACCGTACCCAAGTGCTGCAGGGTCTGTGGAGTCACCCCGACGACGATATGCTTCGTACCCACCTGAAGCAGCAATATCTGTTTGTCCTTGGCAAGTACAACGCGGTCTTTCACCAGCATGTACTTGCCCTTCATGAGATTGCCGCCCTTCACAGACAAATACCTTGTTGTAAAGTAAGCGGCAAAAATCACAAGGAGTAAAACAAATATGAGCAGAAGCGTGGAACCCGTTGAATCCTCCAGCATTTCTTACACCTGCATGCGCATGACTTCGTTGTAAGCGTCGATCACCTTATTGCGGATCTGGATGGCGAGGTTTAAGGAAAGCTCAGCCTTCTGTGCCTGTATGGTTGCCGAATGGATATCTGTAATATCCCCGGATAGCAGACGCATTGAATCCGCCTGTACGGCGGTATCGGCCGCCTGTGCCTCCTGCATAGCGTTGCTCAGGATATCCGTAAAGGCTGCCCCTTCCGTTTTTGCAGCGGAAGACGCCTGCTGCCCCGCCTGGACCGCGATATTGGAAAGCTGCTGAATCTGCATGGTGTCCTCTTTTCCTCAGCCTTTATTAACGGCCGATCTCAAGCGCCTTTAACGCCATGTTCTTGGTGGCGTTGAGGGCAGTGATGCTCGCTTCATATGCGCGCGTCGCCGCCATCATATCCACCATTTCCGTCACTTCGTTTACATTTGGATACCGTACATAACCGTTGTCATCTGCATCCGGATGGCTGGGATCGTATTCGATTTTTAAGTCCGACATGTCGGTCTCGATAGAAGATACCACAACGCCGCGGCCGGCGACCTGATCCCTTTGTTCTTCCTGCGCCCTGTTCAAAAAAGAGGAAAACGTGGCGGTACCGGGACGTTCGGAAAACACGACAGCCCTGCGGCGGTAAGTTTCTCCGTTTTCTGTCCGTGTCGTGTTCGCGTTTGCGATATTCTGGCTGATCACGTCCATCCTGAGCCTTTGGGCCGTGAGCGCAGAACCGCTGATATCAAGTGAGCTTAAAAATGCCATACCTTACTTTCCCTCCCTGATTGCCATGCCAAGGCGCGCAAACTCGCTGTTCATCTGTTCGGTCAAGGTGTAATAGTATATGGTATTGCGCGCGAGGGCGACGTTTTCGGCTTCAACGTCCACATTGTTGCCATCCATGCGCATGGTGAGGTCTTCATTCTGAGAAACGACAGGCGAAACCTCGTCAAGAGTCTGCGCCTTTCGGGAGCCGTCAAAGTCGAAGTGGCTACCCCGCGTGCGCGTATTGGAAAAGTCCTGGTTTAGGCCGTTTCCTGTATCCAAGATATCTTCGTTCTGTGAGAATACGATATGCTTGTCCCGCGTCCGCTTATTTTCGTAATCGGACGAAATGTCGCCTAAGAACGCGTCTTTTCGCACGGGCTCGTTGCCTGCGGAGGGTTGCTTGGCCTGATCCTCAAGCGCTTTTTTGAACATGGTTTCAAACACTACGCTGGAGCTTTTGAAATTGGGCGTCTCCGCGTTGGCGATATTGTTGGTGATGACTTCGTTGCGGAGCCAAGCCGCGTCCATGCCCTTTTGCAGGAGGTCAATGCTATGAAACATTTTTGGTATCATACGTTAAACCACTCCTTTCTGGGAACGGTACGCCTCGTAGTTAGACAGCACCTTGGAAACATAGTTCCGCACGCGTTCGCTGATTTTTGCGTATTCCGAAGCATCGTCCGGGTCCGCAATGTTCAGCCCGGATATCCGGCCAGGCCCGGTATTGTATGCAGCCAAGGCAAGGCGCAAATCCCCAAACCGGTCGATCAGGCTTTTTAAGTACTTGCTTCCGCCGCTGATGTTTTCGGCAGGGTCAAACGAGTTTGTCACGCCCAACGACGCCGCCGTGCCCGGCATCAACTGCATGAGCCCTTCCGCACCAGCAGAGGAAACCGCATCCGCGCGGTAGCTTGATTCCGCCTGTATAACGGCTTTAATGAGGGCTTCTTCAAGCCCGTTCTGCTGCGCCGCGCTTTTGATGAGCCCATCGTAGGAGGAAGCATTTTGTACAGCGGCAGGCTGTATTTGCATTGGAGTCTGGGCTTGCGCAGCCAGCGCGCTCGAAAGCAAGCTGGAAAACTGCGGCGCAGTGAGGCCCGCTTTCGCCGCACTGGCGTTCAAAACGGACTGCACCTGCTCCAATTTGGTGAAATATATATTTCTAACCGTTTCCATACAACAGACCCTTCATATACAAAATGAGTATAGCATAACAAATCGCGTGCATTCAACAATTTGTTCATATTTCTGCGCACTTGTATGCGAAAACACGTACATTTCATCGAATATTTTCACAAAGCGTACGTAGAAGCATCTGACAGCTATTTTCCTCCTGTCATCTCGCCATGCCAACGGCACATGCGGGATGAAATCTCCAAAAGGGGGAGTTCCTCCTGCACTGCACCGACATTGTTCGCAACCATGGGCATGCCGTAAACCACGCATGATTCCTTGTTTTGGCCGATGGTAAACGCTCCCTTTTTGCGCATGCTGAGGAGCCCTTTTGCGCCATCGCTGCCCATGCCGGTGAGTATGATACCAAGCGCGTTTGGTCCCGCCGCTTTGGCTACCGACTCAAAGAGCACGTCCACCGAGGGGCAATGCCCGCTGACTTTTTCGCCTTTAAAGCACTTTACGCGATACCCTTTTGCGGAGCGTTCCACTTCCATCTGGAAATCACCCGGGGCGATAAGCACCCGGCCCGGCAGCACGATATCCCCGTCTTCCGCCTCCTTTACTTCCAGCGCGCACGTGTTATTCAGCCTTTCCGCGTACATTCTGGTAAATACGGGCGGCATATGCTGCACAACGACGATTCCCGCAGAAAAGCTCTTTAGGCTGTTCAATATGGTCGCCGTGGCTTCCGTACCGCCGGTGGAAGCTCCTATTGCTACCAGCAGGCTTTCGTTTACCGCAGCCCCGCTTGACCTTTCAACTAGCTCCGCGAGGCCCTTCTTGCGCTTAAACTGGCCCACCTTGGAAATGGAAGCGATCTTAATCTTGATGACAAGCTCGGAAATAAACGCGTTACAGTCCCCTTCTTCCATGGTGACGGGCTTTGCGACAAAATCCACGGCACCCGCCTGAATGGCGTCCAGTACCACGGTGGGCATGGAGCTGACCACAAGCACCGGAAGAGGATACTGCGGCATCAGCTTTTTTAAGAATTCCAGCCCGTTCATCTTGGGCATATCCACATCCAGCGTCATGACGTCGGGCCTGAGTTCCAATATTTTATCCCTGGCCTCAAACGGATTGGACGCTTCCCCCACCACCTCGATTCCCGCATCTTTGGAAATGCTGTTGCTGATAAACTGACGCATAAAAAGGGAATCGTCCACGATCAGGACGCGTGTTTTTTTCAACGCCATACGCTTAACCCTTCCTGTAAACGGACGGCATCACATAGTGAAGCCCCGTTGAGGCCCTGTCCACCGATTCCGAATGGCCTACGATCAGGTAGCCTCCGTCACACAACGCATTGCAGAAGCGGCTTACAAGCTCCGCCTTTGTCTTTGCGTCAAAATAGATCATAACATTGCGGCAGAATATCACATGGAACTTTTTCTTAAAGGGGAACGTCTGCTCCATGAGGTTGAATTTGCGGAATATGACCTCCTTTTTAAGTTCGGCCTTTACCATTAACCTGCCGTCGGGCTTGGGTTCAAAATACCGCATGCGCCAGTGGCCGGGTATGTTGCCCGCGTCCTCGGCGCTGTATATGCCCTGATGGGCCACATCCAGCACCTTTTGGGAGATGTCCGTCGCCAATATACGCTTGTCCCACATGGCGCACTCCGCACCAAAAAATTCATCGTTGAGCATGGCTAAGGTATACGGCTCCTGACCGGTGGAGCAACCCGCGCTCCAGATACGAATATCATGGTCCCGCACGGTATCACGAAGCCCAGGCAGTATGGTCTGCCTGTAAAAATCAAAATGCGCCCATTCCCGCATGAAATAAGAATAGTTGGTGGTAAGCGCATTGATGACGTTTGTGATTTCCGTGCCGGTCGTATCCTGAAAAAGCGTCTTGAAATAGGCCGAATAATTTTGATAACCATTTTTGATCAGGTATTGGTTCATGCGGCCTTCTATGAGGGTACGTTTTTTTGTGAGATTAATGCCGTAATCCCGTTTTAAATACTCTGTAAGCGTCAGGAATTCCTGATCGCTCAGCTTTATGACATCGCGGTTTTGTACATAGCTTTCCATTCTTAACGTCCTTTTTAGGCTGATAATTAAAAAGATAATTGCGGCTTACTGTATATATCGTCATTTTTCCCTAAAACATAACTGGTCGGCATTACACAAACATGCACAAAAGGCGCGCCCAACAAGGAGCGCGCCAAAATGGTACTTTATTAAAATCTTTATTCGTAAAGCAAAGCGGCACAGTCAAGCAGCAACTTCACTTTTCCATCCGTTTTACTGATTCCGCTGACATATCTGGAGCGCACATCCTTTAAGGAAGGCGGGGGCGCGATCTCCTGTGCGTCTATTGAGAGAACTTCGGAGACTTCGTCGATCAAAAGCCCTACGGTCATCTCCTGCACTTCCACCACCACGATGCAGGTGCGCTCGGTATACTCCACAGCGGGCTTTTTGAACTTCAGCCGCACGTCGATGACGGGGACGATCTTTCCCCGCAAATTCATAATACCTTTTAAATAATCCGGCGCGCCCGGTAACGGCGTTACAGGCAGCACGCCGATAATCTCTATGACATTCCCTATGGCAATGCCGTATACTTCCTCCCCTAGCAGGAAGGTCAAGTACCGGTTTTGTTGCGTATCTTCCGCTTCCGCTACTACCACGTCGTTCTGCATTAAGGCCATGGTCCGTTCCCCTTTCGCCCCTTACCCGCTTATACGGTCTAATAGTACAAATCTACAATCAGGCCCCGAATATCGTCCACTATGCTCAAAAGCCGGATATTCTCGGCCTCGTTCTTCAAAATTTCCGCCGCAAGCTGGTCCAGCTTGCCGTTGACTTTTCGGATGAGTGCAAACACCTTGTGACGGCCCCTTTGATCAAACTGGCTGGTTTTGCTGAATAAGTATGCATTGCTTACAGTTTCGTTCAACAGCTCGCTGATCAGCGCTCTATATTTATAAAACTCCGCAATATCCGCCTTCTTGCCCACGATCTCTCCCTGATCGAGGATTCGACCTTTGAGCGATTTGAGATATTGCTCATACTCCGCCGCGTCCGAATCATGCTTTTGGCGGGAGAATTCCCGCGCAAAACAAGCCGAAACCTTTTTTTCTGGTGTTCCGGCCGCCTGGGTATTTGCGAATACCGTTGACGTTTCCTTTATTCTCACGGCCTACTCTCTTTCTATAGGCGTCAAAGGTGTATGAGAAGTTCTTCTTCCTCTGGCCTTAACAGCTTGGTACAATCCAGCAGCATTTTGACGCTACCGCCGGATTTTGCGATTCCGCTGACGCAGCGGTTGCGCGGCAGACCGTCAAACGTAGGTGGCGGCACGATATCTGTCTCGTCTATATAAACGACGTCTGCCACATGTTCCACGATTAGCCCCGCATGGAGGCTACCGTTGTCTATGATGACGATGCAGGTCCTTTCGCCATATTCGATCTCCGGCATTTTAAAACGCAGCCTGAGGTCCATTACGGGGATGACCTTGCCACGCAGATTGATAACGCCCCTGACAAACGTAGGCATTTCGGGCAGGGGAGAAATGGGCATAAGGCCGATAATTTCGGTTACACAGCCAATATCCAGCCCAAAAATTTCCTCACCAAGGCCGAATGTCAGGTATCGGCTTTGTTGTGTATCATCATCTATATCTTCAAACAGATCCCTTTGTGTCAGCGACATTGCGTTCCCTCCAAACTGTTCTTCCGCTTTATGGAAATCGTGGGTCATTTCCGCATATCAATAAATATACCATCCGTCACCGTGTACGGGTTGACGTACCGCTGCATCTTGCTGCCGGATTGGTGGATATTTTTGAGCTCCGTCCTGTAAAACAGAAGGCGTTCCCTTACATATGCTGCGCACTTTTCGTCCAGACTCCTGATTTCCTCAAGCGTTTGGCGCATTTCAGGAGAAAGGGATTTTTCTCTCTGCCCAATACGCGCATCCAGCGCGTCGATCTGCGCACGCACCGCCTCGCTTTCATCCAATACCGCCGCGAGCTCTTCCTCGCGGTCCTCTTCCATACAGCTCAGCTGCGTCTTAACGAGCGTGAGCATGTGCTCAAGCAACTGCTGTTTCTGCTGAAAGTATCCGGTTGAATGATCCGAAGCGTTCATCGTTATTCCCCCATTTGCGCGATGGAACCCACGCCGTTTTTGGAAAGCGTGGCCCAGGATTCCCGAAGTTCCGCAAGCAGCTTCACGACATCGGAGAGCGTCTTGACGTCCTTTGTTGCATTGCCCGTAGCAAGCTCATTGAGCATGAACTCATAGAGCGATAAAAGATCGCCGCCGACAGAATAGCGCAAATCCAGGCTGTTAATAAGCTCCATCAGAATGCGCTGGGCCTTTTGCAGGCTGTTGTTGGCTTGCTCGAAATCCTTTTCCTCAATGGACAGACACGCAATTTTGATTTGCTTGATGCAGCCGTCGTATAGCATGACGACCAATTCTACTGGGTTTGCGGTTAAAACTCCCTGTTGCTTATACTTTTGGAACGCATGATTCATTGCGTACATATAGTTCCTCCCAAAAACCTTCTGACGCCGCTAATTTTATATAAATTTAAGCTTGTTCCTTAGCCCTGGGAACCGAGCATAGAACTGATCCAGCTCGTCTGGCTGTTCAGTTTGGCGAGCGCGGTCTCCATGGCGGTAAATCTTGCGTAGTACTTTTCTTCGTTCTTGGCCATCCATTCCTCAAGCTGATCCAGCCGGTCATTCGCGTCCGTAACGGCTTTTGCGTTTGATTCGAGCGTAGTTTCGGTGATGCGCGAAATATAGCTGTTGATCGTATTGGACATACGGGCCACCAGACCGGATTCCTTGTATTTTGTAGCTACGTCGGTGGAACTGCTCGCTTTTGCGAATATGCTCGCCACCTGGTCCGGGTTGTTGGAGAGAGCCTGCTTGAGCTTGGTTTCATTGAGGATGATTTTCCCCGTTCTCGCCTGGGCAGCTGTCTCCAGCCCTATGCTTGCTGCACTCTTGCCCGCACCTTCCACCACGTCATAAAACGCGCCGCGCAGCTCCTGAAGTAAATTGCGGATGCCGTTGTCGTTACGCAAGATCCCGCTTTTCGCCTTTTCCTCCCATTGGCTGATCTGGGTTTCGGAAAGATCTTCCCGCTCCGTGTCCGTGAGCGGCCCGTAATCGCTATAAACTTTTTCGTCAAGCTTACCCTGCAGTTCCTCAATCAGGGAGTTGTATGCGTCGACAAAGCCCTTAATCTTGTTGTAAACAGTGTCCACATCGCGTGAAACGCTGAACTTGATTTCGCTTTCCGTTTTTTCCTTGAGCGTATAGGTGATGCCATCGATTGTGAACGTGTTGGAGCTCTTTTCCACATCCACGCCTTCAATCGTTACCTTGGCGTTCTTTCCGGAATTGTTTCCTGCGGCGATCTTGAATTTCGCATCCGCAGCGTCCGCAGCAAACGCGGTTCCGCTGGTGTTTACAATATTAACCTTGGCATCTGAGCCGACCGCCTTGCTAGTGATGGTAAACCCGCGCTTTAGGCTGGAATAGCTCATGGTCACGCCCGCGTCCGATGAATTGATCTGGCTCATCATCGCGGAGATTGTCGTATCCTCTGTAAACTCAAACGCCTTATCATTGATGGAAAAAGCAACTTTACCATCCTGGAAAAGGTCTGTGCCGAACGCCTCTTTGAGCGTGGAGTTGATGGTCACGTTTTGAGAGGCCTCAAACATGCCGGCGCTCGAAACCTGTGCGGCGGACGCAAGCTCCGTAATTTTATTGATGGTCAGCGCCCCCGCTGAAGCGCTGCCGCCCGCCGTGACGCTAACAGCGGTGGTCTGCGTTGCCATATTGACCGAAAACGCGTTGTAGGCCGCGGTGGAAAACATATTGGTAGACGGGCTAAGCACGCTCATATATGTTTCGCGGAAATTCCTCAGCTTCAGGTTGATTGAGCGGTAGGCATCCCCCTTCCACTCCAGTTTTTCCGCCAGCTTAAACTGTTTATCTACCTTCAGCTGATCGATTTTCAGCAGACTTGTTACAATCGACTCGGTGTCAAGCCCCGATGAAAGACCGTTCAAACGGATCAAAGAAGCGTTGATTCCATTTGTAGCCATTCTTTATCACTCCTTACCTTTGGCATAAGTGGTTGCACATTTCGTTACATACTTAATCGGCATAATGCCGAGCGACTTTAGAGAAAGATTTCTTTTGCGCTACGGGTGCGCGTAATAGACGACGCTATTGAGCCTTTCATTGTAAATATTGGTGATGGGCGCGTAATTGGTAAGCGTCCTCCCTGCCTGCGCGATCGTAACACCACGCGAAGGGTCGTATGCTCCATCGTTGGACGGGCACACTACCTGCACGTGCCCATGACCGCCTTGCGTATTTTTCCACGCCGTGACGACAGGAAAGCCCTGGTTCGCGTATTGTTGCGCCTTCTCCGGCGTGACCTGCACCCAACCGTAGTCGGCGCCTTTTGATCCAAGCCAGTCGTATATGCCGTTGGCGTTGAGTTCCTTCGCGCCGCTTACTTCGGGATATGCCCGGGCTTCCAGCGTAGCGGGGTCTACATAATGAGGGATTTCAGCACCCATGGCCTTTGTGACGTCCCACAGGAATATGTTGCAGTATGTATCGTTGTTACCCCTTTTATTGACGGCGTAACGCGGGTTTGTCTGCACCTGGAACTGATCAATAACGCTTCGGTAAAGCGCGGCGCTACGGCTGCCCTGTTGGCTCGTAATCACGGGGTTCGCGGGCTTTGAAGCGGAAAATGGCGTTACAGCCTCGTTCGCGCTGCCGCCAAACACCATATCATTTGCTCGCTGGAGCCCGGCCCGATCATATCCCCCAGAAACCAACCCGTTCAGCACGTCAAAGCGCAGGTTTTCAAGCGAATCCGCAGAGCTGTTTGACAAAGCTGCCGAAAGGCTGGACATGGCGGCACCCATAGAACCCGCAGAAGCGCCCGTGCCCATCATCATGAAGAACAGCATGACCGCACTCTTTAAGTCGCCGCCCTCTTCTCCCACCGCAGAAAGGAGCGCGGGTACCTGCGCGAGCATGGCGGTGCTTTCCACGGTGCTTTCCATAGAAGAAATTCCTTCGCCTTGTGTAACGCCGCCGGAGCTTAGAGCCGATAGCTGCTCTGAAAGCATCGCCGAAAAAGCGGCGGAATTCGCGCCGGAAGAGGTCTTTCCTGCGCCTGCCGTATTGTTGGAAGTGGATATAAGCGGATTGACGGAAGCAGTCATCTGTACGTTCCTTTTTGTATATCTGATAGTTGGTAGCGCCCGGCTGTGCTGCCGTCCAGCTTGCCGATAAATACAAGCACCTGCGCTACCACTTGGTAAAGTTCCTCCGGGATTTCATCGCCTGTGCTGAACCGGTTTAAAACAGAAAGAAGCGACTCATCCTCCACGATGGGAATCCTGTTATCTTCGGCGGCTTTGAGCATCGTCTCTGCGACATAGCCCTTCCCTAGGCCTACGATTAACGGGGCGCTGTCCCTGCCCATATCGTATTTGAGTGCAGCCGCCTGCACATCCGGTTTCTGATTGCCGTTCATATCATGACATCCACGCCGGCGCCGGAAGGTGCATGCATCCGTACCAGTCTTTCTTCCGCGTTGAGCGGCGTTGTTTTTTCCCGAAGCGGCGAAACCTTATACTCCTTGAGCTGGAAGCGAAGCTCCGAAAAAGATTGTTGCAGTTCGACGGAGTTTTCCCGAAAGGCCGCAAGCGCGCTTTCGTTCTGTATCCGAATATCCAGAGAAATATCGCGATTTTCCATACGCAACATCGCTTCCACCCGGCCCAAATTCTGCGTGGAAAGCCCCAGCACCACGGACGTGCTTTGCCGCTCCGTCCCCTTTTCCCTCCGGTTCCGTTTATAAATGTAAAGCTCCGCCGAGCCGTACTCCTTAAGGTGTATGGGGATCTGTACAAATACAAACCGCGAAATATCCTCCGCAAGCTTGGCCTGCGCGGTCAACTCCTGAAACCGGGAAACAAGAGCCTCCTGCGTATGGATATCGGTATTTTTGATCAGCTTCTGAAGCTCCAAAAGTTTCTGTGGCGTTTCTTCCACAGATTTTTTTAACGTTTGTGCGTTTAGATCCTCCCCCGCTTTGGCGAACAGTTCCATTAACTGCTTTTGAACCGCCTTTGACATATGAGAGAATACCGCCGAATCCTTTGATGCAAGACCGGGTGCCTGCTCCGCGCTTTCATCCTGCGATACCATATATGTCGTTGCAGCCGTATCCAAGATGTAGGCGGATTTTTCTATTGCGCCCGTTTGCTTGGGAAGCAATGGATTGCCGTCCTCCGTAATGGCGCCCTGCGGCTGCAGTGCATTTGGCTGCTTGGGCTGATTCGGCATGGCTTCCTCTGTTGAAGCGTTCGCGACCATCTGCTGGGCTTGTTTTGCCGTGCTATCCGAACCCGCTTGCTGTAAGACGGGTTGCTCTTTTAGCATTCCTCGCTCCGCAGCCGGTTCTCCCTGAAATGCAGCTGCGGGCTTTCCTGTTGCCGGGGATGTCTCTTTCGTCTGCGGCTCAACCTGTACATTCTCAGCTTCGGCAAATACGGGGTTCTGCCCGGTTACTGGAGCGCCCTCCGTCTGTGGCTGCGCCAGGATCTGACCCAGCGCCTTACCTGCAGCTTCCCCCTGCCCTGTTACAACAGGTATATGCATTCCGTTCATGGGCACGTTTCCCTGCTGCGGAACGTTCGCGCCCTGCTGCTCCTGCCCTTGCACGCTTGAGCCGACCACCGGAGCCGTATCGACTTGTGTTCGCGGCGCTCCGGAAAAAGCATCCGTTGGGCCAGGTTGTATGCTGCCCTGCCGGGCTTGTACAAGCGGCGTCTTTTGCTCTGCTTCTACCGCAGTCGACCCCAGTGCCGCCAGGGTATCCTGCGCGACCTCATAGAAGGCCGCGCCGAATTGTTTTCCATTTAGTATAGCATCGAACGCGCGAATGCTCTCCTGTGTGGCCGGTATGTTGTTCGCAGCAAAAAACGCTGCAGTTTTAATATCCATCGGATAGTTTTTGAGGATTTCCGCCGCAAGAGAGATCAGCTTTGGCGTGGGCTTAAGGCCTATGAGTGCAAATGCTTCTTTCAGCTGTTGCGTTAGTGCGACCGGCGTACTGATCTTGGCAGTTTCCCGCGCTGTAACGCTGGTTTGCCCCGGTTCCACAAATACCACGCGCAGCACAGGCTGTTCCCGTTCCGTGCCGCCCGCCATCAGTTCCACCGTATCGTGTTCCATCAGAACTGTGCCCGGTTGAAGTCGCGCGCTGAATTGGCGCCCGTCTTCCGTCTTGAGGGATATGCTCTCCCCCTGTACGGAAACTACAGTCGCCCGGATCACCTCCCCCTGCGCGATTGTAAGCGGGCTTTGCGGCGCTTTTACGGCAGGGGAAGAAGTAACTTCCTGGGTCAGTGTGATTCTCATAGACATCCTCGTTTTTACCCGGATATACTGTTTTTATATGGTCAGGTCGATATGGTGGATGGTACCGGCCGTGCCGTTTTCCCTGAGGAAGACGGAGCTTGCACGCATCACGCCGTCGGCCCTCTGGCCGGTTGTGTTTGTTAGGGCATATTCCGTCTTTGTATCCTGCAGGTAAATTGCACCCACCCCGGCCTGCCCCAGAGAAAAGAGGGTCTTGCTTCCATCCTCGCCCATGGTAAGGATGGACAATTTCCCAAATACAGGATCGTTTTCATCGATCCAGCCGTTGTTGTCAATATCGTAAGCGCGCAGGTCTGTGAACCCGTTCCCGCTCTGCGGGCCGAAAAGCTCGGTTCCGTTGTTGATGATACCATCCCCGTTCTTGTCCAGCGCTAAAAACCCGCTTCCAGCCGTAGCAAACGAAATCTGCTCCGTCTTGCCATCAGCATCAAGATCAAAAGCAACCTTCTGCCTGCTCAACGTTGGCGCCGAACCCGCGTAGGCAATCACAAGCGGATCTGTTCTGGGGCGCGATCCCATACGAATGCTGACGCTGCTTTGTTCATAATAACTGCGCGACAAGCTCAGTTCAAGGCGGAAGTTGATCGTCCTGCCGTCCTCTGTTTTTACGCTGCCAGAGGCGGCATAATTCATCTGCTCGTTTTCTTCATAGCTGTGGAAAGAATCATACTCCAATCCCCAGTCAAGCGCCGACCTCCCCTGAAAAGACTGCGTGGGCAGGTCCCCTTTCACTTGTCCCAACAAGTCTTCGTCTACCGCGCACAGGCGGATGCGCTTGCCGGTAAGGGCAAACACCATAGCTTCGAGCAAGCGAAGCTTGACGTCCTTCTGATCTTCTTGGTCCCTGGGGGCACTTTCCAGTCGTTTTGTTCGGCTGCTTGCGGCAAGAAGCTTCTGCCGCTCATCAAAAGAAGTAAGTTCCAACTTCACCGCGGGTTCTTCATCCCCGATTCCCACGGACTCCTGCGGGGGAGTTCCGGTCCAAAAGTTAAGACGTTCCATGGAAAAGCTGGCCGTTTCCAGCAAGTGCTCGCTTTGCGCCTGCACCTGGGCGCTTGCAATCTTCATATTGATCCCCCCGTCACAAGATGTTCCCGGTTCCTTCCAGAACCTTGCAGGAAGTGCGGCGCGCCCCTTTACGGCATCCTGCCAGGGATTGCGTACCGATAGTCCTTGTATCGGTATTTTTGGCAGAAATATTAATACTTTCAAAGAAGCAGCCTTTCCCGTTTGCCCATCCGGGGCGTATTTCCAATCTCTCACCAAAAATTATAAAGAACCGTTAACGCTCCCGGCTGAAATGACGATATATAAATTGACACAAAAAACAATGGCCGTACTATGCGCAAAAATAGGTGTGGCCGCACCGTGGCACAACCGCAAACCATGGAAACGAGCAGAGAGGGTGGTTTTCATAAAACCCGGCGAAATAAACGAGATACAGCTGGACTTTCTAAAGGAGCTTGAAAATATTGGCGCGGCGAACGCGGCAACGGCTTTGGCCGGTATGCTCAACCGCCCGATCGATATCCGCGTCCCCAAGGCCTGGCTCTGCTCGTTGGAAGAGATGGGAACGCTATTGGGTGACGCCGAACAGATTATGACCGGTTCCCTGGTAGAAATGTCAGGCGACATCACAGGCGCGATCCTGTTCGTGCAGCCGCTTGAGGATTCGATCGTAATGTCCAACATGCTCATCGAAATGCTGGGCGTGGAAAACAACAAGAACATCCCGTTCCCTTCGGACCTGCAGCATTCCGCGCTGATGGAGATCGCCAATATCCTGTGCTGCTCATATATCAATGCGGTGGCTTCCCTGACCAATCTTTCCATTAACTGCTCCGTACCCGGCCTTGTCATCGACATGGCGGGTGCGCTTATGAATTTGCCCGCGGTCATGTATGGAGCTTCCGGCGATACGATTCTGATGCTTGAAACGGTGCTTGTGGATTTCGACAAATATGTGTCAGGCCGCTTCTTCCTGATGCCCGATATCGAATCGCAAACTTTAATGATGAGGAAGATGGGCCTTTTATAGTATGGCGAATACAATTATTGGGATTGCAGACATGGCGCTTGCAAAAGCGCCAGACACACTGACTACGCTCGGATTAGGCTCCTGTGTGGGCATCGTTTTGTACGACAGGGTACGCAGGATCGGCGGCCTTTCTCATATCCTGTTACCCAAAGCCCCCACGGATTGCGTCCCCATACAGAAGGCAAAGTACGCCGATACCGCGATAGACGAGCTGATAAGCCGTCTTGCGGCGCACGGCGCGGTACCGCATATGCTCACGGCCAAGCTTGCCGGGGGGGCCAGCATGTTTTTCGCAAACAACGGAAGCGACATCATGCAGGTCGGCAAGCGAAACGTGGAGATGTGCCGCGAGATGCTAAAGCTTCGCTCTATTTCCATACTCGCAGAGGATACCGGGGGCAATGTTGGGCGGACGATTGTTCTTGACTGCGAAACAGGGGCGCTTTTGATACGTACAGCGTGGCCAAAAACCGAGAAAATTCTTTGATAACACCCTTAATCGCCTATATATGAAGAAATTGCTTTTACAGCAGGAGGAGCAACATGAAAAGAGTACTGGTAGTGGATGATGCGGCGTTCATGAGGATATCGATTAAAAATATCCTGACAAAGCACGGGTACGAGGTCTGCGGCGAAGCCGAAAACGGCGAGGTTGCCTTGCAGCGCTACAAAGAACTCACCCCGGATATTGTCACAATGGACATCACCATGCCTGAGATGGACGGTCTTTCGAGCCTGAAGCAGATCCTCGCATTTCAGCCGCGCGCCAATGTGGTGATGGTATCCGCCATGGGTCAGGAAACCATGGTACGCGAAGCCATAATCGCCGGGGCGAAAGGCTTTATTGTAAAGCCGTTTAAAGAGGACGTCATCATAGGCGCGCTCAATAACATCAAATAATTGTTTCTTTCAGGAACGCAAGAGCACATAGGAGAGAGGTGTCCGTATGTCCCAGTCCGACTCCCTTTTAGAGGTATACATTTTTGAAAACCTCCAGTTATTGGACCAATTGGAAACCCATATGCTCACCGCCGAAAAGACGGACCGCTTTACTGAGGCGCAGGTAGACGCCATTTTCCGTATCCTTCATACCGTAAAGGGCTCCAGCGGCATGATGGGCTTTGACGGGCTTACGCACCTGTCCCACGCGATGGAGGACCTGTTCTCATTTATCCGTGATAACAGGGCCAATAAATACGACCACCGCAAGGTATGCGATCTTGTGTTTTCTGCGCAGGATTTTTTGAAACATGAAATTGAGCGCCTTCAGGACGGTATATTGCCGGAGAAGGACCCCAAAGAACTGCTCACCGAGATTGCGCTTTACCATAAGGAATTGAAAAACGGATTGGATACAGACGAACCCCACGGTTCGGACTCCCCCGCCGTTCCTGTTTCCACCTCCGCGCCTGCTATGGACGCGGAAGCAGGCGAAAAGCGGTACGAGGTGAAAATCCGGTTTGAAAAAGACTGCAAAATGGAGAATGTGCGTGCGTTCGGCGTCATCAGATCCGTCGAGTCGTTGGCTACCTCCATCACAACCATCCCTGCGGACGTTTTACAGGACGGCAGCGAGGATTATATTGTTGAGCACGGCTTTGTACTAACGCTCGTTTCTTCCGCCCCACGTGAGCTGTTGCAAGAAAAGATATCCTCAAACTTCTTTCTTGCGTCGTTTTCCTTAAACGAAGTCACGCAAGAGCAGAAGGCCGCCCAATCCGCTGGTGCGAACCAAGCCGAAACGGAAACCAACGCGCAGGCAGCCGAGCAGGCAATCGCCCACCAGAAGCAGAACTATATGAGCGTGCGGCTAGAAAAGCTGGACAAGCTGATGGACCTTGTGGGCGAAATCGTAATTGCGGAAACTACCGTGACCAAGAATCCGGAGGTCGCGAACCTGCATATCGATTCGTTTGAAAAGGCGTCCCGCCAGCTTCGGAAGTTGACTGATGAACTGCAGGATACCGTAATGTCCATCCGCATGATCCCCATATCAGCAACGTTCCACCGCCTGGAGCGCATTTTACGGGATATTTGCAAAAAGACAGACAAGAAAGCGGAGCTAAAGATTAGTGGCGAAGACACTGAAATGGACAAGAGCGTGATCGACAACCTTGGCGACCCGCTCATGCACATTATCCGCAACGCCATCGACCACGGCATAGAGGAACCTGCCGTCCGCAAGCAGAAGGGCAAGCCGGAGGCCGGCCGTATTACCGTGGACGCCCGTAACAACGGCGGCGAGGTACTCATTGAGGTATCCGACGATGGCCGCGGACTGGACCGTGAAAAGATACTAAAGAAGGGAATTGATGTCGGCCTGGTCAAGAAGCCGGAAAGCGAAATGACGGATAAGGAAGTTTATTCTCTCATATTTGCGCCGGGCTTTTCCACCAACCAGATTGTCACGGAATTCTCCGGGCGTGGCGTGGGTATGGACGTGGTGCAGCGCAACGTGGAAAAAATGGGCGGCTCCCTTTCGGTAGACAGTGTTCCCGGAAAGGGCATGAGCGTACAATTCCGTATTCCTTTGACATTGGCCATTATCACCGGCATGCAGGTTTCCGTAGGTGGTTCCATATTCATACTGCCGCTTTTAAGCATTATGAAGTCCTTTAAGCCCTCCCCCGGCGAAGTGTTTAAAGACCCGGACGGCAACGAAATTATACTCATCCGCGGCAAGTGCTACCCCATCGTCCGCTTGCACCGCCTTTTTGAAATAGAAGGCGCAGAGACGGAATTTGAAAATGGTATACTTGTGGTGCTCGAAGGCGACCAGCGCAGCTACTGCTTGTTTGTAGACGCTCTCATCGGCGAGCAGCAGACCGTAATCAAACCCCTGCCCCCCTATGTAACACGTTGCCTGGGCTGGCAAAACGGCATCTCGGGCTGCACGATATTAGGGGACGGCAGCGTCAGCCTTATTCTTGACGTAGCTGGGCTTTTGGAATAAAATAAATTACATATGCGGCATGGTGGATAAATGTAACAATAGGCATTTTTTCCGCATGCCGCTTTCATTGTATGGGAGATAGGGTATGAGATATATTCCCTCGAACTGCCTGCGTGTCGGGCAAGTTTTAGCAAACAATTTGGTGCTTGATCGCAACAGGCTGCTGTTGCGAAAGGGAATGGCGCTCACCGCTTCCCAGATTCTCAAGATCCGCCAGCTCGGCTTTCAGGGCGTATATATTGACGACGATATCTCCTCTGATATTCAGATTGCGCACATCATCAGCGATGAACTCAAGCAACGGGCCAAGCAGGAAGTACGCGCCATGTTTGTGGAAGCGGAAAACAGCCGCGGACGCAAGGTGCTTTCTAACACCGACCGCCTGCGCGACGTGATATCCAACATGGTGGAAGAGATCATGCATAATCGCAACACCATGGTAAATATCGTGGATATCCGCACCTACGACGACTATACGTTCAGCCACAGCATTAACGTCGCGGTGCTCTCCTGCATGATCGGAACGGTATTGGGGCTCTCCTATCGGGCGCTCAATAACCTGACTTTGGGCGCGCTGATGCACGACATCGGCAAAGTGTTTATTGACAAACGCATCATCAACAAGCCGGGCAAACTGACGCCCGAAGAACTGGACCAGGCCAAGCGGCACAGCCTTCTGGGTTACAACTACCTGTGCGCAAATAAAAGCATACCCGAGGACGCCCGCCTTGTAGCCTTAATGCATCATGAGCAGTTCGGCGGCTCCGGCTACCCTTCCGGTCTCTCCGGCTCGCAAATCAACCTCTTTAGCCGCATCGTCTGCATTGCGGACGTATACGACGCGCTGATATCGGACAGGCCTTACCGCAGGGCCATGTTGCCTTCGGACGCGGTGGAGTACATTATGTGCGGGTATAACACCATGTTTGACCCGGATATCGTATCCGCTTTTACCAAGCGCGTAGCCCCCTACCCCATCGGGACCTGTGTTAAGCTGAGTACCGGGGAATTCGCCGTGGTGGTCACCAATTATGAAACCAACTGTTTAAGGCCCCGCGTGCGAATCATAAGGGACAACAAACCGACGGAAGAATATATCAACCTGGCGCAGGATTTTTCCAAGCTGCATGTGACCATACTCGAAATCATCAATTCCTGATACTTAAGGTAACGGCGATTTAACGCTCCGGCATTTTTTTGCTTTGGATACCCCGTTCCCAGCTTTTCTTGTGAGACACATAAATCCCTTTTATATGCTCAACCGGCCGCACTGCGGCCGGTTTTTTTCATCCGTTCATTTACTGTGCTGACTGTTCCCATTCCCCACGTAGCAGCCCATACTCATAGGTGTCCACATAAATCGGGTTGCCGGACGCATCCGTATGAAACGAGACGTTTTGTATCAAATGCCGTTCCCGCTGCATGCCTAAGCGTTCAAGCAGCCTCCATGATTTCTCGTTTTCCGGGTTGCACTGCGCGATGATACGTTGCGCACCCCATTCCCAAAAGGCTCGGTCCAAAAGCGCACGCGCGCTTTCCATGGCGTAGCCTTTTCCCTGATAAGCGGCGTTGAACACGAAGCCAAGCTCCCATATATCATCATACGCCTGCCGTGAAAAATAGAGGTTCCCGATCAGCCTACCGTTTTCTTTGAGACAGACCGCCCAAAAGTCTTCGTCTTCTGCCCGTCTATGGGCTTCCTGCTTACACTGCTCCGCGTTAAAAGGCGCATATGGCTCAAAGCGCACGACGCCGGGATCGGAAAGGTAGGCATACAGGTCCTCCCAATCCTCCCCGTGAAAACGCCGGATGATGAGTTTGTCCGTTTCGATCATCATAAAAGTGACTTTCATTTTTCTTCCATTAGGGTATCGCACCGATGCAGGATATGCAACTCGATTCTGGCTGCGGCCTTACATTTCCTTCCAGAAACACTTGCGCTAAGAGGTTTGTCGTGTTAAACTTGGTTTATCACAACAAACCTTTTGGTTCTGGAGGTGCGGGCTATGGACTATAAGCTGTTCGACGCGGAGCGCCGGTTTTTAAACATGATCTGGGAAGCGGAGCCTGTCAATTCCACAGAGCTAAGCAAGCTGGCGCTTTCTGCTCTGGGTTGGAAAAAATCCACCACCTACAATATGATAAGAAGGCTCGCGGAGCGAGGCTTTGTAGTAAACGAAAACGCGACGGTTCGCTCCTGCGTTACGCGGGAGGAAGTGGCCCGGTATGAAAGCACGGAACTGATTGAAAAAAGCTACGCGGGCTCCGTTCCTGCCTTTCTCGCAGCATATCTCAGGGACCGGAGGCTGACGCCAAAGGAAGCAATGGAACTAAAACGCATGATTGAGGAGGCCGAACGCTAATGGAGCACGTATTTCGGGTCATACTCAACATCAGCTATACCGGGGGTATCGTTATACTCGCCGTACTGTTGATACGCCTGCTGTTAAAGAAAGCGCCCAAGTGGATTTCCTATGCGCTGTGGGCGGCGGTATTGTTCCGGCTTGTTTGCCCGTTTTCCTTTGAAAGCGCGCTGGCGCTCATTCCCAGCGTAGAACCTGTGCCAAAAGAATTTCTCACGGCCGAAACGCCCGCCATACATACGGGGTTTTCCTTGCTCAACTCCACGGTTAATCCCGCGCTTGAAAACAGCTTGACTCCCGCTCCTTACGCTTCCGCCAACCCGGCACAGATCGCTCTTTGGATTTGGGGTTGGGTATGGGGTTTGGGCATAGCAGGGATGCTTATTTTTGCCCTGTGCTCCACGCTGCGGTTTTATAGGCGTATCCGGTTCGCAACGCTGGTGGAGCCGGGCGTGTATGAAAGCGATCAAATCGGCACGGCGTTTGTATTCGGCATTTTTCGTCCCAAAATATATATACCGTCCGGGCTTGCGCCTGCGCAACTTTCGCATGTGTTGCTTCACGAACGCATGCACATCAAGCGGCTCGATCACCTGTGGAAGCCGCTTTCCTTCCTTGTGCTTGCGCTGCACTGGTTCAACCCGCTCGTCTATCTTGCGTACCATTGTTTTGGCCGGGATATGGAGCTTTCCTGCGATGAGCGGGTGCTGAAAAGCGCCGGGGAGGATATCCGGCAGGCTTACTCCAACACGCTTTTGTCCGTGTCCGTCTCCCGCGGGGCGCTTCTCGCCCCCCTTGCTTTTGGAGAAAGCAACACGAAGCTTCGCATAAAGAATGTGCTGCAATATAAAAAAACCTGTGTTTTGGATTGCCGTTTCCGGTATCGTGTTTGCGGCGACAGCTGCCGTATTGTTGCTTTTAAACCCGATCTCCCCTGCCCTGCCGGTGAACGCCATTACCGAGGTGCCAATCACGCAGGCGGAACGTGAAGCGCTTTCTGTCTTACCCCAATCCCAGAAGGCTTACCGCTACAGCTACCACGTGGACCCTTCCATCAAAAGCGCGCGGCTGTATGTGGAAGGCTGGCGCGAGGGCGTATACCAGGGTGCATGGGGGGATTATATTCTACCCGTGGATAAGCAGGAAGGAAACATCACGCTTTCCCAAGAGTTTTCCGTTACAGGCAGCACACGCGGGACAGAGTGGACGGTACTTGGTCCCTCGGGCGCAGGCGTAGGATTCTCCGCCCAATTGCCCTCGGATTTTAATGCCAGCTCCAGTGCAGCGGCCTTCCTTTTTTCCGGTGAAGAAGAAGGCATCTGGCCCATCAGGATTTATGAGGAGTTCGATCCTACTTCCAGTAAGTCGGCGCCCGCTACCAATCCTGTCATTTTAGGGGCCGTGGCGTTTACCGCCGGGAACCTCATCCGGTCTTATGAGTGCCAGTTCCTTATGGAAAACCCGGATTACATTGCGAAGTACGAATACGTCTATCTGTTCAAATGCGTGTTTTCCACCAAGGATGTAGAGGAACTGGAAGCAGAGCGAGCTGCTATCCCGGGCCCGGCCGGGGCCAATGCGCCCGGCCCCGCCATGCAGGACAAGACAACGGAGGCCTCGCCCGGCCCCGCTATGCAGGAAAAGACGGCCGAAGAAATCGTGCCATCGCCAACTGCGAGCTTTGCGGACGATGCCTCCATTACGCTGATACAGGGCGGCAAGGCCGTGCGTACCGTTTCCATAAAGGACAATACGGAGTATCAGGATTTGGCGCAGCGCGTCATATTCGGCCATTTGGTACTTTCCGCCGCCTGGCCCGCTGTGGATGTGGAGTCGTTTGAGGACCGAATTGAATTGTATGCGAACGTTGCCGAAGGCGCGCTAGCCGATACGCATTATATCTTTCTCCAGGATGGCAAGCCCTGCGTACAATCGGGTAAGGACGGCATGTGGACCTTTATGCAGGAGGAACTTTACCAGGAGCTGTATGCAGTCGCATCGGGAGAAAACACTCCATCGGTAGGTTGATTGTACTCAAAAACTGAAAATTCCTGCCGGATCAAGCAGGGTTGTAACCGGTATGGCGTAAGCTGTGCCGGTTATGCTATGCCGAGAATATTGTTGAAAATCCGATAAATGCTATAATGGATATAACTGT
>JAEYSE010000010.1 GCA_023435025.1 Bacillota bacterium
TGTCTATGCCCAGTGTTTTTCCGGTGACGTTGCTGGTACCGCTCAGGATCGTGACCGCTATCGCCGCTGGCTTGACAGTGACTTCCATGCTGTCCGAAATACCGCTGCCATCCGCAGCTGTGGCCGTAATAGTGACCGTCTGCGTGCCTGTGACCTTCCTTGCGATCACCCTGCCGGCGCTGACCGTGGCTACGGTTGTGTCGGAACTGCTCCATAAAACGCTCTTGCTGGTCGCGTCGGCAGGGCCGACCGCCGCCGTGCGCTGTATGCTCCTGCCGGCTGCAACTTCTGCAGGGCCGGTGATGGTGATATCCTTCACCAGCTTGGCGACATTGATGGTAACTGTAGATTTTACACCTGTCCCGTCCTTAGCGGTTGCGGTGATGATAGCTTTGCCCTGTGCAATGCCTGTAACAAGGCCGTCCTGCATGATGGTGGCCACCTTGGCGTTGCTGGTCGTCCACAGAATTCCCTGCCCGGCGTCGAGCGGTGCAACCTCTGCGGTGAGTTGCATTGTCTTATTAACCGCCGCAATGTCTATGCCCAGTGTTTTTCCGGTGACGTTGCTGTCGCCGTTCAGGATTGTAACCGCCATCGCCGCTGGCTTAACGGTGACTTCCATGCTATCCGAAATGCCACTGCCATCCGTAGCTGTGGCCGTAATAGTGACCGCCTGCGTGCCTGTGACATTCTTTGCGATCACCCTGCCGGAAGTGACCGTCGCCACGTTCGGGTTGGAACTGCTCCATGAAACGCTCTTGTTGTTCGCGTCGGCGGGGCCGACCACCGCCGTGAGCTGTATGTACCTCCCCGCAGCAACTTCTGAGGAGCCTGTGATGTTGATGGATTTCACCATCGTGGTGACATTGATATTGACGATCGCTTTTACACCGCTGCCGTCCGTGGCCGTAGCCGTAATGGTGGCGGTACCCTTGGAGAGGCCGGTTACGAGCCCATCCTGTGTAACGGTTGCCACTCCGATGCTGCTGCTCGACCAGACTATGCCCTGTGACGCATCATCCGGCTTCACAACGGCTGAGAGCTGTATTGTCTTGTTTTCAGCTGCAAGGTCTATTCCCAACGTCTTTCCAGTGACGCTGCTGTCGCCGTTCAGGATCGTAACCGCCATCGCCGCTGGCTTAACGGTGACTTCCATGCTGTCTGAAATACCGCTGCCATCCGCAGCTGTGGCCGTGATGGTGACCGTCTGCGTACCAGTGACCGCCTTTGCTGTCACCCTGCCGGAAGTGACCGTGGCCACGTTCGGGTTGGAACTGCTCCATGAAACGCTCTTGTTGTTCGCGTCGGCGGGGCCGACCACCGCCGTGAGCTGTATGTACCTCCCCGCAGCAACTTCTGAGGAGCCTGTGATTTTGATGGATTTTACCATTGTGGCGACATTGATGTTGACGATCGCTTTTATGCCGCTACCATCCGTGGCCGTAGCCGCAATGGTGGCGGTACCCTTGGAGAGGCCAGTTACGAGCCCATCCTGTGTAACGGTTGCCACCCCGATGCTGCTGCTCGACCAGACTATGCCCTGTGACGCATCATCCGGCTTCACAACGGCTGAGAGCTGTATTGTCTTGTTTTCGGCTGCAAGGTCTATTCCCAGCGTTTGCCCGGTTACCGCGCTCCCGTCCCTGGATATGATGACAGATGCAGCAACTGGTTTGACCGTGATTTCATAGGTATCGGATACTCCGGAATTATCCGTCGCTTTGGCAGTAATGGTGACTGTTCTTGTGCCGGGCACGCTTTTTGCGGTCACTTTTCCTCCGATGACAGTAGCGATGGTTTGATCGGAGCTCAGCCAGGAAAGTGTCTTATTTCCGGCATTGGCCGGAAGGATTGCGGCTGATAGCTGTATGCTCTTGCCTGCGGCAACTTCCTGCGGGCCGGAGATAACGATGGATTCTACCGGCTGTGCAAGAGTCCTTACGGGCAGCGCATCGCTGACGGGGCTTGCGGTATAATCCGCAGTTGCCGGTTTGTATAGGTAGAAATAATACGCTGTGTAAGGCGTAAGGCCTGTAAATACATTGCTGTCCTGCCAGCCTGCGGCGCTGATTGCCGGTATTGCGGAACTGGTGGTACAAATATACTTTGCGGACGGTACGGGCTGTAAAACGACAGAGGTATGCGTTGACATTTGCAGCACTGGCTTGGCCGGTTTGGTGGGTGTGGCCTTTGCAACGGCTGCGGTAGGTGGGCTGAAGATAGGGTCATACCCCAGCACGGTGACGCTCACTGTTATACGCTTTCCGGCTATGCCTTGGCCGGCAGGAATCGTATATGTGGAAGAGGTTGCTCCCGAAATTGCGTTGCCGTTCGCGTACCACTGGTAAAACAGGGTGCCTGCGGTGAACCCGGTTGCTTTTGCCGTAAGCATGCTGCCTATCGTAGGTGTGCCCGCGATGCTGACAGTGCCAGGAGAGTAATAATAGATGCTGTCTGCATTCGCACCGACGATTTTGCCGTATTGACCAATATTGACGTAGGCATATTGATCGCACTGTCCCCATCCATCCAGACTGAGCGTCCCGATAATGGCCGTCTGACTGCCGTTGTGCATGATAAGGCTGGAATAGGAAGCGAAATTCAGCGTGCTGTATCGTGATATGAAGAGATAGCCATACTGGCGTAACTCGCAGCCGGATGCTACGTTCATCAGACAACTATCCTCGTCGTCTACACCGACATACAGGTTGCTGCCCGGGTAAAGCGTAACCTTGGCGCCGTTTTGCAGCCTGAGTTCGCTGCCATACCATAGCTGGAGACTACTTTTGGCGTCCATTACAATATTGCCGCCGTCGGCGAGCAGTGTACCGTCTTGCAGATAAATTCTGCCCTTTGCGTATAAGGTTGCTCCGTTACGGATTATGAGTTCGCCGTGAACAGCACTCGGGCTGGAAAGGATGTCTAATATGGCGTTGCTTGGCAAATCGAGATCATCAGTAACTGCTATGCTGTCCAAAATATGAATAAAGCAATTCGTATTTGGATCGTTTTCTGCCGCCTCCACCGCGTCGTTCAGCTCATTAACGGTAAAGACTTGTGTATGGCGTCGATGAAATACGAATTGGCTTGGAATTCCTTCCACAACGCCGCCTTCATTGGTAACGCCGATGCGGGTAGACGTGCCTTGCGAATAGCTTGCAGGGGAAACCACTTGTAATACCCCATAGTTATTGATAACACCATTGTTTATAAGCTTTGAATAAGTGCCGCTGACCATAAGTGTTCCAGTAGACGCGATTTCTGCTTCTGTCATCTGGGAAATAGTTAGCTTACTGCCAGACAATACGGAAGCCATCCCGTCAATATATAGGCGTCCGTCGACCGAAATCGTGCCTCCGTTCTGGGCGGTAAGCGATCCCGTATCGAATACATACAGCACGGAATATTGTGCAGCGTTTGCATCATCCACAATATTCAGGCTGCCGCTCACGATAAGGCTGTTGCCGTCGCTTACCGAGACCCATCCGGTAGAGCTGAGTTGGTATCCCCTGGGAATAATAAGATCGCCCCCGGAAACGATGAGAGTGGCGTAAGTGGGCACTGCGATATTGCCGGAAAGCTGGATGTTGCCGGAAAGGGAGATGTAATACTGGTTGTTGACCGCATCGTCCAAATTTGCCTGCACCAGAGCCGCTTGAAGTTCCGTATATGTCGAAACGGTAAGGTTATGGTTGTTGAGCACCAAGGTTGAGTCGATACCCGACACCGTTCCGTCCTCGCTGATGATAAGATAGTTGCTGGCCGAAGGATCTTCCTCATAAGTGGCAGGAGCTTGTACCTGCAGCGTCCCGCCATAAACATAGATTACCCCATCGTTGATTAACTTGGAACCTGTGTCCGATATGGCGACAAGGCCGGGGGCACCTGTTTCCTGTATGATGTTGAGCTCTCCGTCTTCATAAAGCCTGCATATACCGCCGCTGCGTACTTCAAGTAGACCATTGTCCCATACATTGACGTATGCAGTTGAGGCTGCGCTGGCCTTGGCCGAGTCATTGCTGAAATCGGACATGGCGCTAACAGCATCCGCCTGTTCGCGGATGGCCGATAGTGCGCCATCTGGCTCCGGCTTGCTGCCGTCATCCATAGCGGGCTTGCTGCCGTCGGGTAAAATCACAAACTCCTCTTTGCTTGGGGCGGCTTGTGCGGATACCCTGCCTGATGGCGATAGGGCCGAACCGATTTCCAGTATACCCCCCGCTGCCGCGAAAGTCCCGTATATCTGTATATCCCCCGACGGAACGCTCAGAGTCACAGCCGAGGCAATCTGTAGCGTAACACCGGCGTTGACATAAAGTGAGCTACCTTCCGGTACTGTGATATTGGCGGTAACGGTTATAGACGTCGCCTGCACATCGGCAAGCGCTGCCTCCAGCTCTTCCCATGTTGTAATATTACTGTACGCAGCCAGTGTCTGCATTTCACCCAGCAGAGCCGGATCAAGGTCTGAAGGCGTTTCTACAGTGGGCTCATCACTGGTCGGCTCTTCACCGGTCGGCTCTTCACCGGTTGGCTCTTCACCGGTCGGCTCCTCACCGGTCGGCTCCTCACCGGTCGGCTCCTCACCAGTTGGTTCTTCACCGGTCGGCTCCTCGCCGGTTGGCTCTTCACCGTTCGGCTCCTCACCAGCAGGATCTTCACTCGTGGTGTAATCAGTTTGCCCATCCCCCGAAGGGTATTCCAAGCCAATAGCCTGCGGCACTTTCCCGACAACCTCACTCTCGCCCTGCGCAAAAGCAGCAGCCGGCAGCATGCTGAACACAAGCAATACTGACAATACTGCACAGATAAGGCGCTTTTTCATACATTTACCCCCAAAAACGAATTACAGGAATGTGTGAATAGTATAAGGAAATCAAGGAAATATCTGCATTGATCGGATATGGATAAATGATAACAATATTTATAGAAGACTTCAAGAAAGATATGAGGCTATTTATGTAGATTTGTATTAAAGGTATTCTAACAAAACGCCCCATATCAGAGTGTTTTGTGTATAATCCGCGTGGTGCGCGCGCATATATTCCGACACCACAGCCCCAAAAATGAAGTGATGTGTGCAGCAAGTCGCGAGTGTTTTCAGAGAAAGTAGTCATTCAGATGGCCGTAGGCTTCCTCGCAAGGCCCGCAATTCATTCGGTCAAGGGCCAGAAGAAGAGCGCCGGCAGCCGGAGGATATGGGCTCTTAACGAAATAGGCTTCTGGCAACAGCGTGTGAATTTCCAGCAGCATTGCATCGGCAAAGGTCGGGTTTGATCCATTGAACAGGCTGCCGCCAATGACGACGGGCACCGGTATGCCTTTAATTCCTGATTGACGAATGACGCCGTTAAAGAGTTGCCCTTGGGTTCTTCCCATCTGTTTGAGAATTTCAAGGCAAACCTCATCCCCTTCATTCGCCAGTTCGAAGACCAACGGTGGAATTCGGTTATATTCTTCGAGGCTTAGTTGATCAACAGGAAAAAGCCGACCAAGGAGATCCAATGGATTATCGTAGCCAAAGAGCATCGGCAGACGCGTGGTCAGTAGCGTTGGTTTATAGGTCAGCTCATCCGCTCTGAACATATAGTGCAACGCCTCAATGGCCATATCGTGACCGCCTCCGTAACCACCCACTTCATAGGACAGCGACCGGAGTATGAAACGGTGCCCGTCAGGGCGCGTAACCCCGGCATTGCTGCCTGTACCGCAGATGATCACTGCACCCCAAGGCTGATGGAGACCGCTGCGCATGATTGCCCATACATCGTTTGTCACTTCATAACAAGCACCGGGAAGACATTCGGCGGCAACTTCATTTAAAATCTTGAAATCTAACGGAAGGTCCGCACCTGATAGAGCAAGCATGGCAAAGCCCAGCTGGTCCTTTTTCAGGCTGGCTGCCTTGAGTAAATTGTGTATCACGGATTCAAGGATCTGATAGGTTGCCTTCCTTCCGATGCTATGATAATTGGAGCCGGAAGTGGTATATTCCGCGAGTATCCGGCCAGTGTGGTCAGAGAGTAGGCCTTTTGTCTTGGAGGATCCGCCGTCAATACCGATTAAGTAACTCATGGAATTTCCTCTGCTGTTAACAATAGTAGCCTAGATACTTGGCGTGCGCTTCCCAAAGCGCGTCAAATACCTTTAGGGCTTTGATGGAATCGTGAGCGAGCGGATGCGCGATAAGCGCCTGCTGGGCCAGACGACGATCTCTATTGAGTGCAGCTGATACTGCGAGGGATTCATATGACTTGACATGCTGTATCAGCCCCCGGACTTGCGGGGGAAGCGTTATTTTCCCAATAGGAACCGCCCCATTTTTGTCCACCCTGCAGTTGACTTCAATTACAGCATCCTCCGGAAGTTCGGGTATGGCAGAACCGTTTCGGACATTGACCGTTAAAATGCAGCCGGTACTATAGGCGATCGCTTCCACAATCTGCAGGGCGGCTTCTGAATAGAGCGAGCCTCCGCGCCGTTTCAACTCTTCGGGTATTGACGTGAGCTCCGGGTCCCGGTACAGATCAAAAAGAAGTTTCTCTGTAGCCATCACTTCATTCGCACGGCTTCCTTTCCCGTTTTGCAGCCCCTCAAGCTCCTCTTTGAGCTGTTGATCCTCGCAGAAATAGTAAGCCAAATACGGGCAGGGGATCAAGCCGATTGCTTCGATAACTGCCCCGGGGTTTTCCAACTGTTGTATATTCGGGACGATGGATGACATGAGTTCAATAGGATGTTTCAGAAGAGCTTCGGTGTAATCCTCATGGTCGTCCCAAACCCTTGTTATGAATGATAAATGATTGATTCCCACGTAATCGAAGTTGAGACACTCGACTGGTATTGACAGAATGCTTGCGAGTTCGTGTTTCATGTTGATTGGAATGTTGCACAGACCGATGCAGCGGATGTTCGTTACCTTTTGGACGGCTTGTGTAACCATTCCAGCAGGATTGGTAAAGTTGATAAGGATAGCTTCGGGGCATAGGTGCTCCATTTTTTTTGCAATCTCGATGACCACGGGCATGGTGCGCAGCCCCAAAAACAAACCTCCGGCCCCCGTAGTTTCCTGGCCGATCAGGCCGAAGCGATTGGGGATCTGTTCATCCAAAGCGCGCGCATTAAGCCCCCCAACCCGTATCTGATTCAATACGAAATCCGCGCCGGACAGGGCGGATTCTATATCCAGTGTCCATGACAAACGGGTAGCAATGCTGTGCTTCTGAAACATCCGCAATCCCAAGGCGCCGATTGCCTCAAGCTTTCGAATACCTTCTGGTATATCTACCAGTACGATCTCTGCTACCGCAAGCCGGGATTTTCTGGTGACAAAGCCGTAAAGAAGCTCTGGCGTATAGCTGCTGCCCCCGCCTATAACAACAATTTTATGAATGTCTGACATCGGATTGCCCCCATAAAAGTTTAAGCGGTTTCATTTTAACACTGAATACAAAAACTTACAAGAATAATATGGATGGTTCTTTGAAGCAATAAAATAGCCGAGTATAGCGTCAACTTCGGCAGGTATTTATATTCGTGTTGGTTTGTTGCGAAAATAAACAATCCCTAAACCTAACATCAATAGTATAACCGATTTAACTATATGCGAATTAATTCGATAAAAGTGACCATTTCCTGTACAAGAACCAATGCTGATAGTATAATCGCTTTAACTAAACTTAATGGAGTCAGTCAGTGAAAGCAAGCATTTACGACGTAGCAAGGCAGGCCGGAGTATCTGTGGTTACGGTTTCCAGGGTAATCAATGGCGTGAAAACTGTGAGGGCATCCAGCAAGGAAAAGGTGTTTCATGCGATTGAAACGCTGGGATATCAGCCCAGCGCCGCTGCCAGAAGCTTAGCCAAAGGCAGAACGAACGTCATCGGTATGCTGGTTCCGGGTTTGATGGACCCGTTTTTGATGGGTGTAGTAAAAACCGCTGACCGGGCGCTTCAGCAAGAAGGGATGTTTTTAGCGCTTTCGGTTCTTGAGTCTGAAGAAAAGGAGCCTGCAGAATGGGCAAATTTTCTGTTCCAGGAGGATCGGGTAGATGGCATCCTGTTGCTAACGCCGGTCAACGAACGAGCCTGTGTGGAACAGCTGAAGCTTAAGCAAATCCCATTTGTCATCATCGACAATCAGCTGTATCCATATACGGAGCTTTCGGTTGTCGTAGACAACTATTTGGGAGGATACGAAGCCGGTAAAGCGTTCATAGAGACGGGGCACAAACAGATTGCGCATATTGGCGGCCCCGAGGACATTCAGTCGGCAAACGAGCGTTGCAGCGGGTTCTTGAAGGCGCTGGAGGAAGTTGGCCTGGAACCGTTTGGGCTTACCCGCGGTGAATTTTCGGTGGAGGCGGGAATTCGGTTTGTAAAGGAAACCATCTCCAACGGAACGCTGCCCGATGCGATTTTTACAGCAGATGACTATATTGCCTTCGGGGTTATAGATGCCCTAAGGCATGCCGGTTTCTCAGTACCCGAGGATGTGTCCGTCATTGGTTTTGACGACCATCCGTTCGGCAGTAGTTTGAGGCCCAGGTTGACTACCTTTGCCCAGCCGGCAGAGGAACTTGGCGAAACTGCCGTGGCTATGCTGATGCAGCGTATTCGCGGTGAGAGTAAGCGGCATTCCGTTACAAAGATGCCGCCCAAGCTCATCTGGCGGGAATCCGTAAAAGAGCGTATTTAAACCCCGAATGATCGATGTATGCCCGGGAGAATGAGGGGGGGATGCATGTACTGTATATGAGAGCCGAAGGCCCCGTATACGCAGCATTCTGTTAGATGTTCCTCCCATTCATCGGCCCCTGGCTTGAGTAGGCCTCAATGGAGGAAAAGCTGACCCTGTAAAAACCGGTCGCTTTTTCAATTTGTGATACCACCTAACCATACAAATTTCAATCATCCCGAATGACCCAAATGCCCCAGAACGCACGCGGCGCCAGGAAAACAACAGCTGACACTGATGTCAAGACCGACCAAACAAGACCGGTAATCCGTGTTTATTGCTAAGATGATATTTCCAAATCAATTAATATAATATTCGAGAAGTTAGTACATCGATTATGCTAACGTTCATAGGAGTACATGTACGCTCCTCACGAAAATGGCGTAAGTTTTTCATCTCTTCAATATGCCAATCGGGAGTCACAATCTGTAACTGGATATCAAAGTTAATAATGGAAATATTTATTTCATCGTTTGCAGTCATTGTGCAAACCCACATAAAATTAGCCCTTCCAGCCGCACTATTTTATAGGAATATACAATAGGCATCACTGTAGCCATCACTTATAATAAAATAAATTTAAAAATTTCCATTTTTCGTATTTTCTTATTAAGGCCCCAAGTCTAAAATTTTTGTTTACTTCCTGCAACAGAATATGTACGTAAACCGACGCGACTGTAGCCGACAATGATAACAATGGAGGAAAAACACATGGCGTTTGATTTGCTGATCACCAACGCGCGTATCCGCAAGGGAAACGGGGATTTGCTCTGCATCGGTATACAGAATGGTAAGATCGCGGCAATCGCACCGGATCTTCCGCGTGAAGCCGGGCAAGTGATAGACGCTCGCGGCGGCCTGGTTACCGAATCGTTTGTCAATGGACACCTGCATCTTTGCAAGGTGTATACGCTGGAAATGGCTGGACAGGCGGCTCTTGGCGAATATCACCACGGCGGCATGGGCGGAGCGATGACGGCGATTGAGCGCGCGGCCGATTTTAAATCCGCCTATAACGAGGAATGGATACTCCCCAATGTCCGGCGGGCATGCGATCTCGCCTTGCGCTATGGGAATACGCATATCCGCGCTTTTGCGGACGTGGACTCCAAAGCCAGGCTGGAAGGCATCAAGGCACTGTTGAAGGCCCGCGCGGAATACGAGGGCCGGGTGGAACTGCAGGTGGTTGCTTTCCCGCAGGATGGCGTGGTGCGAGAGCCCGAAGCCGAAGGCTATGTCGTGCAGGCAATTGAGATGGGCGCCGATGTGGTGGGCGGCATACCCTGGATTGAGTTTACCAAGGCCGATGAGCAAAGCCATATCGACAAAATGTTTGATATCGCAGTGAAATACAACAAAGATGTTTCCATGCTGCTCGACGATGTGGGCGACGCGGAGGAAAAGACGCTGGAGATGTTTGCCCTTCGCGCGCACAAGGCGGGCTGGCAGGGTCGCGTAACCGCACAGCACTGCCGTGCCATGGCGCTCTATGAAGAGAATTATTTCCGCAAGCTGGTGGCGCTTATGAAAAGGGCGGGTATCGGCTTGGTGGCGGATCCGCACACCGGCCCGTTGCATGCGCGGGTGCGGGACTTAACTGCCGCCGGTATTCCCGTAGCGCTCGGGCAGGACGATATTGCCGATGCTTATTATCCGTTTGGACGGTGTAATATGCTGGAGGTTGCCTTCCTGGCCTCCCACCTGATGTGGATGACATCGTTTGCGGATATGGAGCTGCTGTACGATATGATTACGACCTCAGCTGCAAAGGTTCTCGGCATCCCCGGGCATGTGCTGGAGGTTGGTGGCAATGCGGATCTTGTGGTGCTTCAGGCGGTCGATGTTTACCACGCTATCTGGGAGCATCAGGCGCCGCTGCATGTTATCAAGAACGGCAAAGATGTGACGCTTCCCCGCTAAATAGAGTGCAGAGCTTCGCTGCAGGTTCTTAACTGGCGGTCTAAAAGACAAACCAAGGAGGGATCGCATGGGCTTCCAAACAGTAGGCAGCAGCCCCAAAAGGGTGGATGGCGTAGAAAAGGTGACTGGCTGCACGCTGTATACCGCGGATATGAAATTTCCCAACCTGCTGCATATGAAGGTGCTCCGTTCACCGTATGCGCATGCACGGATTCTTGCGATCGATGCGGAGGAGGCATCCGGAATGCCGGGAGTCGTAAAGGTAGCGACCGGCAAGGATGTACCGGGGCCCTTCGGCGTAGCCATTCAGGATCAACACCCGATTGCAAGGGAAAAGGTACGCTTTGTAGGCGAACCGGTGGCGGTAGTGGTAGCCCGCAGCGAACGGGAGGCCCAGCGCGCGCTCAAAAAAATCAAGGTCTCTTACGAGGTTCTGCCCTTTGTGCTGGACCCTTGGGAGGCAAAGGATCCGTCCTCTCCGGTACTGCACGAGCAGCTCATGGAGTATAAGATCCTTCCCTATGTACACCGGGAGGGGCATAATACCTACCAGCATTTCAAGGTCCGCAGGGGCCAGGCTGATACCGCCATGGAAGAGGCGGATTGTGTGGTGGAAGGGGAATATTGTTTTCCCTCGGTCATACATGCGCAGATGGAGCCGCATTGCGCTGTGGCCCGTTACGGACAAGACGGTTCCATGATCATGTATGCTACCACCCAGGCACCCTTTGTGGTGCAGGCTGCCATTTCAGAACTTTTGGAGATTCCTTATAACAAAATCCGGGTTATCGCGCCCTTTTTGGGCGGCGGGTTCGGCGGTAAATCGGATATCACGATCGAAGCGCTTGTGGGCTGTGTTTCGCGGCTGGTGCCGGGGAAATATGTGCGGCTGCTGCTAACCCGCGAGGAAATGTTCTGCGGCACGACCCATGGACGCAACGCAATCTGCCGCTATCGGCTGGGGTTCGATAAAACCGGAAAGTTGCTGGCGATTGTCGGAGAGTCGGCCGTGGCCAGCGGCGGGAATGCCGACTATGCCGTCAATATCATCACAGGCATGGCCTCGGCGGGCACCGGCCCATACAGCGTGGATCACCTGCGGCTGGATGTCTATGGCGTATATACCAATACGCCACCCATAGGGGCTACACGCGGGTATGGGCATCCGGAGGTGCATCTGGCGGTAGAGAGCCTGATGGATGTAGCGGCAGAAAAGCTTGGCATGCGTCCGCAGGATATTCGCCAAAAAAATCTGCTGCGCCCGGGAGACAAAAACGGGTTGGGCCAGGTGATGCACCCATCCAACGGAAATGTAGCGGAATGCGCGCACATTATTTCCGAGAAGCTGTTCGGTGTGATAAAGCCGCAATTCCCGCCGCATATAGCAATAGGCCGGGGGATGGCCGCCTATATGAAAACCCCATGTATGCCCACCAACGCCCAATCCGGCGCGTTCATAAAGCCCAATGCCGATGGCAGCGTCAGCATGAGCACCGGCGCTGTGGATATGGGCCAGGGCCTGCATACCGTATTGGCCCAGATTGGAGCAGAGGCGCTTGGGATACCCTTTGAACAGGTACATTTCGAATATTCCGTGGATACGCTCATCTCCCCGTACGATTGGCAGACGGTGGCCAGCCGTTCCACATGGGGTGCCGGGAACGCTGTGCTGCTGGCGGCCGAGGATTTTAAACGGAAGCTGAGAGAACAGGGAGCTAAGGTATTTGGCGTTCCTGCCGATTGCGTGACGGCGGAGGCGGGTACGGTGCGCTATAACGGCCAATCCATTGGCTGGGGGCGGTTTGCGACGGGCCTTTGCGGCCCGGATGGCATTGCGCTTACACAACCGGTTATGGGCGTAGGGTATTTTGTACCGGAGGGCATACAGAACCACGACGCCGAGACCGGGCAAGGCAATGCCGCTGCCGATTGGACATTCGGCTGTGTAGGCGCGGAGGTCGCGGTGGATCTGCGTACCGGGGAGGTAACAATGCTGCGCCTTCTAAACGCTATCGATGCCGGCACCATCATCAACCCGCGTCTTGCCACAGAGCAAGTGAGCGGCGCCATGCTGATGGCGGCAGGCAGTGCGCTAAGCGAGACGGTGGTCTACGACCAAAAGACGGGGAAAGTACGCAACGACACGCTGGTGGATTACAAAATCCCAGGCATCGAAGATATCCCCTGTAAGACAGAGGTGTTTTTCGTACAGACGCCGGAGGAATCCGGGCCCTATGGCGCAAAGGGCATCGGCGAACACGGTGCCGTGGGCACTGTTCCGGCGCTGCTCAATGCCATTTATGACGCAACAGGCCTGCGTTTTCATACCATTCCGGCGTCGGCTGATCGGATTGTTACCATGCACAGGGGAGGTGGCATCGGTGATCGTTAGCGACTATCGTTACGAAAGACCGGCAGCGCTTCCCGCCCTGCTTGAACTGGCTGCTCAGGAGGGTGCAAAGCTCCTGGCGGGCGGCACGGATCTGCTGCTGGTGATGCGTGAGGAAAGGCTAAGCCCCACGTTGGTGGTGGATGTGAAGGCCGTAGAGGAATTGCGGGGCATTTATCCTGTGCATGACGGCCTGTTTATTGGGGCGGCAGAGCCTGTACAGGCTGTGGTGGAGCATCCGCTTACGCAAGTGTATCAGGCGCTGGTGGAAGGAGCGGGACATATCGGCTGCTATGAAATCCGGCAGCGTGCCACCATCGGCGGGAATATCTGCAACGGCTCCCCTTCGGCAGACTCTCTCCCTGGCCTGCTGCTGTATGATGCAGATGTACACCTGGTCAGCTTGCAGGCGGAGCGGGTCATCCCGTTGGAACGGTTCCTGCTGGGTCCCGGCAAGGTGGATCTGCGGGCTGGAGAGGTATTAAAAGGCGTACTGCTCAAAACGCCCCCAGAGGGGTCAAAAAGCAAATATTACCGTAGGAGCCGTGTAAAGGGCATGGATCTTTCCGGGATCAGTGCGGGCGTTTACTGCGAAGGACTACAAAATTTTCGCATTGCTTTGGGTGCGGCGTGGCCGACTGTTGCACGCGCGCGTAAGGCTGAGGAACTATTAAACAGCGCTCCGTATTCCGGGCAGCTTTTAGAGGAAGCGGTGGCTGCCATTGTAAATGAGATTTCTCCCCGCCGCAGCAGCATGCGGGCCTCGCCGGAATATAAAAAGGAAATGATCCCGGTTCTAATCAAAATGGCGATTGAAGAGATGAATAGAGGTGTGCTGAATGCATAGGGTTCCGGTTGTAATGCGCGTTAACGGCATGCAGATAGAGGCAGAAGTGGATACGGCACAAACCCTGTTGCACTTTATACGGGAAGAAGCAGGGCTCACCGGCACCAAATCCGGCTGTGAAAACGGCGAATGTGGTGCGTGCACGGTACTGATGAACGGCGTACCCGTCCGGTCTTGCATCATATTGGCTGCGGAGGCGGACGGCGCCGATATACTGACCGTCGAGGGGCTATCTTATGACGACGGCCTGCATCCTCTGCAACAGGCCTTTATCGAACACAGCGCGGTGCAGTGCGGGTTCTGTATCCCAGGCATTCTGATGGCGGCAAAGGCCATGCTTGACAAACATCCGGACCCTTCGGAAGAAGATGTATTGGAGGCGCTGGGCGGGCATTTATGCCGTTGCGGCGGATACTCCGCAATGAGCCAGGCGGTCAGTACCGCCGCCAAGGCGCTTGGGAAAGGCGAGGGAAAGCGCTAGCCAGTCAGGGTTAGCGGGATACTGTGCCCAAATTGCCGTGGAAACGGTGTTTGGAGATATGTCTTCATCAAAATCAGTTACCGAAGGAGCTAGAGGAGGATAACAAAATGAAAAAATGGGCAAGGATTGGGATTGCGCTGTTCGTATGCGCAGCGACGGTTCTCGGGTTGACGGGCTGCGGGGCAAGCGTCAGCGGGGGCTCATCTGGAGAGATTAAGATTGGCCTGATATTCTCCAAGACCGGCGCTACGGCAATTACCGAGGAGTGCATGTACAATGCCGCTATGATGGCCATCGACGAGGTGAACGAGGCGGGCGGCGTAAAGGGTAAGAAACTGGTTCCGGTATTCGAAGATTATTCCACCGATCCGGCCAAGGCCGCCGACAAAATGAAAAAGCTGATTATGCAGGATAAAGTCGTGGCTACGGTAGGCCTCTACACCTCCGCGAGCCGTGTCGCGGCACGACCCATTGTGGAACAGAACAACGGCATCCTGGTATACCCCACCTTCTATGAAGGCGAAGATCCTTCCCCGAATCTCATCTATACCGGCAGCGTACTCAACCAGCAGAATGATCTGTTTGTACCGTGGTTGATGGAGAACGTCGGCAAAAAATTCTTCTTCCTGGGCTCAGAGACAGTATATGTATCACTCATTCACGCGCAGGCCGTTGAAGTGGTAAAGGCGAATGGCGGCGAGATTGTGGGCAATGAGATTGTGCCCTCCGGCAATTCTGATTTTGCTTCGGTCATCGCCAAAATCAAAGAGGCAGACCCGGACGTGATCTATGCCAACCTGAACGGCGACAGTACTGTGGCCTTCTACAAACAGTATAAGAGCTACGGCTTTGATGCAGCCGAAATGCCCATCGCAAGCACGATTACAGACGAAGCCTCGGTAGCGGCCATTGGTGATGCGGCGGTGGGGCATTATTCCTGCTTCAACTACTTCAATACCATCGAGAGCGAAGCGAACAAAACCTTTGTGGACAACTATGAAAAGAAGTTCGGCAACCGCGATGTGACCGCAGTGGGCGAGGCCAGCTATGATTCAGTCAAGCTGCTTGCCATGGCACTCGAAAAGGCCGCAGACTTCAAGCCGGAAACCATTTTGGCCGCATTCAAGGGCCTGGAAATGGATGCTCCTCAGGGACATATCAAGATTGACGAGAACAGCCACCATCTCTGGTGCCGTGGCCGTATCGCGCAGGTGGCTCCCGATGGTTCGTTCAAAGTCGTTTACGAATCCCCCGAACTGATCGAACCCAAGCCCTAAGTCGCTATTAAACGGTTTTAGGCTCTGTTCAGAGCACGACAACTGCCGTGCTCTGAACTCTATTTTAAAAGGGGGTAGTCCCATTTATGTTTGCATTATTGCTGGCCAACGGCATCAATTCTTCCGCCTTGTTTTTACTGACCGCGCTGGGGCTTGTCATCATCATGGGTCATATGAAGGTGGTAAACCTCGCCCACGGAGAGTTGATTATGGTTGGCGCCTATGTAGCCTATTACACAAGTACTGTGATGGGGTTGCCCTACTTTTGTTCCATTATCGGGGCTTTTCTGATAACGGGATTACTGGGCGCCGGTATCGAGCGGCTGGTTATCCGCAGGCTGTATGGCAAGACGGCGGAGACTCTGCTCGCTACCTATGCCCTCTCGCTGGTAATCCAGCAGGCCGTGCGGTTTATCAGTGGGCCGGAGCTTAAATATGTCAATATACCGGTAAACGGCACATTGGAAATAAAAGGCGTACCCATCCCTTATTACAATTTGGTCATCCTGCTGGTCGCCGCGCTTGCACTGCTTTCTACATGGTTGCTCATCTATAAAACCACGCTGGGCAAACAGATCCGTGCTATTACCGAGAACCGTTCCATGACGGGATGCCTGGGCATCAATACCCAGCGTATCGATACCATTACGTTTACCTATGGTACGGCGCTCGCCGGGCTATCCGGGGCCATGCTCGCCCCAATACGCACAGTTTCGCCGTTTATGGGGGTACAGTACCTGACCGATGCATTTTTGAATGTTGTAATCGGCGGTGTGGATTCGTTGTTCGGAACGGCGTTTTCTGCGGGTTTAATCGGAGAATCAGTCACGATATTGGGCGGGTTCTGGAACGATGTCGGCGCAAAGATACTGGTATTTTTGATCATTATCATACTGATCCGCTTTAAGCCGGAGGGGTTATTTGCAAAGGAGAAAAGGTAATCCGGGCATGCGGAGCAGATGTTTTGTTTAGCTAAAAAATGAGAGGGGCGGGCTGCCAATGCTGCTCAAAAAACTCACGTCTTTACCGGTCAACCGCTATATCGATGGCGCAGCGTTCCTGTTCCTGGCGATTTTCCCTTTGTTGTTCTCCCCGTTCCGTACGGAATTGATGGGCAAAGTGCTAGTTTATATTATTTTTGCCATATCCCTTGACCTGCTGTGGGGTTATACGGGCCTTATGAGCATGGGACACGCCGTGCTGTTTGGCGCGGGCGGGTATATGGTGGCGCTTTCCTATACGTTTCTTAAAGGTCTGCCATGGTATATGCAGCAAGCAGGGCTCGAACAGATACCCGCTCTATTTACGCCGCTCCTGAGCCCGGTTGTGGCATTTTTGCTTGCGCTTGTTGTACCGGGTTTGATTGCGGCTTTTCTTGGAACATTTATATTTTCCAGCAAGATCAGCGGCGTATTCTTTTCCCTCATTACGCTGGCACTTGCGCAGATATTCGAGTTGTTTGTTACCAACCAGCATGTCTATACCAATGGCAGCAACGGGCTAGGCGGCCTGGAGCGGTCGTTGCTGGGCAGCGCCCCGCTTTCACTCAATGTGCTTTATTACATATTGCTGGGGGTGGTGCTGCTGGTATATCTGTTCTGCATCTGGCTGACCAACACCCGCTTTGGTACGGTTTTGCAGGCAATTAGGGAAAACGAATCGCGTCTGACTTTTTTGGGGTATAAGCCCAACCGGTTCAAGATCGCGGTATATGTGGTTTCCGGCGTGTTGGCAGGGCTGGCGGGCGTTCTTTATATTCCAACCAACGGCTTTATTTCACCTACGGAGGTGGGCCTAACCCTTTCTACACTGCTTCTTGTATGGGTAGCGATCGGCGGCAGAGGCAATTTGACGGGCGCTATCGTGGGTACGATACTCATTAATTGGGCGCAAACGCTGCTTTCGGAGCAGATTGCGGATTATTGGATGCTGATTATGGGCGTTGTGGTACTGGTTTTTGTGTTCTTCATGCCCAACGGGCTGATTGGCAAGCTGATCAATATTCAATATCTACGGGGCGATGCTAGGCGTAAAAACGCATCCGCGGAACAGAAGGAGGTATGCTGATGGCTGCACCAATTTTAAAGGTAGAAGGGCTGTATGTGGACTTTAATAAGTTCCAGGCTGTCAGCAACATGAACCTTACGGTGGAGGAGTGCGAGCTTCGGGTGATCATAGGGCCCAACGGGGCCGGAAAAACCACCCTGATGGACATGATAACCGGCAAAACCAAACCCACGCAGGGCAGTATCGTTTTTGACGGATGCGATATCACCGGCAAAAGCCCCAGTGAGATTTCACAGAAATATCGCATAGGAAGAAAGTTCCAAGGTCCCAATCTGTTTGAAAACATGACCGCCTACCAAAACGTGGAGGTCGCGTTGTACGGCTATTCCTCCATACCGCAGACGGTGTTTTTCCGCCGGACCCGGCAGATTGCCGAGCGGGTATGCTCCATATTGCATCAGATCGGCCTGTATGAGGAACGTATGGTGATGGCTTGCTCCCTTTCCCATGGCCAGCGGCAATGGCTCGAAGTGGGTATGGTGATGGCGCAGGACCCCAAGCTTATCATACTCGATGAACCGACTGCAGGCATGACCGCGGAGGAAACGGCAAAAACAGGCCGCATGATACAGGCGCTTGCGGCTGACCATACAGTGATCGTGGTGGAACATGATATGGAGTTCGTCAAGCAAATCAGCAATATCATCACGGTTATGCATCAGGGTACCTTGTTGGCTGAGGGGAAATACGAGGAAATAGAGAAAAACCCCGAGGTAGCCCGCGTGTATTTAAAGGGCGAGGAGGTAAAAGTCGAATGCTGAAGGCAGAGGGCCTGATGGTCAACTATGGTAAAAGCAAAATCATTACCAGCGTTTCTTTTGAGGCCGGAACCAAGGCGCGCATCGCAATATTGGGGCGCAACGGCGTAGGAAAGACGACGCTTCTCAAAAGCCTGATCGGGGTACTGCCGCTTGAGGCGGGCATGATCGAGTTCGAAGGAAAGAACATCAGCAGGATGCCGCCGTACCTGCGCTCACGCGCGGGGATCGGATATGTTCCGCAGGGAAGAGAGATATTATCCAACCTCACCGTAAAGGATAATCTGGAACTGGGCATGCTTGGGCATGAGGGTATCAACTGCGCAAAGCAGATGAAAAAGGTGCTGGAGTATTTTCCTTCGCTCAATGTACATTTGGAGCGCAAGGGCGGGGTGCTTTCGGGCGGGCTTCAACAGCAGCTTGCCATCGCGCGGTGCCTGATGGCGTCGCCCAGCGTCATGCTGCTTGATGAACCTACCGAGGGCATACAGCCCAATATCGTGGCTGAAATCGCCGATATCCTGCTTTCTATTTCCGAGGAAATGTCCATTACCACCATCGTGGTGGAGCAGAACTTGAAGTTTGCGAGAAAACTGGCAGACAGCTATCTGATGATGCAAAAAGGTCAAATCGTGGCCAGAGGGAAAACTTGTGAGCTCACCGAGGAGATCGCCAAGCACTATTTGGCTGTCTAACGGAATATCCGTGATATCATTTCAGAAATTCAGTAAGGCCGCCTAAAGGGCGGCCTTTATCGTTACTACAATTTAAAGTTTATGGATTTAGCCCAAGTCTTTCAAAAGAATATTGTTCTCCAAATGGATGTGCGTGTGCAAATCCTCTATTAAGGCCGGAAGCAGCGCATATACCCGTTCGTAACTCAGGCACGCATCGGAGGGAACTTGAAAGCCTCCGGTTACCCTTACCAGATCCTCAAGAATTTCCCCGGCGGCCTCGTGTTCTTCAATGATTTCAGCCGACAGGCCTCTGATTTGCTCTTGTGCCCCTTCCTGACTAAGTGCGGGGAACAGCAACGTTTCCTCTTTAATCAGGTGTTGTTCCAAGTCGGCCTTTAATCTTCCGAATAGCCGATATGTTTCAAACAGCTCCCCATGATTTTTACCGTGAGCGCGCAGCACTGCGAGCAGCAAGGCGTCAATTTCCGGCAGAGTATCTCGCAAATATGCGTGGTGCGTATCCTCAATATACGTGGAAAGAACAGCCTGACTCATGTTGGAAAAGTCCCTTCGCTCCACATTCTCTTTCCTGGCCTTTTCCTGTTCCACCCGTTCATAAAACTGATCCGGATTTACCCCTTTTTCTAAGAGTGCTTCCGCGAGCGGTTTTTTTCCGCCGCAGCAAAAGTCTACTCCAAGCTTTCGAAATACGTAAATCGCTTCCGGTATGGATGCCGCAACTGCGCCAACCGTCGTATGATAATTGTTGCTCATTGTAATTCCTCCTCATGCTGTTTCTGATGTTATCTTCATTCTAGCAGCGGGTGAGGAGGATATCTGTGATTGCAATCAAATTATTGAAAGTTAGGAAAAAAGCCTGCAGAGACCTTTATCGCTTCCTGGTCGAGCAACAGAATGCTTTTGTTGCTGACCGACCGGATGAGGCCCTCGCTTTCCATCTGACCAAGTTTCCTGCTAACCGTTTCGCGAGCAATACCAAGGTAATTTGCCATGCCCTCTCGGCTGAGCGGGAGGCGGATTAGCATACCCTCCGGAACAATCTCACCATATTTGGCGGCAAACTCCAAGAGCAGCGCGCTAATACGGGCCTCTATGCTGCGTACGCCGATACTCTGCAAAGAGTTCTCCATCCGCGCAATGCGTTCCTCAAGCTCCTCAATAATTTTAACCGCGATTTCCGGGTAAGATCGCAGTAGGTCATGAAAACGCTCTTTTGTCAGCGAACAGGTTTTTACCGGTTCCAATGCTTCAGCCGCATAAGTGGTCCTCTGCCTGCCAAAGAGGCTGCGTTCACCGAAAAAATCTCCTTCAGAAAATACGTACAGAATTTGCTCCCTGCCATCGGGGGTAATCTTATATGCCTTAATGCTTCCCTCGTTGACGATAACCAGGGCCTCGGGGCTGTTTTCCTCAGAAAAAAGCGTTTCACCTTTTGCATATTCCTGATGCCGGATCATATGGGAGATGTGAACTAGGTCCTCTCTGTTCAAAGACGAAAAGACAGGGACCTTCAGCACGCAGAACCCTTCACATGAGCTACATCTCGGCAAACATCATCCCTCCTTTTGGATTTGTGCAGCAAACGGGAATGCCCGTTGGTTGGGGAGTATTTGAATTATCTTATCACTATTAAAGGTTGAAGTCATCCTACTATTCATGAGCATAGGGATTGTCATTTCACAGGGCTTCAACTGTATTTAATTTTGTCATGGCGGATAAAAGCATGTCTAGTTGAACTGCGTTTACCAATGAGCTCCTCGCCCTATCAAATGCTCGTTTTAAAATCTTGCCAACTTCTTGACACGCAGCCAACCTATATTGACACTGCCTTAATTTCTGTTTTGCTATACTGACACCGTAAAGCAGGAAAATCTCTGCTGCAAATGCGGAATGGGGTGGTTTTGTGGACTGGGTCGGAACGGTGATTTGGGGGATTGTCATACTTCTTACGGTGTTGTGCGTGATCCAGTGGTGGGTGAACATTCGCCGCCGCTAGAAACAGGCAGGCTGCGGGGGTAGCCTTATAGAGTGCCAGAAATAAGCCCGCAGGAATTGCGGCGTTCGTATAGCGAACCGGGAGTAAGAATATGTACATTGTTTTATTAATATCTGGCGTGATTTCGGTCGCGTTGCTGGGGTATCTGTTCTACGTTTTATTTTGGGGTGAGAAACTGTGAGTCTGATAATTGCACAGGATTTGCTTTTCATCGTTCTTTTACTCGGGCTTTCGGTTCCGCTTGGGAACTACATGTACCGGGTGTTAACCGGGCAAAAGGTGTTTTTGTTCCGAGTACTTTCACCTGTGGAGAGAGGAATCTATAGGTTAATGAGTGTAAAGGAAGACGAGGAGATGGGGGCAAAAAAGTATGCCTTCTCGGCTGTGCTGTTTAGCCTTGTTGGCCTTGTCTTCCTGTGGGCGCTGCAGATGCTCCAGGGCGTATTGCCGTTGAACCCGGAAAGTATGCCGGCAACAAGCTGGCATCTGGCATTCAATACTTCCGCCAGTTTTGTAAGTAACACCAATTGGCAGGCGTATTCCGGAGAAAGCACGCTCTCCTACCTGACGCAGTTTTTAGGGTTGACTGTGCAAAACTTCGTTTCCGCCGCAACGGGCATCGCTGTGCTGTTTGCGCTGGTGCGTGGATTTATCTTAAAGCAAAAAACCACCTTAGGCAGCTTTTGGGCTGATCTTGTAAAAACGACGCTTTATATTTTGATTCCGCTGTCCTTTGTTGTGGCGATCATACTGGTATCTCAGGGCGTCGTACAGACGTTTGCGCCTTACCGTGAAGTTGCAACATTGGAGGGCGGGGTCATACAGGTGCTGCCGCTTGGACCTGCCGCAAGCCAGGTCGCCATCAAACAGCTGGGGACAAACGGCGGTGGTTTCTTTGGCATGAATTCGGCATATCCGTTTGAAAATCCCACGCCGTTCTCTAACCTAGTACAAACGCTCTCCATACTTATCATTCCAGCAGCGCTCTGCGTCTCCTTTGGCAAAGCGGTGCATGATGCAAGGCAGGGACGCTCCATCTATATGGCCATGATGATATTGTTCATACTCTGCCTTTTCGGCGTGACGGCCAGCGAACAATATCTTGCTCCAACCTATACGGGCGTGACGGCCGCGGGGAATATGGAGGGCAAGGAAATCATACACGGCGTGGGGGCGTCCTCTCTTTGGGCCACGGCCACCACCGCCGCATCCAACGGCTCGGTCAACGCCATGCATGACAGTTTTACGCCGTTTGGCGGCATGATTCCCATGTTTTTGATGCAGCTTGGGGAAATCGTGTTCGGCGGCGTAGGCAGCGGGCTATACGGTATGCTTGCGTTCGTACTGCTCACGGTATTTATAGCGGGGCTTATGGTGGGCAGAACGCCGGAATACCTGGGCAAGAAGGTGGAAGCGTTTGATATGAAGATGGTCTGCCTCATCGTGCTCGTACCCCCGCTTCTAACACTACTTGGCACAGCCGTTGCCGTTATGAATTCGGAAGCGCCGGGCTGGATTTTAAATTCAGGAGCGCACGGATTTTCGGAAATTCTCTATGCGTACTCGTCGATGGCAAACAACAACGGCAGCGCGTTTGGTGGGTTTATGGCCAATACGGTGTTCACAAACGTTCTGGGCGGCGTCATAATGCTGGTTTCGCGCTTTGTTCCTTTGGCGGCAGCCATATTCCTGGCCGGGAATATGGCCAAGAAAAAGACGGTTGCAGTCAGCGAAGGAACGCTTTCCACCAGCAACGGCATGTTTGTGGGCTTGCTCATCGCCATCATACTCATCGTTGCGGCGCTGAGCTTCATCCCTGCGCTCGCGCTGGGGCCCATCGCGGATTACTTTACAACACGTTGATCAAGGTGGCGAAAATGAACAAGAAAACTACAAATAAAAACATCTTCACCGATGCGCTGGGCCAGTCCTTTGTAAAGCTCGCGCCCAAAGTACAGGTGAAAAACGCTGTTATGTTTGTCGTCTATATTGGCGCCGTTATGACAACCGCGCTCTATTTTCTTTCCTTTGCGGGAATACGGGATGAAAGCGCCGGATATACGCTCGCCATTGCGCTTATCTTGTGGTTTACCGTACTGTTTGCAAACTTTGCAGAGGCCATTGCGGAAGGGCGCGGCCGTGCACAGGCAGATAGCCTCCGCAGCGCCAGAAAAGACGTAAAGGCGAAAAAATTGAAGTCTGCTACCAATACGGAAGATTATGTGGAGGTGCTCTCCAATTCCCTCAAGAAGGGGGATATCGTCTATGTTGTGGCCGGGGAACAGATTCCCATGGACGGCGAGGTGATCGACGGCGCCGCCTCTGTTGACGAAAGCGCCATCACGGGTGAATCCGCCCCTGTTATCCGAGAATCGGGCGGGGACCGCAGCGCCGTCACCGGCGGCACTACGCTGGTATCGGACTGGCTGATTATAGAGGTCACTGCGGAGGCGGGCGAAAGTTTCTTAGACAAAATGATCGCCATGGTGGAAGGCGCTTCCAGGAAGAAAACGCCCAACGAGATCGCGCTGCAAATACTCCTGGTTACGCTTACAATCATATTTCTGTTTGTAAGCGCAACGCTGTTGCCGTTTTCGGCCTTTGCAAGCAACCAGGCTGGAGCGGGCGCTGCAATCTCCGTTACAAATGTGATCGTGCTGCTTGTGTGTCTGGCCCCTACCACCATTGGCGCGCTGCTTTCCTCCATCGGTATCGCCGGGATGAGCCGCCTCAATCAGGCCAACGTGCTTGCAATGAGCGGGCGGGCCATTGAAGCCGCGGGGGATGTGGATGTACTGCTGCTCGATAAAACCGGCACCATTACTTTGGGCAACCGGCAGGCGAGCGAATTCATCCCTGTAAAAGGGGTAACGGAGCAGGAATTGGCCGATGCTGCGCAGCTCTCCTCCATTGCGGACGAAACCGCCGAAGGGCGCAGCATTGTGGTGCTGGCCAAAGAAAAGTTCGGTATCCGCGGCAGGGATATGTCTAAATTGCAGGCGACGTTCATCGAATTCAGCGCAAAAACAAGGATGAGCGGCATCGACTATCAGGGCAACGAGATCCGCAAGGGCGCTGCCGAAGCGGTCAAGGAATACGTCCTGCAAAAGGGCGGGCGATATCCGGAAGAATGCGAAAAAATCGTAAAGCGGGTTGCCGGTATGGGCGGAACGCCTTTGGTGGTAGCTCAAGACAGCCGGGTGCTCGGCGTTATCTATCTCAAGGATATTGTGAAAAACGGCGTCAAAGAGCGGTTTGAAGACCTCAGAAAAATGGGCATCAAAACCATCATGATCACGGGTGATAACCCGATGACTGCCGCAGCCATTGCAGCGGAGGCCGGGGTGGACGATTTCTTGGCCGAGGCCACGCCGGAAGCGAAGCTGACGCTCATTCGGGATTACCAGGTAAAAGGACATTTGGTGGCTATGACCGGTGACGGTACAAACGACGCCCCGGCGCTTGCGCAGGCGGATGTTGCAGTGGCTATGAATACGGGAACGCAGGCTGCAAAAGAGGCGGGCAACATGGTGGACCTAGACTCCAACCCCACCAAACTCATTGATATTGTGCGTATCGGCAAGCAGCTATTGATGACGCGGGGCTCGCTTACGACGTTTAGTGTGGCCAACGACGTGGCAAAGTACTTCGCCATTATTCCGGTGCTGTTTTTCACCATTTATCCGGAGCTCAGCACACTGAATTTTATGGGGCTGACCAGCGCCACAACCGCTATGCTTTCCGCCATCATCTATAACGCGCTTATCATCATCGCGTTGATTCCGCTGGCGCTCAAAGGCGTCAAATACAGGGAGGTCTCGGCGGGTAATCTCTTGAAACGCAACCTGCTCGTTTATGGTTTGGGCGGACTTGCCGCCCCGTTTGCAGCCATTAAGGCTATAGACGTCCTGTTGACCGCCTGCGGTATTCTATAAGGAGAATGTACTATGAAAAGGTTCTTAAGTGTATTAAAGCCCGCACTCCTCTGCTTTGCGCTTCTGACGTTATTGTGTGGGGTTTTCTATACGGCGGCGGTCACAGGCGTAGCGCGACTCTTGTTTCCGGGTAAGGCGAACGGGAGCGTCATAACAGTCACATTAAAGGACGGTACGCAAAAGGAATATGGCTCCAGCCTGATCGCCCAGGAATTTTCTAAGACAGAGTATTTGATTGGGCGGCCGTTGGGTACGACCAATCTTTCCGCCACGAGCGAAGAACAAAAAGCGCTTGTGCAGGAGCGCATCGATTGGTGGCGCGCGTTTGATCCCGGCAATACGGCTAAAATCCCCTTGGATCTTGTCACGGCCTCGGGCAGCGGGGTGGACCCGCATATCACGCCCGAAGCCGCGGAATACCAAGTGAAGCGGGTGGCAGGTGCTAGGGGAATGGAGGAAGGCATGGTAAGAAGCGTTATCCGGCAACATACGAGTGGGCGGTTCTTAGGCATATTCGGAGAGCCTGCCGTCAATGTGCTGGAAGTAAATCTGGCATTGGACGGCTTGCTCTGATTTCAATGCTATGGGCGCTGTAGTATAATCTCAATAGGATGGTGGTTGGATGGAAAATCAGGAAAAACGTCCCGACCCGGATGCCATTTTGGACCAACTGCGCGGCGAACAGGAAGAGGGACAGGGCAAGCTGAAAATTTATTTTGGCTATGCTGCGGGCGTAGGGAAGACCTATGCCATGCTTGACGACGCGCGGGAGCAGTATAGAAGCGGCGTGGATGTACTAGTTGGCTATGTGGAGCCCCACACAAGACCTGAAACCATGAAGCTTATGGAGGGGCTTCCTGCCTTGCAGTCCCGCACGATAGATTACCGAAATATCGAATTGAAGGAATTCGACCTCGACGCGGCTTTGCAGCGTAAGCCCAAACTGATATTGGTGGATGAGCTTGCCCACTCGAATGCCGAGGGCGTCCGTAACCGCAAGCGCTACCAGGATATTGAGGAACTTTTAAACGCCGGAATTGACGTGTACACCACCGTCAATGTCCAGCATATCGAAAGCCTCAACAACATCATTGAAGATATTACAAAGGTAAGCGTCCGGGAGACGGTACCGGATTTCATATTTGACCGGGCAGATACCGTCAAGCTTGTTGATATCGATCCGGACGAGCTTCTGCGTCGCTTTGAAGAGGGCAAAATCTACCGGCCGGAGCGTGCCCAGACGGCGCTCAGAAATTTTTTCACCAAGGAGAATTTGCGGCTTTTACGAGAGGTCGCAATACGCAAGGTTGCTGACAGAATAAGCCACGAAAACCATGAGCGACATCTTTCCGACAAGATGGCAAACGTCAAGCTGCTTGTCTGCATCGGTGCATCCCCATCATCCGCACGTTGCATTCGGTGGGCGGCGCGGGCGGCGGAGGCATTTCATGCGCCGTGGGCCGCTGTATATGTGGAAACGATCGAAAGCGAATACATGACCAACACGCAAAAAAAGAATATCCGCGCCAATATGGAATTGGCAGAACAGATGGGGGCGGAGATTGTCACATTATCCGGCCATGATATTGCGGTTGCCGTGGCCGAATACGCCAAGCTATCCGGCATTACCAATATCGTGGTTGGCAAAAGCCGGAACAAAAAGACATTAAGAAGCCTCTTTGACATTGATTTTGAGGATAAGCTGATTTCCCTTTTGCCCAGCATAGAGGTGCACATCATCCCCGGGCAAAGCGCACGGCGCACCTATAAAAAGCCAAAGAAGTTTGAATGGCCGCATCATTTCAGCCTGACATGGAAGGACGCTTTTAAAACACTGGGGTTTCTGGTTGCGGCCACGTTTCTTTCGTTTGGTCTGAGGTATCTTGACATTGGTGATCAGAACTTGATCATGGTTTACATTCTTTCTGTACTGTTGGTATCGAGAGCCACGGAAGGATATCTATCCGGCATCATCGCCTCGGTGCTGAGCGTGCTGTGTTTTAACTTCTTTTTCACCACCCCATATTATACGTTCAACGCCATACAGCAGGGGTATCCCGTGACGTTTCTTATCATGCTGGTTGCCGCTTTGATTACAAGCACCCTGACCGTAAAGATAAGGACGCAGGCGAGGCTTGCCGTCCAGCGGGAACGCCGGACGGACGTTTTGTATGAGATCAACAAAAAGCTCCTTGCTACGCGCGAGCTAAATAACATTGTGGAGCTGACCAACGAATACATCGTCAATCTCTTTGGCCGCTCCGTCATCCTATACACAATAGACCCCGAATTGGGCACAAACGGCGATTTTCAGCAGGCGCAGGAGGAGGGGGACGCTTCCTTCTTACAGTCCGCGGATGAGCAGGCGGTTGCCCACTGGGTATTTGTCAACCAAAAGCATGCCGGCGCCGGGACAGATACGCTTATGGGGGCAGGCGCATTCTATCTCCCCGTAATCTCCGCACGCCGGGTTCTTGCGGTAATTGGGGTTTCCTGCCTGAAAGGAAGCTTGGATCACGCCAACCGCCTGTTCCTGAGGATGATTGCCTCCCAGCTCGCTATGGCGCTGGAGCGGCAGCGGCTTTCCGACCAGCAGCGTGAAATACTGGTAGAAGCAGAAAAGGAGAAAATGCGCAGCAACCTCCTGCGGGCTATTTCGCACGATCTCCGCACGCCCCTTGCTGGGATTTTAGGCGCCAGCGCCACCATCCGTGAAAACGGGAAGAGTCTGGATGACGCCACTCTGGATAAGCTTGTTGCAAGCATTCAGGAGGAATCCCAGTGGCTGATCCATATTGTTGAAAATCTACTGTCGGTCACACGCATCAACGAAGGCGGAACGAAAGTGACAAAAACGCCGGAAGCGGCCGAAGAGGTGGTAGCCGAGGCTGTCGGCCGCGTGAAAAAACGGTTCCCTCAACGGGCAATCTCGGTACGTGTACCGGATGAGCTTCTGGAAGTACCCATGGATGCCACACTGATTGCGCAAGTACTCATCAACCTTCTCGAAAACGCGGTGCAGCATTCTCCGGAAAGTTCTACCGTAACGGTAGAGCTCAGTGAAAAAGAGGATGCCGCAGTGTTTGAAGTGCTCGATAGCGGCACGGGAATTCCCAAAGAAGATCTCCCATATTTATTTGAAAGTTACGTTCCTCACGGGAACAAACCTTCCGACGCTTCCCGGGGCATGGGGATTGGGCTTTCCATCTGCATGTCCATTATCAAGGCGCACAATGGGAAAATGGAGGCGGAAAATAGGGAAGCAGGAGGCGCGGTGTTCCGGTTTGCCCTGCCGCTGGAAAGGAGCAGACCCGTATGAACGTCAAACCGCTGATTTTGATTGTGGAGGACGACGAGACCATCGCAAGCTTTATTTCGGCCAATCTGACCGCCAACAATTATAGCGTGGTCAAAACGTCGAAAGGGCGGGAAGCGATCGAACTCACCGCTTCCCATGTGCCTGATCTTATTCTGCTTGACCTGGGCTTGCCGGATATGGATGGGATAGAGGTACTAAAGAGCATACGCAAATGGTCTCGCGTGCCGATCGTCATCGTGTCTGCACGTGGCTTTGAGCGTGAAAAGGTACAGGCTTTGGACCTTGACGCAGATGATTATATCGTAAAGCCTTTTGGAACATCCGAATTGCTCGCCAGAATTCGTACAGCGCTTAGACATAGTGCAAGGGTGGCGGAAGGGAACTCGTTATCTAGCCATGCCGTGAAGATTGGCGAACTGGAGATCGATTATAACAAGCGCGTCGTCACGCTTGCGGGGCAGAATATCCACCTGACGCCAATTGAATATAAGATAGTCGTACTGCTTTCCCAAAATGCCGGCAAGGTGCTCACCCATGATTTTATCATCCGGGAGATCTGGGGGCCTTACGCCAACGAAAGCCATACGCTGCGGGTCAATATGGCAAATATCCGCAGGAAGGTTGAAAAAAACCCGGGTGAACCCAAGTATATTCTGACTGAGATTGGAGTCGGTTACCGGATGGTGGAGGAGGCATGAATACGCTGTATGCGGGCGCTACTCCCCTTGCAGTATGGGGGTGTTCCCGTCCGGCAGCGAATCATGAAGCGGGCGTATCGTGGTACGGTATACGAATGCAAGTAAAAACATGCACAGTGTAAAGGCGATAAGCTCGGCAATGGGAAACGCAAACCAAACCGCTGAAAGCCCGAATAGCTTGGCCAAAACATAAGCAATGGGCAGAATGGCCAGAAGCTGCCGGGTCATGCTCATCAGCATGCTGAACGTGCCCCTTCCCACCGCTTGAAAAAACGTGGAGCAGGCGATACCTACCGCCGCGCCCGGAAAGCTCAGGCTGATGATTTTAAGCGCAGGCACGCCGATGCGCAGCATGTCCGGCGATGCCTCAAACAGCAGCAGCATGTCCCCGGCGAACAGTTGAAACAGCACGACGCCCAGACCCATAATTCCCATGCCGTACAGAATGGTGGTTTTGAGCGTATCCGTCACGCGCTTTTTCTGCCGTGCGCCGAAGTTGTAAGCGACTATGCTCAGCGCCGCGCCGTTTAGCGCGAACACGGGCATGAACAGAAAAGAGTTCATTTTGAAGTATACCCCAAGCACCGATACCGCCGTGGGCGTAAACAGTATGAGTATCTTATTCAACCCGAACGTCATCACCGTACCGATGGACTGCATCACGATGGAAGGCGCGCCGACAGCGTAAATATCGCGGATCAGGCGCAAGCTTGGGCGAAAACCACGGATGTGAAGCTTGACTTCGTGATCCTTGAAAAAGATCAGGCAGAAGCTTAAGAGCATCCCCACCACTTGTCCAATCACGGTAGCGATCGCCGCACCCGAAATGCCCATGGCGGGAAAACCCAAATACCCGAATATCAGAATGGGGTCGAGTATGATATTGGTTACCGCGCCCGCCAGCTGCATGAGCATGGGATAGAGCGTATTGCCCGTTGCCTGGAGGATGCGTTCGCAGCCGATCTGCAGAAATATGGCAAGGCAATACGTCATACAGATGGAAAGATAATCTACGCCGAAAGAAACGAGTTCAGGGTCAGAAGTAAACACCCGGAAAAACGGCTCCGTCAGCGTCAAACCGAGCACGGTAAATACAAGCGCGCTCAACACCAACAGAAACAGCCCGTTGGATGCGCCAAGGTTTGCCTCTTCGTACCTCCGCTCGCCCAGACGGCGCGAAATCAGCGAATTCATGCCTACGCCGGTCCCGACGGCAACGGAGATCATCAGCATCTGTATCGGAAAAGCCAGCGACACCGCAGTGAGCGCATTTTCGCTTACGCGCGCAACAAATATGCTGTCCACGATATTATAGCAAGCCTGTATGAACATGGAGATCATCACCGGCGCAGCCATGCCAATCAGCAGCCTACCTACCGGCAGAACCTCCATTTTATTCGGTACCCGCTTCGATTGCTGTTCCATCGTATCCCGCTTTCCTGCTTGCATTTGCCCAAGGAGTAATTATACCACCAAACCCGTATAAAGCAAGCGCGCAAACTGCCCCGGGCAGTTGCACGCTTTTTTCGTTTGTAGGACATGTCACGCGGATTTGACATGTTATGCCGCTTGACAACATAGCATGGAACGACTATTATTAGTTAGTCAATCTAAGTATTCGGGGAGGGTCAAACGCTTGGATGAGTTTTCAGCGCATTTGAACGAGCTGTTCGTAGACACGTTCCGCAACATCCTTAAGGTAGAGGAAAAGACGCTCGAAAGCAGCGTCATGAATCTTACCATCAGCGAGCTGCATTTAATTGAATCCGTAGGCAAGTTTTCAGAAAGCGGAAGAACCATCAGCTCTATCGCGGAGGATCTGCATATTACGCTGCCCTCGGTGACGGTAGCAATCAACAAGCTCGCGGCAAAAGGCTATGTGGAAAAGGTACGCGGAGAGGCGGACAGCCGGACGGTATATGTCAAGCTGACCAAAAGCGGCAAAAAGGCAGACGCCGCCCACCGTTACTTTCATGAAAACATGGTCAGAAATGTTTTGCGCGAAATGAACGAGGAGGAGAAGCATGCGCTCTTAAAAGGCGTCATGAAGCTTAACGCGTTCTTCAAGGGCAAGATCAAAACTGTGGAGGCATAAATGAGTTTCTCAATACTCGGTACCGGCAGCGCGTACCCGAAACGCGTTGTATCAAACGATGAACTTTCCACCATGGTGGATACATCGGACGAGTGGATCCGCACCCGTACGGGTGTAAGCGAGCGGCGCATACTGACGGATGAAACATTGATTGACATCGCACGGTTAGCGGCTAGTCACGCGCTTGACGACGCGGGCATTACCGCAAGCGAACTGGATTTGATACTCTGCGCCACGATACGTAACGATTACATTACCCCCACGCTTGCATGCATGCTGCAGAAGGAACTGGGGGCAACCTGCCCTGCGATGGACGTCAACGCCGCATGTTCCGGGTTTTTGTACGCGATGGATGTGGCGGACGGTTATTTCGCGAGAAAACGCGTGAAAAAGGTGCTTGTTGTAGCGGCAGAAGCCATGAGCAAAATGGCGGACTGGACGGACAGGGCGACCTGCGTGCTGTTTGGGGATGCAGCGGGCGCCGCCGTCTTAGGGGAGGGGGAAGACCTTCTCTCCTTAAAGGTTACCGCGAGCGGCAACGACGAGCATCTTGTTATACCCAATGTGCAGGGAAACAGCCCGTTTTCCAATCAGCCGCGGCGCGACCCTTATGTGTATATGAACGGGCAGGAGGTATACAAGTTCGCGGTCTCCTCCATTTGTCAGGACCTGTCGGCCGTCATATCCGCAGCGGGCTTAACGCCGGAGCAGATTCATCACGTGCTGCCGCATCAGGCAAACAGCCGCATCATAGAGGCGGCAAAAGGGCGGTTAAGTATCCCGGCGGACCGGTACCACATGAATATCTCGCGCTTTGGCAACACCTCCGCAGCGAGTATTCCGGTGCTAATGGATGAACTTAGCCGCGCGGGAGCATTCAAAAAGGGCGAATATCTGGCCTTAAGCGCATTCGGCGGGGGCTTCACAACCGGGGCCTGCGTGCTGCGCTGGTGCAAGGGGCAATAAAAAATCAGGAGGCATTATATGATCTTCGAAAAAATCGTGAAAATCCTCAGGGACTATAAGGACGTAGAGGCGGGAGGCATTACGCCGGACACCACGTTTGAAGCGCTGGGTCTCGATTCGCTCGACCGTGTGGAACTCGCCATGAGCGTGGAAGAGGAGTTTTCCATCCAGCTCGAGTTGACGGAGGGCATGCGTACCGTGCAGGGTCTTGTCGACGCCATCGAGGAGCAGTTAAAGCTTAAGGAGAACAACGCATGAAGACCCCGCTGTGCAGCCTTCTGGGCATAGAATACCCTGTGCTACAGGGCGGCATGGCCTGGGTGGCGGATGCTTCCCTAGCTTCCGCCGTCAGCAACGGGGGCGGCCTTGGCATTGTTTCCGCCATGAACGCGGACGCAGACTGGCTGCGCAATGAAATCCGCAATGCCCGCGCCCGCACGGCAAAACCCTTCGGCGTAAACATCATGCTGATGAGCCCGTATGTGGAAGAAGTGGCGCGGGTGGTCATAGAGGAGCGCGTTCCTGTGGTGACAACGGGTGCCGGCAATCCCTCCCGGTTCATGGGTGCCTGGATTGACGCTGGCATCAAGGTTATTCCCGTGGTGCCATCAACCGCCGTAGCCAAGCTTGTAGCACGCAGCGGCGCAAGCGCGGTGATTGCCGAAGGCGGGGAAAGCGGCGGCCATGTGGGGGATTTGACCACCATGGTGCTCGTTCCCCAGGTGTGCGACGCGGTGGATATCCCCGTGATCGCCGCTGGCGGCATTGCGGACGGCAGGGGCGTTGCGGCTGCGTTCATGCTTGGCGCGGTGGGCGTGCAACTGGGCACAAGGTTCTTAGTTGCCAACGAGTGCACAATCCACCAAAACTACAAGGACCGCGTCCTGCAGGCCAAGGATATTGATACCGCCACGGCAGGCAAGCGTCTTGGGCACCCGGTGCGCGCGATCAAAAACCAGTTTATGCGCGAGTTCATTCGCCGCGAATACGACAGCTCTATCCCGAACGAGGAGTTGGAGAAGTATGGCGCTGGTGCATTGCGCCTTGCCGCCCGCGAAGGCGATATGAAAAACGGCAGCGTCATGGCGGGGCAATCTGCCGCCATGGTGAGTAAGGAGCAGCCCGCGTGCGACATCATACGGGAGCTGATGGACGAAGCGGAAACGCTGTTAAAGGGAGCCTGCAAATGGGTAATGTAGCTTTTTTATTCGCAGGGCAGGGCGCGCAGTACCCCGGCATGGGGGAGGCGCTTTTTAAAAGCTCCAAAGCGGCTCGCGCGGTGTTTGGTGTGGCGGACAACTTCCGCCCCGGCACAAGCGCCCAGTGCTTTTCTGGCACAAAAGAGGAGCTGAGCCAAACGGCAAACACGCAGCCCTGCGTGTTTTCGGTTGATCTCGCGGCGGCATGTGCGCTGCAGGAGGCTGGAATTACCCCACAGGCCGTCTGCGGGTTTTCCCTGGGCGAGGTCGCTGCGCTCACATACGCCGGGGCGTTCTCCCATACGGAGGGGTTTCGCCTTGTGTGTAAACGCGCGGAATTGATGCAGCGGGCCGCTGAGCGGACAAAGGGCGGCATGGCTGCGGTTTTAAAGCTTGCAAACGAACAGGTTCGGGCGCTGTGCGCTTCCCATCCGGGCGTCTACCCGGTCAATTACAATTGCCCCGGACAGTTGGTAGTGGCGGGCGAACAAGGAGCGCTTCCCGCGTTTTGCGCGGCAGCGCAGGCAGCGGGCGGAAGGACGATGCCCCTTGCGGTAAACGGCGCGTTTCATTCCCCATATATGGCGGAAGCGGCGGAGATATTTTTTCAGCTATTATCCGATTTTTCTTTTCAATCTCCATCCTGCCCCGTATACGCCAATGCGACGGCTTTACCCTATGCCCCTCCCTATGCTGCCTTGCTTGCAAAGCAAATTGCCTCGCCCGTATTCTTTGAACAATCCATACGGGCCATGGCAGAGGCTGGGATCGATACGTTTGTGGAGGTCGGCCCCGGAAAAACGCTTACAGGCCTTGTCAAAAAGATACTGCCGGAAGCAAGCGTCCACAACGTACAGGACGAAGAGAGCCTAATGGAAACCGTACAGGCGCTCAAAGGAGGAACCGCATGCTAACAGGCAAGACCGTGCTCATTACTGGCGCATCCCGCGGCATTGGCCGGGCCATCGCGCTTGCGCTTGCAAAAGAGGGCGCGGATATCGCACTTATATACGCGGGTAATGCGTCCGC
>JAEYSE010000060.1 GCA_023435025.1 Bacillota bacterium
GCAGCTGATGGAACACGCTGTTTGAGCCGCGCAGGTTGTGCCCGAATATGACCACGTTCTTGGTCATGCGGTTGGTGAAGGGGTACACGCCTTCATAGGACTTCTTCTTGTAAATGTTATGGTTGGCGTAGTACCAGTTCGCTCCGTAGAGTATGGGTTCGTCCACGTTCGTACCCGGCACCTTGATCCAGCCCACCGTATCGGAATTAATCTTCTTCGCACCTGCAATCTTGCTTGCAAGCGAGTCGGTGGAAGAGATGCCCGTATTGGCCTTCGTTCCTTCTTCCGAAACATCCCCGGTCGCGCTCTCGGCGCTGGACGCTGTGGGCTTGGGCGTGGCGGTGGGCTTGGGCGTGGCGGTCGGCTTGGGTGTCGCAGTAGCAGATTCCGCGCTTAAAAGGTTATCTTCCTTCACATGCGCCATATCGATATAGCCCGTAAACCCGTTGTAGGTGGCGGGAGCCCACGTCTTACTGAACGCGGGATCCAATATGGTTACATGCTCGCCCGGCACAATTTTCGTTACCAGCGCGTAAGACCGGCTGGGACCCGTGCGAAGTACGGTGTTGCGGGTGGTTACCACTTCTTTTGTCGCCTTGGTAGAAACTTCTGCGGAAGCGGAGGAAATTTTAAGATACTGCGCGGTGATATAGCCTTCCTGCCCGGAGACGTTCACCTTCCACCAACCCTTTTGAGTGGTGTTATCTATCACAGTTACCGTGGTGCCTTTTGCGACCTTGGTAAGGGAGGAATACCCTGTGCCCGGGCCAGTGCGCAACATGACGTTGCCGGTGGTAACGGCGGTTACGGTAGCGGTTGCAGCAGCCGCTGCGGGAACGAGAACGCTGAGCATCACGGTAAGGGCGAGAAAGAGCGCCAAAAAGCGCGCGGTCCGGTTCAGTGACATTGGAATCCCCTTTCAAGACTGTGCAAAATGTGGGAGAGCGTACCGTTTGAGTGTCAATCCTTTTTGTTTCCGCCGTCGCGTTTATTCGGAGCGGAGGGCTTTTTTTCCTCCTCATCGAACTCAAACGCGGCACGGGGGGCCGGTTTTTCGCCACGGGGTCTTCCGGCGGATTGGTTTTTCTTGCTTCGGTCCGTCATGCGCAACGTAAATACAAACAGAAGCACGATCCCAACGAGCGTCAATCCCCACAGAATAATAAGCGGGATGTTCCAGCTGCCGTTGCCCGAGCTGGCATTGAGATAGTCAACTACGCCCAAAGCAATCATCAGCGGCCCGAGTATGAAAGAAAACAGCCGAACCATGTTCCGGTATTGTTCTTCCATGCCCTTTTTGATGTTCTCGTTCTTGAACATCTGACCCGTTTTCATTACGGCGCCATATAAAATATAAACGCCCAGCCCCACCTCGAAAATCACGAACATGTTGTCCATGCTGCCTCCTCCCGGGATTTCCCGGTTTCCATAAAATAGCCGCGCAAGCGGGATATGGATAGAGACAACCTTACAGCCTGTTCATGCGTATTATACCAACTAAAACGAAGCAGGTGCAATGCTGGTTGCGCTGTATCCACAATGTTCAAACTTTGTTAATAAAATCTAATCTGCTTTTGTCGGAACTTAAAACGCAGATCCTTCCGCGTTACCGCTTTTTTTCAAAAAAAGTCTGCAAAAGCCTCGCGCATTCCTCTTCCAGCACGCCGCCGGAAAGTTCTATGGTATGGTTGAACCAACCGTCCGTAATATCCGCCACAGAGCCGCAGCAGCCGGCGCGCGCGTCAAACGCGCCAAACACAATGCGCGAAATCCGCGCGTTGATGGCGGCGCCCGCGCACATAGCGCAGGGCTCCAGCGTTACATACAGCGTGCTTCCGTTCAGGCGCCCGCCTTGCTTGCGCGTACCTTCCTTGATCACGTTTAGCTCCGCATGCGCCGTAGGATCGCTTGCGGCCTCGCACAGGTTATGCCCCCGGGCAACTACCTTGCCATTTTGCACCAGTACCGCCCCCACCGGCACCTCGTCGAGTTCATATGCGCGCTGCGCCTCCTCCAACGCCATACGCATAAAACGCTCGTCCATTCCGTCTACCTCCATTTTCGTTGCCGTTTGCGTGTTGTTTATGCGCCCCGGTCCGCCGCTTTCTTTTGCCGCCCGACGTTTTCCTCCACAAACAGCAGGCACTTTGCGGCGACATCTTCCCGTTCCTGCCCGTATGGGCAGCCATGCGTGGACCGGTCCAAATATACGGTCGTAAATGTGGCGCTCTTAACGCCGCGTTCTATCATGCCCACGCTGCTTAAATCCACGCGGTTGTCGTTGCGGGATTGAAAGAGCAGCACAGGGCAGGTAATGTTTTTCAAGCTCTGTTTTGCCAACGCGCACAGCCGCCTGATATCCCGAATGCGCCTTAAAGGGGTGCCGATATAGCCCTGCGCATATGGATTTCCGTTGTAGATGGCTGGCACATTGTCATACAGATAGGGCTTTACCGCCCCAATCGGCCCGGCAAGGAGCAAGTACGCTTTGAGGCGCAACGGCGCGCAGAACAGCACAAGGCCTCTTACCGGCTTTTGCTCCGCAAGGAGCATAGCAAGCACCCCGCCCATCGAGTGCCCCATCACAAAAATATCTGTGCATCCGGCCCGTACAAGCTTCTCATATCCTTCTTCTGCGTCGCGCAGCCAATCCGTATGGCGCTGCGCGTTCATGTCCCGCAAAGAGGTTCCGTGGCCGCTGAGCATGGGAGAATACACGGTATGCCCTTGTGACGCAAGCGCCTCCGCAATAAAGCGGACGTTGGCGGGCGAGCCGGTAAACCCGTGCATCAAAAGGCAACCTACAGCGCTTCCTTTGTGAAAATACGGCTGGGCAAGCGCGTCAAACGCCTGCAGCGTATCCGCCGTAACCTTTTTTGCCATAGCCACCTCCCATACGTGAGCGGCAGGAAAGGTATCCAAGGAGTAGTATATCACCTGCGGCAGGGCACGTAAACGCGGCTGCCGCAGATTTCATCCCTTTTTCCTCACAATCTCCAGCCAGTAATTGTCCGGGTCGGCAATGAAGTAAATGCCCATTTGCGGGTTTTCATAACAGATGCAGCCCATCTCCTTATGGTGGGCGTAAGCGGCATCGTAATCTTCCGCCTCAAAGGCAAGATGGAACTCGTTTTCCCCAAGATCATACGGCTGCGGATGGTCTCTTACCCAGGTTAGCTCCAGCTGATGGCCGTTTGTCCCGTCAGAAAGGAATATAAGCCGGAACGAGCCGTCGGGTGCCGTCTTTTCCCGCACAGGTACAAGCCCCAGCGCCTCTTTATAAAAAGCAAGGCTCTTGTTGATATCCGTCACATTGAAGTTGTTGTGAACCATCCTAAACTGCATGGGAGATTATTCCTTTCAAGTGTATTCGTCTTTACGGCGCCGCCTTTATTATAGCACAGTTCCTATCCGGGCAATCCCGCAAAGAAAACCTATTTTGTTGCGCTTTCCTCAGTACTTTGCCAGCGCACGGATTACAAAGCGAATACGCACAATTTTGCCATTTATGGCTCATTGCGCTATACATCCCGCCATATATTTTTTATAATAAGGTAAGGTATTCCCGTTGAACCACATCTTTATAGAAACGAGGAACCACCATGCAAACAAAGCAAAAGCGGTTTACCAGGCAGGAAACCTCGTGGATGTTCTACGATTGGGCCAACTCCGCCTATTCCATATTGGCGGCGGCAGTCCTACCGCTGTTTGCCGGTGCAATGGCGGAAAGCGCAGGCGTTTCCGCAGTCGCCCATACGGCGAACTGGGGGTATGCAAGCTCCCTCACAGGGCTTGTTGTGGCCGTGCTTGCGCCGATATTGGGTTCCATTACGGATTACCGCACGCTTCGGATGCGGTTATTTGCCGCCTTTTTTGCGGTGGGCGTACTGTCCACGGGACTGATCCCCATGACCAATTCATATATCGGCCTTTTGATTTTATACGGCGTTACGAATTTCGGTTTTTCCGGCGCAAACGTGTTTTATGATGCGTTCCTTGTGGACGTCACCACGCCCGAGCGCATGGATAAAGTCAGCACATGGGGCTTTGGTCTGGGCTATATCGGCGGTAGCACCATACCGTTCCTGATCAGCATCGCGCTGATTATGAAAGGGTCCCTTATCGGTATAGACGAGATGATGGCCATGCGTATCTCCTGCTTCATCACCGCGCTGTGGTGGGCGGTATTTACCATTCCGTTCTTCCGCAACGTGCGGCAGATTACCGCCATTGAGCCGGAACCGCATATGATCGCAAACAGCCTAAAGCGCCTGGGCGGTACATTCCGGGATATCAAAAAGCACAAGAACCTTTTTATTTTTCTCATTGCATACTTCTTTTATATTGACGGCGTGGGGACCATCATCAAAATGGCTTCCACCTACGCTTCCGCTCTCGGCCTTGGCGCTACCAGCATCATATTGGGCCTTTTATTAACCCAGGTGGTCGCGTTCCCGTGTTCCATCCTCTACGGGAAACTGTGTGACCGGTTTTCCGCCAAAAAGATGTTGTTTTTCGGCATTGGGACCTACCTACTTGTTTGCGTGACCGGTTTTCTCATGGCGCAGGCATGGCAGTTTTTCCTGCTTGCAGGGCTTGTGGGTACCGCGCAGGGCGGTATTCAGGCGCTTTCCCGCTCCTATTTTGGAAAGCTGATACCGGATAAGCACCGCGCAGGCGAATTTTTTGGGCTATACAACATATTCGGCAAGTTTGAAAGCGTGCTGGGCACGGCGCTTATGGGCCTTGTCATGTCTATGACCGGCCGCGTCAACTACGGCGTACTGCCCGTGGCCGTGACATTCCTCATAGGCGCTACGCTGCTCTTCTTTGTGAAGGAGGAGAAAGCCAATTGATACGGCGATGGAGGGACGTCATAAAATTACAGGGAAGCAGGACAGTATTCAACCATTCTTACGGCAATGGCCTTGCCGGCTGCGCTTTAGGGGTGCAAGCGAACCATACAGCATCCAATAAGAAAAGCCCCGCGGGGCTTTTTTTGATTTTTTTATTTTTTCACTTCGCCGCATCCCGCAGCTTGCTGATGATGCGGTTTTCCAACCGCGAGATCTGCACCTGGGAAACGCCCATCAGCTGCGCGATTTCGGACTGCGTCTTGTCCTGAAAATACCGCAAGACAATAAGCTGCCTTTCCCGTGCCTCCAGCTGCCCCAAAAGCTCTTTTAAGAGGATGCGGTCCACCACGAAGGTGTCCTCCGCGCCCTCCTGCTGCATGCGGTCCATCAGCGTCGCTTCCGAACCGTCGTCATACACGTGCTCATAAAGCGATACATGCGGTCTTACCGCTTCAAGCGCCGCCGCGATATCCTCCGGCTCCGCTTCCACCTCGCGCGCAATCTCCTGGATGCCCGGGTCTGTGCCCAGAGTGCGCCGCAATCTTTCCTGCGCGGCTGCCACGCGGGTAGCAAGCTCCTTGATAGACCGGCTGACCTTTATCATGCCGTCGTCCCGCAAAAACCGTTTGATTTCGCCGGCAATCATCGGCACGGCGTATGTGGAAAAGCGCACGTTGAACGATTCGTCATAATTCTGGATAGCTTTCACCAGTCCCAGACAGCCTATCTGGAACAAATCGTCAAATTCAATTCCCCTGCCGAGGTATTTTTTTACGATGGATTTTACGAGCGCGGCATTGTGCCGCACCAGCTCTTCCATTGCCAGGCCGTCCCCGCTCTGCGCGCTGCGTATGAGCGGGAGCACCTCCTCATGGGGCAGCGGCGCCGCGTCCATCATTGCGTCGCCTGCCTCTTGAATGTTTTTTTCATAGTCACTTCGGTTCCACCGTTCACGCGGGAGTTGACCGCTACCTCGTCCATGAACGTTTCCATTAGCGTAAAGCCCATGCCGGAACGTTCCAGCTCCGGGTGGGTGGTGTAAAACGGCTGCCGCGCCAGCGATACATCCGGTATCCCGACGCCGCTGTCCCGCACGGTAAGGGTACACGTATCCCCCTCTATGCGGCCTTCCAGCACAACCTGGCCTGTGGTATTTGCATAGCCGTGAATGATGGCGTTTGTGACCGCCTCGGATATGGCGGTGCGAACATCCGTCAATTCCTCAATGGTCGGGTTTAACGGCGTGATAAAAGCGCCCGCTACCGAACGCGCAAACGCCTCATTTTGTGAAAGGCTCAAAAACTCCAGCCGCATTTGATTGTCATGCATGTCCATACCCCTTCCCCTCTTCGCCCTTAAGCCCGTTCCACCAACGCGTATAGCCCGGATAACCGGAAGATACGGTCTATGTTTGCCGGTACTCCTGAAAGCAGAAGCCGCCCGCCGCGGCCGTTAAGCGCCCGGTAGCGGCCAAGCACCACGCCAAGGCCTGAACTGTCCATAAAGCTTACGCCGGAAAGGTCCAGTACAAGCTCTTTTACCGTGGTGTCCGCAATCAGCGCGTCCAGCGCCTCTCGTACCCCTTCCGCGCTGTGGTGGTCCAACTCGCCGGTCAGACGCACCTTCAAACGCTGCCCTTTTCGGGTTGCGTCAAGTTCCATGTTCCCCTCCTCCTCCGGGCAAACGCCCGGAACATCCCTCTTTTGTGCCTGTGTTGTATTCTCCCTTGCCTGCCGCCGCTCCTTTGTAAAATCGGGGGCGCTTTTGTGGGATATTCACTCCCTTTGTCGAAAACGAATTTAATTCTTTGAAAAGATTCATAAATGATCGGACTCCCCCGTTTGCAGTATGCCCGCCGGAGGAAGGTTCTATACATGGGAAAGGGAGGGGCAGGAAAGAATTCTTGAAAGAGCTACGGCTCTGACTCGTTATTGTCTTGGGTCGAGTCCTAGTCCCGTAGCAAAAGAAAAGCTCTTGCTCTGGTATAGCACCTTTCCAATCAATCTCTTAATGAAAAAGCGTATGTGGATAAAATGGAGCACAAATTAAAACTTCAGTCAGAAATGTTTGTAAGATAAGGATTGCAGAACTTGAGGCTGCAAAAAATCCGGAGAGATCCCCACAAACCTTAATCAAGCATAGCTATTTAATATTTTAGCTTATTCATAATAGAACAGTTTTATATATTTCTTTGCATATTCCAGCATGGTTTCTGGGGTTATTTCGAAATCTTCCAACATTATGAATTCTCCAAACAATTCTAAATGCGATGTGAGTAGCCAATATGCTCCCTCAATATACTTCTTGAGCAAATTCTGAATATTTCTATTTGACATGTCTGTTTCAATGCCTAAATAGAATTTGGAATCAGTTATATGGGTTGGTAGAAGTAAATTATAATTATTAAGGTGACACCACTTTGAAAGTTCGCTATGCAGTTCTGAGATTGGTGAGTTTTTTGTGAGATAGTGGTTGGTAAGATTGACATCTCCTATAATGATTCCATGCGCTCGTTGTCTTGACTCGTTTTCAGAATTTTCCAATAATTTTATAATGTTTCCCTGCATGAATCTATTGTCATAAACTCTCCAGAAATCACAATTACTATTTTCTATATATTCGCTTCTAAATTGTTCATCAATAACAACTGCTCGGAACAGTCGATTACTTTCTAAAAAAGCTCGCAAACAATTGCATGCTGGAAAGAACATTTTTGAATCAATTAGATTGTAGAAGGAAAAGAGGTTCTGGAAAATGGCTTTATTTATAATCAAATAAGTAGGTATATTGTCTTTGCCAAACAATGCACTTCCCTCATTAGATACAAGACATTCGGTAGTATGTCTATAGCTATCCTTGGAAAATATACGCAATTTCTCATAGAACTCATTTAAGAATGTGCCATGCTCAATATCAAATAACATATACAAGCATTTTATCCTTTCATTTTGAGAGGTTAACACATTTGGATAATGATAATCTAATACATATTCTAACAAACTACAATGTCGTGTGCCCTATCTACCCGGATTTCGTATAATATCACGTGTTATGTGTAAATAGTTAAATCAATGTTTCCATTCTCAAACTCGTATCGTCTTGTGCTCCTATTCCCCCCAATCAGAACAGGCAAGGCTGTATGCCTTGCCCTGATTTACTGCTTCTTATTCCGTGAAACCCGCGGCGTGTACGCCGGGTTTGACACCTTGCTTTGGGATTACTACGAAATAAAATCAAACTCCCATTCGCCCAGCCGTATCGTGCTGCCATCGGTGGCTCCGGCGTCTTTTAGCGCCTGTACGATGCCGCCCTTCTGCAGCAGCTGTTGGAAGCGACGCATGGAGGTCTCGTCGTTCGGGTCGGTGGTATCGAGTATCTTTTCCACATCCCCGCCCGTTACCACAAATGCGCCGTCGTCCCCGCGGGTCACGGCAAAGCCCGGCTCATACTGCGGCTTTAATTCCAGTTCTTCCTCCTCGAATTCAAGAACAGGGGGAAGGGTGTTAAGCATCCGCACGGTGGCGTCCAGCAATTGCTCCAGGCCCTGGTGCGCCGCCGCTGAAATGGGGTAGACAGGCACGTTCAATGGTTCCAGATACTCCTTGAGCATCTCCAGCCCTTCTTCCGCACCCGTAATGTCCATTTTGTTTCCCGCAACGATCTGGGGGAGAGACATCAGCTTATCACTGTACGCCGCAAGCTCCGCACGGATGCTCGCGTAATCTTCCACCGGGTCGCCCCCTTCGCTTCCGCTGACGTCCACCACATGAATGAGCATCCGCGTGCGCTCGATGTGCCGCAAGAACTCGTGCCCCAACCCTGCGCCCTCGGAAGCGCCTTCAATCAGCCCCGGGATATCCGCCAGCACAAAGCTCTTTTCATACCGCTGCACCACGCCCAGGTTGGGGGTGAGAGTAGTAAAGTGATAGTTCGCGATCTTGGGCCTGGCCGCAGTCAGCACGGAAAGCAGCGTGGACTTGCCCACGTTGGGCAGGCCGATTAAGCCCACATCCGCAATCGTCTTTAATTCCAGCTCCACCTCGCGGTCCATGGTCTTTGCGCCCGGGGATGCAAACCGTGGCGTCTGCCGCGTGGGTGTAGCGAACCTCGCGTTGCCCTTGCCGCCGCGCCCGCCAAACAATAGCGTTTTTGTTTTCCCCGCCTTGTTCATGTCCGCGATAACCGCGCCCGTCTCCACATCCCGTATCACCGTGCCCACCGGCACCTTGATGATAAGATGCTCGCCATCCTTCCCGCGTGAAAGCTCGGCCTTGCCGTTCTCCCCGCGCTCCGCCCTGAAATGGCGCTTGAATTTGAAATCGATGAGCGTGGTCAGTCCTGCGTCCGCCACGAACACGACGTCCCCGCCGCGTCCGCCGTCCCCGCCGGAGGGCCCGCCCTGGGCCACGTATTTTTCCCTGTGGAACGCAGCACAGCCGTCCCCGCCATCGCCGGATTTGATGATGATTTTTGCGCGGTCTATGAATTGCATAGAAACCTCTCTTAAACGAAATTATGGGGACGTTCTCCCCATACCCCTAGCATTGGGAGGCGCTGCCTCCAAACCTCTGCCCAAGGGACACGTCCCTTGGGAATCCCTGACGCTTTCTTTTGCTACTTTTCTTTCGTGGAAAGAAAAGAAACGTCCCTATTCCTTCGCCTTATGATAAAACTCGCACACCATGTTCACACAGCAATGTTCGCAATCGGGCCGTTGCGCGTGGCACACCCTGCGCCCGTGGAATATGATCCAATGGTGCGCGTCGCCCCAATCTTCTTCGGGGATGGCGGCCATCAGCTGTTTTTCGGTGTTCAGCACATCCTTCGCCTCGGCCAGGCCGATGCGGTTGGCCACGCGGAACACATGTGTATCAACCGCGATGGCGGGGATGTGGAACGCGTTTGACACCACCACGTTCGCGGTCTTGCGGCCCACGCCGGGGAGTTTTGTCAGCTCGTCCCGGTCGCGTGGGACTTCGCCGCCATACTGCTCTACGAGTAGTTTACTCGTCGCAATGATATTCCTGCCCTTGGTCAGGTACAGTCCGCAGCTTTTGATATAGGGGAACAGCTCGTCCTCACTCAGCTTGGCCATCTCTTCGGCCGTGTTGTAAACGGCAAAGAGCTTTTCTGTGCATTTGTTCACCTGCTTGTCCGTACACTGGGCGCTGAGCATCGTCGCCACAAGCAACTCATAGGGCGTGGTGAATTTTAACTCAGGCTTGGGGTTGGGGTAGGCGGTAGCCAAAGCCGCCAATGCGATACGTGTACGGTCTTTATCGAGCATTACGCTTTAAGCTTCCCTTCATGATTCTTTTCCAGAATGTGCGCGAGCGATACGGCGCGGTCCCGGATTTCCTCCTCATCCTTACCCTCAAGCATGATGCGGATGAGCGGCTCCGTACCGGAAGCGCGGACCAGCACGCGCCCGTCCTCTCCGAGTTCCACCTCATGCTGGGCAATCGCGGCCTTTAACTCCGCGTCGTTCATTGCGGCGGACTTTTTCTCTTCCGCCACGCGGACGTTGACAAGTACCTGCGGGTAGATGGGAATTTCCGCAGCGAGGGCGCTCATGCGCTTGCCGCTGCGCTTTAGCACGTTCATAAGCTGTATGGCGGAAAGCATGCCGTCGCCTGTGGTGTGGTGATCCGTAAATATGATATGTCCGGACTGTTCGCCGCCCAGATTGTATCCTTTTTCGAGCATGCGTTCGAGCACGTAACGGTCGCCCACGGCGGTCTCCTCAATGCGGACGCCCGCCTCTTTCATGCGGTGTTTAAGGCCGAGGTTGCTCATGACGGTGATGACAAGGGTATCCCCCTTGAGTACGCCACGGGCGTGCATGTCGAGCGCACAGATGCCCAGCATGCGGTCCCCGTCCACAATACGTCCGCGCTCGTCGGTGGCAATGAGCCTATCCGCGTCGCCGTCGAAGGCAAGGCCCACGTCCGCGCCCAACTCATATACAAGCTGCTGCATCCGTTCGGGATGGGTGGAGCCGCACAGGTCGTTGATGTTATAACCGTCCGGCTCGTCGGAAAAGCTCATAACTTCCGCCCCCAAATCGCAGAACACCTGCCGGGCAATCTCGGAAGCCGCGCCGTTCGCGCAATCCAATACGATACGCATACCTTCGAGCCTAGTGTCGGCGGTATTGACAAGAAACTCGCGGTATTCGTCGATGGCGCGGCGCACGCGCGTCACCCGTCCTACTGCCGGACCTGTGGGGGATGGGAGGGGGCGGTTTTCGCGGATGATTGCCTCAATCTCATCTTCCAGCGCATCTGAAAGTTTGAAGCCACGCCCATCAAACCACTTGATGCCGTTGTATTCCATAGAATTGTGGGAAGCAGATATCACCACGGCGGCGTCCGCGTCATAGAGCCGCACAAGGTACGCTAAGCCCGGCGTGGGAATAACGCCTACATGTACAACGTCGCCGCCCACGGAGCAGATGCCCGCGGTCAGCGCGCTCGAGAGCATATCGCCGGATTTTCTGGTATCCCTGCCGATGAGTATACGGGGGGAGTGTACCTCGCTGGTCAATACGTAAGCGCCGGCCGCACCGATACGCATGGCCAGCTCGCAGCTTAAGCTTTCGTTTGCAATGCCGCGTATGCCGTCGGTACCAAATAATTTTCCCATACCATTCTCCTTAAGCCGTGACAAAGTCCTGCGGACTTTATCAGCGGGATTTCCCGTAGGAATGCTGTGCAGCTAAACGCTGCACAACCAATCGTCAGGATTTGATTAACTGTGGGCTTTCCGCAGGAAAGAGGGTTCGGCGGCTCGTGAGAGCCGAAAATCGATCCGGTGAATCGATTTTAGAACCCCTGTACCCCTTCTGCGATCCCCACGCCCCCCTAGGGATGGTTTTTCTGAAACTGAAACTGAAGCTTATTTTACAGGATGCGGAGCGGCAAGGTACTCTAACGCCGTAGTCGCCGCAATCGCGCCGTCCGCCACTGCGGTGACGATCTGCCGCAACGGGGTGTCTCGCACATCCCCTGCGGCGTACACGCCCTCCACTGCCGTGCGCATGAAGGCGTCCGTCTGGACATAGCCGCCCGCAGTTAAAGGCAGCATGCCGCGCACGATATCCGTGCGGGGCTCTATGCCCACCGCCACAAACACGCCTGAAACGGAAAGCACATGCTCTTCTGCCGTTTTCACATGCTTCAGGCGCAGTCCTTCGAGCAGCTTTTCCCCCTGGAGTTCCGTAACGACATGCTCAAGCTCCATGGTGATTTTAGGCTCTTCCTGCGCCGCTTTTTGCAGCATACTGCAGCCGCGCAGCTCGTTCCTGCGGTGGATGAGCGTAACCTTATTGGCAAAGCGCGCAAGGTATAAAGCGTCGGATAACGCGGTATCCCCGCCGCCGATTACGGCCACGTCCTTGTTGCGGAAAAACGCGCCGTCGCAGGTGGCACAATAGGAAACGCCCGCCCCGGTCAACCGTTCCTCGTTGGGAAGCCCAAGTTTTCTTGGGTTTGCCCCCGTACACAGTATGACAGTCTTCGCCTCCACAGTACCGCCGGAGGTCTCGATCCGCTTGACGGGGTAGAGAAGATCCAGCTTCAATACGGGATCGTACTTGATGGAAAGGCCGAACCGCAGCGCCTGACGTTCCATGCGGATACCCAGCTCGCTGCCCTCGATGCCTTCTTCAAAGCCGGGGTAATTGTCAATCTGGCAGGTTTTCGCGGCCTGCCCGCCCGCGAACACCTCTTCAAACAGCACGGCTTTTGCGCCGCCGCGGGCTGCATACAGCCCTGCGGTCAGCCCCGCCGGTCCCGCGCCGATGATGGCGATGTCAATCATGGTAGCTTCTCCTTATACGTCCCCGCGCAGAATTTTCATCATCCCTGCAGGGTCTGTTGCCGTAAATACCGTGTTGCCCGCCACTAAAATCGTAGCGCCCGCATCGATGCACTGCCGCGCGGTTTCCGGGTTGATGCCGCCATCCACTTCGATTTCAAGCTTCAAGCCGCGCATATCCGCCATTTTCCGAAGCGCGCTGATTTTGTTGAGCACCAGCGGAATAAACTTCTGCCCGCCATAGCCGGGGTTCACGCTCATTAAAAGCACCATGTCGCACTCTTCAAGCACGCTTTCGAGTACCGATACCGGCGTCGCCGGGTTCAACACAAGGCCCGCCGTCTTATTTGCAGCCCTGATACGCTGCAACTGGCGGTGGATGTGCGCTTCCGCCTCCACATGGAACGTGATGCAATCTGCACCCGCTTCTATAAAACCATCGATCCAGTCCCCGGGCCTCTCTACCATCAGGTGTACGTCCAGCGGCAGCGTTGTATGCTTCCTTACCGCTGCGCACATCATGGGGCCAAACGTCAGGTTGGGTACAAAATGGCCATCCATGACGTCAAAATGAATCCAGTCCGCGCCCTGGGCAGCCAAATTCCGTACGTCATTCCCCATATTTGCAAAATCCGCGGAAAGAATGGATGGGGCAATTTTAATCATGTGTACCTCCTTAGGAAAAACAATTCATATAAAATAATTGACAATGAATCATTCAGGCGGAAATCCCTGTCGGAACAATTCATTATACTTTTTTCATCTTCCTCTAATTATATCGGTTTTTCCGAAGTTCTTCAAACTGCGTGCATAGCTCCACATACCGCGTATAGCGTCCGGGGGAAAGCGTGCCGCTTTCTAAAAGCGCCTTCACGGCGCAGCCAGGTTCCGTCCGGTGGGAACAGGCGGCAAACCGGCAGTGCTTTGGCGCGTCGCCAAATTCTGGATACGCGCGGTCCAGCGTTTCCTGATCGATTGCCGTCAGCTCCAGCAGCGAAAAACCCGGGGTATCGAGCACCGCGCCCCCTTCATATGGCCAAAGCTCTACATGGCGGGTGGTGTGCTTCCCCCTGTCCGTGCGCCGGGCAAGCCCTCCCACCAATAAAGAAAGCCCGGGCAGCAACGCGTTTAAAAGCGAGCTTTTGCCCACCGCGCTTTGCCCGGCAAAGCAGTTTACCTTGCCCGAAAGCGCGTGGCGCAGGGGTTTTAACCCTTCACCAGTGCGCGCGGAAAGTATCAGCGTATCCACATGCGCGTATTCGCGCCTGATTTCCTCTAGGGCCTTGCCGTCGCCCTCGTCGCACTTGTTTATAACGATGAGCGGCACAATGGAAAGTGGGATGGCCTGGAGCATCAGCTTATCGCATAATAAGAGGTCCGGCTTGGGCTTTGAGGCGGAAAGCACGATCACCAGCTGATCAATATTCGCGACCTGCGGGCGGACCATAATATTTTTACGCGGCAAAATCTCAACCAATGCCGCATGCCCTTCCTGCTGGCGCTCAATCAAAACGCGGTCTCCGCACACGGGGGAAAGACCCTCGTGACGGAACCGCCCGCGGGCCTGCGCGGTCACTTCTTCTCCATGATCCAGGCGCACGGTATAGTAACCGCCCACGCCCTTTAACAAAAGCCCCTGTTCCTGCATTCCCTTATTACACCCAAGACGGTCCTAAATACACCGGTATCCTGCGTTATTTCACATACGTCTATCCCAAGTAGGAAAACATCGCAGTGGTTCTTCTGATCTCTTCTCCGTTCAGGTAGACAATCAGCGTGTGTTCTCCGCCCTCCGCGATCGCGGCGGGGAAAGAAATTTCCTGCCCCTTGCCCGAGTCTAGCGTGACCTCGTACACTACCTGTTCATAGGGGACGCCTTCCCCGACTACCGGGATAATGGCAAGTAGCTTTGAGCCGTTGTCTTCCACATCCAGCGTAAACGCAATCTGCGCGCTGTATACGTCCTCCCCGATACCCGAAGAGGTCAGCTCAATAAGTGTGGTGTTGGCCGCGACTTCATCCGGCGCAGGATTTTGCAGCGTGACGGTATCCGTGGAGATATTATCAAGATCCGCAAGCCGGACCCGGAATGTGTTAAAGCCCCTCTCGTTTAACAGTATGAGCGCCTGCTTAAGCGTAAGGTCCGTTACAGTAGGTACTTCAATGCTGCGGCTGGGTTCGCCCGATATAAACAGCTGCACCTCATCCCCCGGCAAAAGCGGGGTGCCGGGCGTCGGCTCCTGCTCAAAAACGGTACCCACCTTGGCGTCAGAAATACGGTACTCGGGTACGCCGGGCAATAAGCCTTCGTCTCTGAGCGCCACTTCCGCCTCTGAAAGCGTCATGCCGCGCACTTCGGGAACAATGGGCATGGCTGCCCCACCGCTGACAGTGACTGTGATTGTGCCTCCATTTTTTAATTCCGTGCCTTTTAACGGCTGCTGGGAGATCACAACGCCGGGTGGGACGTCATCGTCTTCGGCTTCCAATATATCCAGCTTATAGCCTCTGAGCTTGGCGGTATCGATTGCCTGCTCCTGGGTCTTTCCAACCAAGTTGGGCACAAAATCCGTCGTGGCGCTCACGCGCTGGAGTACGGCGCGCTCCATGATCATCATCATGCCGAACAGGGCAATCAGTATCAGCCCCACGGCGGTAATGCGCCATACGACCGAGCGCGGCTTGCGCTTCGCGTTTTTCAGCCGCCTTATTTGCTTCGCTTTTTCGCTGGGTTTCTGGCGGGCAAAGCTTCCCCGCGGCTCCCGCAGCACACGCAAAAGATCCTGCCGCATTTCCTTGGCGCTATGGTAGCGCGCGGCGGGCTGCTTGCTGACCGCTTTCATGATCACATCATTGAGCGCGGGGGGGAGCGAGGGCACGATCGCGATTGGCGGAACAATATCCTCCTGAATATGTCTGAGCGCGATGGATACGGAATTGTCCCCTTCAAAGGGGAGCCTTCCCGTCACCATTTCATAGAGCGTAACGCCCATAGAATAGATATCGCTCTCCGCCGTCACCTGCCTGCCCTTGGCCTGCTCCGGCGAGATATAGTGCACCGAACCCATCACCATTGCTCCGGCGTAGGTAATGGTGGAAGACTCTGCGTTGCGCGCGATGCCGAAATCCGCCAGTTTGGCGTGACCGCGGGCGTTGATGATAATGTTCTGTGGCTTGACGTCCCGGTGGATAATTCCCTGCTCATGCGCGTGGGAAAGCGCGTCCAATACCTGCGCGCCGATGTTGATAGCCGAGCGCGGCAGAAGCTTCCCCTGGGCGCGGATGCACTCCTTGAGCGTGCTTCCGTCCACATATTCGAGCACGATATAATGGAGTTCGCCCTCCGTGCCCACGTCATACGAGCGCACGATATGCTCGTGCGAAAGGTTCAATACCGCCTGAGCCTCCTGCTCAAAGCGCCTTACAAACGAAGCGTCCGCCTGGTGCTCCGCCTTCAATATCTTTACGGCGACGGTGCGGTGCAGCGTCCCAGCCTGCACGGCCTTGTACACGTCCGCCATGCCACCGGAGCCGATCTTGTCAATAATCTTATATTTTCCGGAAAGCACGTGCCCGATCATACGGCGTCACCTCCCGTGTTTTGTACAAGCACGGCGGTGATATTGTCTGTACCTTCCGCATCGAGCGCAAGCTGAATGAGCTTCTGTGCGATTTCGTTAAGCGGCCCGTCGCTTTTGAGCGCGCGCGTAAGCTCCTCCTGAGATACGCAGCCATGCAGGCCATCCGAGCAGAGCAACAGCACATCGCCCGCCTTCCATTGCCGGGTGAAAAAATCCGCTTCCTCGTAGGCCGAAGTGCCCAGCGCCCGCGTTATGATGTTGCGCTGCGGGTGGCGGTCTGCCTCCTCCTGCGTGATGGAGCCGCTTGCCACCAGAACCGCCACCAGGCTGTGATCCCGCGTGACCTGGGTGAGCGTTTCCCCATCGAACTGATACAGCCGGCTGTCCCCGATGTTTGCGGCGATATATTCCGTTTCATACAGCAGCGCAAGCGTGAGGGTGGTGCCCATGCCGCGGCAACCTTCCTCCGTCTGTGCCTGCCGGTAGATTTCGTAATTGATACGGTGGAGCATGTCCCTCAAAGAGCGCACGGCCTCATCCGCAGGCGCGTCAAATTTAGACAGCGCGAACGAAAATCCTTCCACCGCCAGCGTGCTTGCGCGAAGGCCCGCCGCATGCCCGCCCATACCGTCCGCCACGGCGACGGCCGCGGGATCGGTGGGGCTTTGGGGCACATACAGGCTGTCCTCGTTTTTCATTCTGCGGCCGATATGGGTACAAGCAGCGTAAATCATCCGTTGCCCTCCTGCGGCGCAAAGCGCGTCCTGATATCCGCCGCCTCTGTTCCGATATCCCGGTGGAAGCATTTGACGTGCGACATATCCGCAAACCGGCGCTTCATTTCCTCCGCGGCGGCCACAGAGCGGTGCCGCCCGCCGGTGCAGCCAAAAGCCACCATCAGCCGGTGTTTTCCCTGCGCAGCAAAGCCGGGCAGGGCATCACGCAGCATGCGTTCAAGCCCGTTGAGGAAACGAGCGGTTTCTTCTTTTTGCAGAACATAGTTGCGTACCGGGGCGTCCAGCCCGGAAAGAGGCCGCAATTTGGGCTCATAAAAGGGGTTGGGCAGAAAACGCATATCCAATACAAAATCCGCGTCCACCGGCAGGCCGCGCTTGTAGCCGAAGCTTGTGAACAGCAGCAGCATACTCTCCTGTGTCTTCAGGGCAAGCGCCTCCTCCAGCCGTGCGTAGAACTCCACTGGTTTTAAGTCGCTTGTATCGATCACCGCGTGCGCGCGCTCTTTTAACGGTTGCAATACGGCACGCTCATGCGCGATGCCTGCCGCAATATCGCCGCCCGCGGCGTGCGGGTGGCGTCTGCGTGTCTCCGCGTACCGGCGTTGCAGTACATCGTCCCTGCTATCCAGAAACAATATGCGGTACTCGACGCCGGAGGAAACAAGCCGCCCGATCATATCCTCCCAGTCCGCGCCAAACGCGCTTTCCCGGCTATCGATTGCTAAAGCCGCCCGCGATATGACGGGGTTTGCGCTTTCGCAACGCTCCAAAAAGGCGGGGAGGAGGGTTGCGGGAAGGTTGTCCACACAATAAAAACCGATGTCCTCCAGCCGCTTTAACGCAAGGGATTTCCCTGCGCCCGAAAGGCCGGTCACGATCAGCAACGTTAATTCTGGCATGCGAAAATCCCCTCCTTCTTTTATTCTTCTCCCCAAATCTTGGGTTCACAGTTGAGTTCCACGCCGTGCGCTTTCCATACGCGCGCCTTGACCTCGTCGATCAATTGGAGCACGTCGCTTGCGGTAGCGTCACCGGTGTTTACGATAAAGCCCGCGTGCTTGACGCTGACCTGCGCTCCACCCACGCGAAGCCCTTTTAGCCCGGCGCTTTCGATGAGCGCGCCTGCAAAGCATCCCGGCGGGCGCTTGAACACGCTGCCCGCGCTGGGGTATTCAAGCGGCTGCTTTTCGCTGCGACGGGCGAGGTAATCCTCCTGCCGGGTTTTGGCGCCGCCGTCGTCCGGTACGAGCGTTAATGTTGCGGAAAGTACGATGCGCCCGGGCGCCGAGTACGCGCTCACCCGGTAGCCCATTTCGTCGTCGGATACGCTCTTTTCCAAAATGCGGCCATCCTCCAGATACCGCACGGTTTTTATGACCTGCTTGAGTTCCCCGCCATACGCGCCCGCGTTCATGGCGCACGCCCCGCCCAACGTTCCGGGGATGCCGCACGCCCACTCCAGGCCGCCTAGACCCAGCCGCACGGCTTCCCATGCCAGCTCCGTCAGCGGAATGCCTGCGCCTGCGGTCAGAACCGTACCCTCTTTTTTAATAGCGGCCATCCGTTCGCCGATTATGATCACCAAGCCCCGGATGCCGCCATCCCTTACAATCAGGTTGGAACCGTTGCCTATGGTGTATATGGGTATATTGAGTTCTTTCGCGGCACGGCACGCAAAAAGCACCTGGTCTTCGTCCTGTGCGCGCAGCACAAAATCGGCAGGGCCTCCCAGGCGAAAGGTGGTAAGCGAACGCATCGGAACATCCCGCTCTATGGGCAGGCCACAAAACTGCTGCGGCATGGGCTGCATATTAAAAACAGGCACTTCCTTTCTTACACCACGCGCTTCTCCTGCCGAAATATGGGCAGAGTAAGCCTTATAACATGTTTATTTTATCGCACTTGCCGCTTTTGTGCAATCTTGCCGGGGTATAACGGCCTTTTTACGGGCAGATTCGGACATGCAAATACTGGCACTTGCCATTTAAGAGCCGGTAACAAGATATGCTCAAGTTCGGGATTGGGTTCTTATGAGTCATTGCACCGCCCGCGTACCGGACGCCCATTCCTGCAAATCCATCCGGCGGGACATGCATGGTGGATTCCCCGGGAAATAGCCTCTTAGATGCTGCCATTGTCCCAAATAACTATATATTATCTATTCTTTCCGGCACGCTACCATTCTACTAGTGCGAACGATATACTTGAATACACATATGATATTCGCAATATTCTGCATGAGCATGCAGAAATAATGCATTTTCTCGTTATCTTCATTTCACCCCAATGGAGGAACATACATTGAAAGAGCTTATGCTAGGCAACGAGGCAATTGCCCGCGGCGTATACGAGGCGGGAGCCCGCGTCACATCCGCGTATCCTGGAACGCCCAGCACGGAGATCAACGAGGCTGTTGCGGATTATGACTGCATCTACTCCGAATGGGCGCCCAATGAAAAGGTCGCCGTGGAGGTTGCGTTCGGCGCTTCCTTAGGTGGCGCGCGCAGCATGGCATGTATGAAACATGTAGGCCTCAATGTTGCGGCAGACCCGCTGTTTACCTCCTCCTATACGGGTGTAAACGCGGGCATGGTCATTGTGGTGGCGGATGATCCGGGCATGCACTCCTCCCAGGACGAGCAGGACACCCGCATGCTCTGCCGCGCCGCGCACGTACCGGTGCTGGACCCTTCCAACTCCCAGGAATGCAAGGACTTCACCAAGCTCGCATTTGAGCTGAGCGAAACATACGATACTCCCGTCGTCGTCCGTGTGACGACGCGTATTGCCCACGCCCGGTCGGCTGTGGAGCTTGTGGAGCGGGAAGAGCGGGCGCTTTTGCCCTATGTCAAGCGGCCAGAAAAATACCTGACCATCCCCTCCAACATGCAAAAGCGGCACATCTTTGTAGAGGCTCGGGAAAAGCGCCTTGCCGAGGATGCATGTACGCTGCCCGTCAACCGCATCGAGTGGGCGGATAAAAAGATCGGCGTGGTCACAAGCGGCGCCGCCTACAATTATGTGAAAGAAGCGCTGCCGGAGGCTTCCGTATTGAAGCTTGGGCTTGCTTACCCGCTGCCCGAGACGCTGATCCGTGAATTTGCAGCGGGCGTTGAAACGCTCTATGTCATAGAGGATATGGAGCCGTTCTTTGAGGACGCCATCAAAGCCATGGGCATCCCCTGCTCCGGCAAGAACAAGACCGGCGTGCAGGGCGAGCTATTTGTAAGAAAGATCGCGGCGAAGTTTGCAAACGCCCCTGAACCCGGCCCGGCGGTAACGGAGGACGTCCCCATAAGGCCGCCCGTATTGTGCCCCGGCTGCCCGCACCGTGGACTGTTCTATGTTTTAAGCAAGCTGAAGCTGACCGTGCATTCGGACATTGGCTGTTATTCTTTGGGCGCAAACGCGCCATTGAACGCCGCCGATACCTGCCTTTGCATGGGCGCTTCCATCGGCATGGCGCACGGCATGGAAAAAGCATTGGGGAAAGAAAGCGCGAAGAAGATGGTTGGCGTGCTTGGGGACAGCACGTTTGCCCACAGCGGCATGACGGGCCTACTGAACATGGTATACAACCAGTCCGTTGGCACCATTATCATCGCGGACAACGCCATCACCGGCATGACGGGGCACCAGAACAACCCCATAAACGGCCTTGACATCCACGGCAAAACGGCCCCGCAGCTGGATTTGGAAAAGTTCTGCGAGGCCATCGGCGTAAAGCATGTCAAAGTGGTGGACCCTTTTGATGTAAAGCTTCTGGAGAAAACGCTGCGCGAAGAAACCGCGCGCGAAGAACTTTCCGTTATTATCGCGCAAAGACCCTGCGCGCTGATCATCAAGCCGACCAATGTCAAATATTTCAGCGACCCGAATAAGTGCAAAAACTGCGGCATGTGTATGAGAATTGGCTGCCCGGCCATCAAAAAGACGCCGACCGGTGTGTGGGTGGATCCCACGCAGTGCGTGGGCTGCGGGCTGTGCGCCAAAGTCTGCCCGTTCGGCGCGCTTGGGCCTGTTGAATAAGCACCGCTAATCCCACACCTCAGGGGGTGTGGGGGATCGCAATCCCACACGCTTCAATCAAATCTGACGACATGCGCGTCAGATTTGCGGAAAAAAGTGCGTGAACGCGCACTTTTACCCACGGGAAACCCGCTGATAAAGTCCGCAGGACTTTGTCAGCGGCCATTTAGACAGGACGGAGGCTTCTCTTTATGATAGGAATCGTGATTGTCGGCGTGGGCGGGCAGGGAACGCTGCTTGCCAGCAAGATCCTGGGCCATATTGCGTTGCAGCATGGCTACGATGTGCGTGTGAGCGAAGTGCACGGTATGAGCCAGCGTGGCGGAAGCGTAGTGACATACGTGCGCATGAGCGCGACGGAGCCGGTCTACTCCACTTTGGTTGAGCAGGAACAGGCGGATGTCGTGCTCGCGTTTGAAAAGCTGGAGGCGCTGCGCGCTCTGCCGTATGTGAAGCCGGTGACGGGCACCGTCATTGTCAATACGCAGCAGATCCTGCCCATGCCGGTCATTACGGGGGCGGCCATATACCCGGACGACGCTGTTTCGCGCATCCGGGCTGCCGTTCCGGACGCCGTAGCGCTTGACGCCACGGCGATCGCAATGGAGTGCGGCACGCACAAGGCTGCAAATGTTGTGCTGCTGGGCGTATTGGCAAAGAAGCTCCCCTTCCCGCGGGAAGCATGGATGGATGCGCTTGCCGCCACCGTGAAACCGCAGTTCCTGGAAATCAACAAGGCCGCATTTGACAGAGGATACACGTACGTAGGGGAATAGCAGCCTTCAGCGAAATAACGATTGAATGACGCATATGATGTATGCGTCATTTTTTACCAATTCTATGGGCAGCCTCAAACGACTTTCACCAGCCTAAAAAAGCCCGCATGCAGTGCATGCGGGCAAATTGCGTCCTATGCTTTTCTTTAGCAGGAGCTGTTGAGTATGTCTCTTACCCTGTTCGAGCTGGACGGCAAGTTGCACCATGCAGCTTCCGGACCGCATTCGGCGACGAACAAGGTGTCTTCAGGGCATGTAAATTGGCGCAGCTTATCTCTCAACTCTACGGCGCTGCAGCGGGTTTCTACAAGCCAGCAATTTTCCGCAACCTTGGCACAGGGCATGGAGCTCAGGCAACGCAAAAACTCTTCACTGGGGCAAGTTTGCCGACAGGAACTAAAACACACAATTTTTGCCATATGGGTTTCCTCCCGTAATTTGCGGCTGAGCATATTTTTATAGCCGCATTCTAACACCAGTATATGCGGGCTCCTAACAATGGGATTGCGAAAAAACAAAAAATGCCCTCTTCCCGCCTAAATCTGAACGGCACCGCATAAAATGCAGTACCTGCTTTATTAGGAGGAACCCGGCATGGCTTTTTCTCCAGGCACAACACAGTACCTGCTTAACCAGGTTGCGCTTTCCAATTCCATCCGTAGGCTTTGGGTGGACAACAATCAATGGACAGGATCTCTGATATATAGCATTTTGTACAATCAGGGCGATCAGGAAGCGCTTATTGCACGCCTGAGACAAAACGCCGACGACTTTGCCACCATATTCTCAACGTTTTATAACCAGCAAGCGACCGACCAACTCAGACAGCTTATCAACAACGACTTGGACAGAACCATTCGCCTGGCCAAGGCATACAAAGCCAACGATGCGCAAGCCATTAACAGCGCGCGCGAAGCTCTGTACGCGAACGCCAATGATATTGCCAATTATCTTTCGCGCATCAACCGGTATTGGGATATGCCGACCTTGCAGGCGATGCTCAACGAGGTCATTAATTTGACGGAATATGAAATTATGCTTACCCGCGATGGGCAGTTTGCCGATCGCATCAAGCAGCACGACGAGCTGATGAACCAAGTATATAAGCTTTCTGATGAGCTGACGTATGGAATTTTAAAACAGTTCCAGGTTTGATGCCGGATAAGTGTGGATCTATATTTGCCCCGTACGGGGGTATTTTGTTGTAATTAAGAAAACAAAAGGAAATACGCGAATACGCCCGCGAGCAGGGATCCGATGAGATTTCCGATCATGTCCGTATTCGTATCCTTTAGCCCTCTTTGCGCACCCGCTCCGCTTTTCGCATCAATCGCGGCCTCCACCAGTTCAAACGCCCCACCCACTGTCATGCCCACGGTAAACACAAACAGGGATTGAAACGCTTTGCTTCCGCCCGTCTCGAATACGTTTTTGATCAGGCAGTAGACAAACAGCGCAAACGAAAACGACCCGTAGGCGTGCAGGTAACGGTCGAACACCATAGAACGGTTGTATAAGTTTAGATAATACCCGCAGAAGCAGCTGATGAATACCGCAAGCATGGCGAGCAGTGTAATGTAAGGCGGCACGGAAAACGCGAATATCCAGATGACTAAGAATATCAGCGTAAAGAGAATATATGAAGATATCGCGGCTTTTACGTGCTGCTTCTGCCCCTTTTTATTGAGCGAAACGATTGCAAATATGATAACTGCCGAAAATATCGCAAATGCGATGATGAGCCATAAGGGCATGAGGAGGCCTGCTTTCGTTTTTGCTTATGGTATGTGCGATAGGTCTACTTTATACAAAAGGACGCATGCGGCTGCATGCGTCCTTTTGTGTTCATAGATTTTTATTCGCTTACCCGCACTTGCTGTATCCGCAAGTCCTGCAGATCATGCAGCCGCCTTCATGCTCCACCGCGCCCGCGCATTCGGGGCAGGGGGAGGTGGGGCGCTCTTTATGTGCGTCGGGGCCGGAATGATCTTCGTCCTCGCCAGCATGCGGGATGGCGGCAATCGCCTCCGGTTTATGATCCAGCATGGGAACCTGCTCGCCCTCTTTTAGCAACTTCGCGACCTTTTCCAGCACCCTACCAATGGCGTCCGGGCAGGACAGCACCTTGATGTTCCCATTTGTGCCCTTTTGCCGCAGCGTGGAATGGCAGCGGATGCCTTTTAGCTGCTCGATTACGGTATCCACATCCATGCCGGAACGAAGGGCCGTGGAAACCAGCCTGCTTGTGGCCTCGCTCTGGCTGGGGCAGCCGCCCGCGCGGCCCAGGTTCGCAAACACCTCGCAAATGCCCTGATCGTCGTAATTCACCGTTACATACAGGTTTCCGCAGCCGATCACCACTTTTTCCGTGATGCCGCGCGTCACCTCCGGGCGCGGGCGGGGGGTGATGCGCACGGGGCGAAGTACCGGCACGGTCTTTTCCTGCTCCTTCTTCGCACCCACGGTAAGCACCTGCTCGTTGCGGCTGCCGTCCCGGTATATGGTGACGCCCTTGCAGCCAAGCGTATACGCCAAGCGGTAGACGGTAGCCACATCCTCCCGTGTCGCCTCCGAAGTGAAGTTCACGGTCTTTGATACCGCGTTGTCCGTATATTTCTGGAACGCGGCCTGCATGCGGATGTGGTACTCCGGCGTAATATCGTGCGCGGTGACAAACACCTTTTTGATATGCTCCGGCACTTCGTCGATATGGGCGAGCGTGCCTTCCTTGGCGATGCGTCGCACAAGCTCGTCCGAATAGAAGCCCTCTTTTTTCGCGACGTCCAGGAAGTATTCGTCCACCTGCGGCAGCTCGTCGTTGTCCATGACGTTGCGCACAAACGCCAGCGCAAAGAGCGGCTCCACACCGCTGGAAGCGCCGCAGAGGATTGAGATGGTACCCGTTGGGGCGATCGTCGTGCAGGTCGCGTTACGAAGCGGTTCCCCGTTTGCATATGTGCTTTCAGAAAACAGCAGAAATGCGCCGCGCGCCTTTGCAAGGCGTTTGCTCGCAGAATGCGCGCGAGCCTCGATAAAGCCCATCAGCTTTTCCGCCAGCGCGATGCCTTCCTCTGAATTGTATGGGATGTTCAGGCGGAACAGCATATCCGCGAAGCCCATGACCCCCAGGCCGATCTTGCGGGTCAAAAGCGTGCGCTCCTCGATTTCCTGAAGCGGGTATTTGTTGACCTCAATGACGTTGTCCAAAAAATGCACCGCCGTGTCAACCACGCGGCCCAATGCCTCGTAATCGATCGAATACGCGCCGTTGTGCTCTTTGAGCAAGCGTACCAAATTGATGGAGCCCAGATTGCAGCTCTCATACGGCAGCAGCGGCTGCTCCCCGCACGGGTTGGTGCTTTCGATTTCGCCCTGTTTGGGCACGACATTGTCCCGGTTCAGCCTGTCCAAAAATACAATGCCCGGCTCGCCGTTGCGCCACGCCATATCCACGATGAGGTCAAATACCTCGCGGGCATCGATTTCCTTTACTACCTTCCCATGGCGCGGCTCTTTCAAAGCGTAGGTTTCCCCGCGCTCCACCGCCCGCATGAACGCTTCCGTCAGGCCCACGCTGATGTTGAAGTTCGTAATCTGCGCATCGTCCTGCTTGCAGCGGATAAAGTCCAGAATATCCGGGTGGTCTACCCGCAAAATGCCCATGTTCGCGCCGCGGCGCGTACCGCCCTGCTTGACGGCCTCCGTGGCTGCGTTAAACACCTTCATAAAGCTGATGGGGCCGGACGCGACGCCGCCGGTGGAGCGCACCGTTGAGCCCGCAGACCGCAGCCGTGAAAACGAAAAGCCGGTGCCGCCGCCGCTTTTATGGATGAGCGCGGCGTTCTTCACGGCATCGAATATTTCCTCCATGGAATCGCCCACTGGCAGCACAAAGCAGGCGGAAAGCTGGCCCAAAGGTTTCCCCGCGTTCATCAGCGTGGGGGAGTTGGGCAAAAACTCCTGCCTGGTCATCACGTCATAAAATTCCTGCGCGGTTTTTTCTACATCCGCGCCTTCATAGCGCACGTCGGCCTCAGCCACGGCATTGGCAACGCGATGGAAAAGCTCGTCCGGGGTTTCCACAACGTTTCCGTTTTCATCCTTGGTCAGATAGCGTTTTTTCAAAACACGCAATGCGTTTTCGCTCAATTGCATGGCAAATTCCCTTTCGCGAAAAATACATGATATTGTATAATCATCCCACATTCGACACCATATATTGTAGCAGTACTGTCCAAAATGTGCAATGCAGGAATTGGGTGTTTTCTCCATTCCACAGCGCGAATTCAGTGAAAACGCGCGGCTCTGCCCCGTTTTTTTACCTTACCTTGTTATACCCACCCGGGACGATTTTTCAACATGGCGTTTTGCCTGCGCACCAGCCAACTTTTGCCGGATGCAGATTTGCGTGCGCAGTGCGTATGCGCTATAATGAAAGTTCAGTGAAAACGGCGCGGATAGCCGCATCGTGGAGGAAACGAATGATTGAGCTAAAACACGTAAGCTTTACATATGAGTCAGCGCCCCGCCCCGCATTAAACGACATTTCGCTGCGCATTGAGGACGGCGAAATGATCGCCATCGTCGGTCACAACGGTTCGGGCAAAAGCACGCTCGCGAAGCATTTGAACGGCCTGCTGCTGCCCTCCTCCGGCAATGTGCTGGTAGATGGCATGGACACCGCAGTTCCGGAAAACCTTCTCTCTATCCGCCAGCGGGTGGGCATGGTGTTTCAGAACCCGGACAACCAGCTTGTGACCACAATCGTGGAAGAGGACGTGGCCTTTGGCCCCGAAAGCCTGGGCGTAGAGCCAAGTGAAATCCGCCGCCGCGTGGACGAGGCGCTCCATATGGTGGGCATGACGGAATACGCAAAGCGCGCGCCGCACATGCTTTCAGGCGGGCAAAAACAGCGCATCGCCATTGCGGGAATGCTGGCCATGCACCCGAAAGTACTTGTGCTGGACGAGGCGACAGCCATGCTGGACCCGGAGGGCAGGCGCGAAGTGCTGTCTATCGTCTCCGCGCTCAACCAAGAGCAGGGCATGACGGTTGTGATGATTACCCAGTTGATGGAGGAAGCCGCGTTATGCGGCCGCGTGGCCGTGCTCAACAAAGGCAACCTCATTATGCTCGATACCCCGCGCGCAGTGTTCCGCGAGGGGGATGCGCTGCAGCTTGCGGGGCTGGACGTACCCGCTATGGTCAAATTAAGAAACAGCTTAATCGAAGCGGGCGTATCCCTGCCGGATGAACCTATTTGCATAGAAGAACTCGCCGCGTCCGCCGAGCGGGCGATCAAGACGAAACGCGGTGCTTAACGGGCCCTGACCAAAACGAATCTCGTTTATATTCAGAAAGCGAGCAGCCATGCCCATTGTATTAGAAAACGTATCCCATATCTTTATGCCGGGTAGCGCCATGTCCCAGACGGCGCTCAATGACGTTTCCTTCCAGGTGGAGGAGGGCGAGTTTTTTTGCATCATCGGCCATACCGGCTCAGGAAAGACGACGCTGCTGCAGCACATGAACGGGCTGGTGCAACCGTCCAGCGGCAAAATTACGGTGGATGGTCTGGACCTTTCCGTCAAAAAGCAGCGCATTGAGGCAAGAAGTCGCGTAGGCTTAGTGTTCCAGTATCCGGAATACCAGCTTTTTGAGGAAACGGTATCCTTGGATATCGCGTTCGGCCCCAAGAACCTGCATGTGCCCGAGGCGGAGATTAAGGAGCGCGTGGAGGAAGCCATGCTGCTGGTGGGGTTGGCACCCGATCTGTTTGCGGATAAATCCCCGTTTGACCTTTCCGGCGGCGAAAAGCGTCGCGCTGCTTTGGCCGGTATACTCGCCATGCGCCCGCGCTACCTGTTGCTGGACGAGCCTATGGCGGGCCTGGATCCTCGGGGCAGGCAGAGCGTGATTGACCTGCTGCAGTCGCTTCGGAAAAAGACGGGCTGCGCAATCGTGATGGTATCCCATTCCATGGACGACGTCGCCCGTAACGCGGAGCGGATCGCGGTGCTTCATAAAGGTTCGCTTGTCATGCTGGATACGCCCAGTAACGTGTTCGCGGAGCCGGAAAAACTCTTAGAACTCGGCCTTGATATTCCGCAGGCGGCACAGCTTGCCTTAAAGCTGCGGGAACGGGGCATACAAGCGCCCGCTGGCGCATACCGCGAGGAGGAACTTTACGCGTTCCTGCTGGAGGCGCTTTCATGACAAATATCACATTAGGACAATATTTCCCGGGTGATTCCATCGTACACCGCCTGGACCCACGCACCAAAATGCTCACGATGCTCTTCTATATCGTGATTGTGTTTCTGGTGAAAGAACTTCTGCTTTTTGTGCTGCCCTTCGCGTTTGTAGTGCTGGTGGTGCTGCTTTCGGGCGTGCCGTTCTCTTACGTGCTGCGCTCACTAAAGCCGCTGCGGTTTCTTCTGATATTCATGTTTTTCATGAACCTGTTTTTAACGCCGGGGCAGACGGTGCTTTTTGAGTATGCGTTTTTACGCGTAACCAAGGAGGCGCTCATACAAGCCGTATATATTTCATTGCGCCTTGTTCTTTTAGTGGGCGGCACATCGCTTATGACGCTTACCACCTCACCCATCGCGCTTACGGACGGGCTGGAGCGGCTGTTAAAGCCCCTTTCCAAATTAAAATTTCCCGCGCATGAGCTGGCGATGATGATGACGATCGCGCTTCGTTTTATTCCCACCCTGATGGAGGAAGCCGATAAGATCCGTAAAGCGCAGCTTTCCCGCGGGGCGGATTTTGAAAGCGGCAATCTTGTAAACCGGGCCAAGAGCATGATCCCCATACTGGTTCCGTTGTTTGTTTCCGCTTTCCGCCGCGCAGATGAGCTGGCGATGGCCATGGAATCCCGTTGCTACCACGGCGGGGAAGGCCGCACCCGCATGCATGTGCTGCGCTACGCGCGCGCGGATGGCTTTGCGTTTGCCGTCACACTCTTAATGGGCGCGGTCATCGTGCTGCTGCAGGCGTTCCCGCTATGAACGCGCGCAGGCGAAAAGGCTTTCTGATCGCGGCGGGCGTGCTCCTGCTTGTTGCCGCCGTTTGGAGCCTGTTCCTGTCGGGCGGCGCTGGCGCTGCATTGGCAAGTAAGCTCAATTCTTATGGTTATACGCTCACTGCGGACGACCTTTACCCCGCCGGGGAGTGGAAGGATACCAGTATCAAGACCCTCCTTTCGGGCGCGGAGCTTGACCCAGCCATATCCGCCTCTAAGCAGGCTGGCTTTCCTTCTGATGTGGATAAGACCGGTACCGTAACGCTCGTTATGGCCAATGTTGGCGGGGACGACGTGATTACAATCTACCTCGTAAACGGCGAAATCGAACTTGCGTTTGTGCAGGTTACGGGAACGGATGCGGTCAAGGTACTAGGATCGAAATAGAGTTAAAATACGTTGGAGGCTCCGCCTCCAAACCTCCGCTTAGGGCCGTAACGGCCCTAAGGACCCAAATAGAACTATAATCTTTTAATTATTGTCGGAGGCCTTCCCATGCGGCGAATTCGCCTCATCATCGAATACGAGGGCACGAACTACGTCGGCTGGCAGACGCAGCCGAACGGCCTTGCCGTGCAGCAAGTGATACAGGAAGAACTTCGCAGCGTCACGGGGGAGAAAATATCTTTACACGCCTCGGGCCGGACGGACAGCGGCGTGCACGCGCTCGCACAGGTGGCGCATTTTGATACGTCAGCCCGCATGCCTGCGGATAAATTCGCGTTTGCGCTCAATGCGGGTCTGCCGCGGGACATTCGCGTCCGCTACTCGGGAGAGGCGGAGGACGATTTTCACGCGCGGTTTTCCGCCAAGCGCAAGCAGTACCGGTACACATTGCAGGCGGGCGAGCACGCCCGCGCGTTTTTACGCAATACCGCACTGCATGTGCACGGCAGGCTGGAGGAAGACGTGCTGCATGCTATGGCGAAGGACGTAGTAGGCTCCCATGATTTTCGCGCGTTTATGGCGGCCAACACCACCATGGAACAAACCGTACGCGAGATCTACCGCTCCGAATGGACGCGCGACGGGGAGATTCTTTATTACGACGTGGAGGGCAACGGCTTTTTATACAACATGGTGCGCATACTCGTGGGCACCATGCTCGCCGCCGCGAAAGGTACGCTACCGCCCGATGCCATGCAAAAGGCGCTAGGCTCCGGCCTTAGGCAGGACGCAGGGCCTACCGCGCCGGCGCATGGGCTGATGCTGATGCGCGTCATTTACCCCGGGTTTGATACGGCGGAGGTTGTGCGCACATAATTTTGTGCTATACTGTTCTGAAATTGGGTATGCCCCTCAGGAGGAAACAATGTCGAAATTTGATTTTGAGATTGTCGGGAAAATAGGGTCGATGGCGCTGATCAGCAAAGAGGACAACGACATCGATTACAACATATTCAGCCGCCTTGGAAAGGAACTGCGCCCCGGCATCATCTGGGTCAGCTCCGGCGCGGTGGAGATCGGCCGCGTGGATTATATCAAGCGCAGCGGGCGGGAGCTGATTGGCGATAAAGAAGACGTCAAGACAGACTACGCAGCGCAGGGTCAGGCCATACTCATGCAGGAATACCGGCGCTTTGTGCCCTCGCAGTATTCTGTACGACAGCTCTTAGTTGAGCATACGCATTTTAACGATGAAGAGAAGCGTACACACATCAAGCGCTTTTTGCTCCGCTGCGCTGTGCAGAATGCCATCCCCATCATCAACTACAACGATCCCGTTTCCTCTGAAGAAAACCGCCGCTGGGAACTGGACCTTCTGCGGGAAAAGACTGAGCATGTGGTGGAGTGCGTGGACAACGATGAGACCGCCTCCGTCATCTGCACGCTGGTGCATTCGATGTACCTTGTGATCCTCACCTCGGTGGACGGTATCTATAAGGATCCCACCGATCCTTCCACGCTGGTGGAAGCTGTAGAGGGCAAGGATATACAGGAGGTATTGGACGGCATCGAATTGTTGCAGACCTCCTGCGTAGGCGCAAGCCGCGCGGGCGCGAACGGCGCGCGCGCCAAGCTGGATTTTATAAAAGAACCCATCAAGCAGGGAACCACTGTGATTATTGCAAACGCCAAGAACAGGCTGAGCGACGTCATATCCGGCAAAGCCCGCAGGACGATATTCCGCGTGCGATAGGAACCCCTTATAAAACCACTGACCCTTTACGGGCCGCGGCAAAAGCTGCGGCCCCTTTTGTGCCGCACAAAGACGGCAACAGCAAGCATTTTTGTTAGGCACGGCTATCATTGATTGGAAATCGCCTCCATGTTTTCGGCAGAAAACATCCTATCTATCTGGTTTTTCTCGCTCGCATCACGAATTCCTTGCCATTTTTGACACGCTTGACAAAAAGCAGGGACAGATGGTACCCTAACCAGAGTTAGTTGTCACTAACCCAGAGATCGCAATAAAGGAGACTACCGTGAAAAAACTACTTAGCCTTATTGTAGCCATTGCGCTACTTGCATTCCTGGTGGCATGCGCCGCTCCCGGAGCGTCCAACCCGGAGGCAGCTACGCCCGTTGCGGCGGAAGCGACCCCTCCTACAGCTACAGAAGAAGCGGCGCCTGCGGATACGTCGGGTTATCCGCTTACCATAAAGCATGCGTTTGGTGAGACCGTTCTTACCAAAAAGCCGGAGCGGGTTGCAACCATCTCCTGGGGGAACCAGGATGTGCCGTTGGCGCTCGGCGTCATCCCCGTAGGGGTATCCGAAGCGAATTACGGCGTAACGGATGGAAGCGGATTATTGCCCTGGACAGCGGAAGGCTTTAAAAGCCTTGGCGTAGAGGCTCCTGTTTTGTTCCACGACACGGATGGGCTGGATTATGAGGCGATCAACGAGGTGCAGCCAGATGTGATCCTTGCGGCATACTCGGGCATCACGCAGGAAGAATACGACCTTTTGAGCCAGATTGCGCCGGTCGTTGCGTACCCGACACTTGCGTGGCAGACCTACTGGCGCGATCAGATCATCATGGACGCTACGGGCATGGGTATGAAAGCGGAAGGCGAGGCTCTTGTTGCGTCGCTGGAACAGCTCATTGCTGAGAAAACCGCCGCTTACCCGCAGATTGCCGGTAAAACCGCCGCGTTTTTCTACTTTAGGCCCTCCGACCTGGGCACGTTCTATGTGTACCTTCCCACGGACCCCCGCGCAGCGTACCTGACGGACCTTGGCCTGCCGGTGCCCGAAAGCGTGCTGAAGCTGGCGGAAACCTCCGAAAGCTTCGCCATTGAACTGAGCGCGGAAAACGTGGATGTTCTCAACGATTTGGATATCATTATCGCCTATGGCGACGCCGCGCTGCTCGAAGCCTTGCAGGCCGATTCCCTTATTGGGACCATTCCGGCGATTGCGCGCGGCTCCGTCGTGCTTATTGAGGACGGAACGCCGCTTGCCGCGTCCGGCACGCCAAGCGCGCTTTCCATTCCCGCCACCATAGACGAATACCTGGAGTTGATCGGCAAAGCCGCCGATCAGGTTGGATGAAGTCCCTGAAACCCATCCCTCTGCTTTGCATGGGCGCGGCCGGGATTGCCCTGTGCGCCATTGCTTCGCTGGCGTTTGGTTCACGAAGCGTAGGGATGGAAGAGATCTTTCGCGCTTTGTTCTATGGCGACCGCTCGTCGTTCAACGCGTTGGTCGTGCAGGAGCGCATCCCGAGAACCATATTCAGCATCATCGCCGGAGCCTCCCTTGGGGTCTCCGGCGCTCTGATGCAGGCAATCACCCGCAATCCGGTTGCAGACCCCAGCATATTAGGGGTGAATACCGGGGCCTCGCTGTTTGTGGTAAGCGGCATCGCGCTGTTTCGCATCAGCACTGCGGGCGAATATATCTGGTTCGCCCTCCTGGGCGCCGTTGTGGCTGCCGTGTTTGTTTACCGCATCGGCTCCATGGGGCATGGGGGCGCAACGCCCATCAAGCTTGCATTGGCGGGTGCCGCTACAAGCGCGGCGCTATCCTCCCTGGTCAGCGCCGTTATTTTGCCAAGAACCGATGTGATGAACGCGTATCGCTTCTGGCAGGTGGGCAGCGTTGGCGGGGCCACCTGGGAAGGTATTCTTGCCGTCTCCCCGTTTCTTGCGGCGGGCCTTTTGATCGGCTTTTTTATCGCTCCTGCGCTCAACGCGCTTGCGCTGGGGGATGATGTGGCGACAGGGCTCGGCGTGAGAACGGGAGTAGTCCGGATGACCGGCGCGCTGGCGGGGGTACTGCTTTGCGGCGCTACAACGGCGCTGGCGGGGCCGATCGCTTTCGTTGGGCTAATGGTTCCCCATACCATGCGGCTCATCTGTGGGGCGGATATGAAGCGCTTGATTCCCATGTCCGCAGTCGGCGGTGCCATGCTTTTAACGTGCTCGGATATTATAGGGCGGCTCATTGGCGCTCCCGGCGAGCTGGAAGCGGGGATTGTCACGGCATTTTTCGGCGCGCCCATTCTGATATTGATCGCCAGGAGAGCGAAGGTACGCTCGTTATGACAAAACACGATCTCAACGCCGTAAGGCTGGGCTTTTTACAAAGACGGGCGCGATTTATCGCGGTAAGCGTTGTTTTGGCGCTTCTTGCCCTCTGCCTTTGTTTTGGCATGCTTTGCCTTGGGAACACGGTATATGCCCCCGGCGTCGTCTTCCGCGTGCTTCTGGGGGAACAGGTACAGGGGGCTTCCTTCGCTATCGGAACGCTGCGGCTGCCCAGGATGCTTTCCGGGCTGCTTGCGGGCATGGCGTTCGGTATGGCGGGAAACACATTCCAAACCATGCTCAGGAACCCGCTCGCAAGCCCGGATATCATCGGCGTTACATCCGGTTCCAGCGTGGCGGCGGTGTTCTGCCTGATTGTATTAAAAGCCAGCGGGGCGCTTGTTTCCATGTCGGCAGTGGGTACGGGGCTAGCCGTGACGCTTTTGATCTATGCGCTTTCCCGGGGCGGAAGCTTTTCCGGCGGAAGGCTCATACTCATTGGCATAGGCATGCAGGCCATGCTCAACGCAGTCGTTTCCTTTTTGCTGCTGGGGGCAAACCAGTACGATGTACCCGCCGCGCTCAGGTGGCTCAGTGGCAGCCTTAACGGCATGCAGATGAAGGATATTCCATGGCTTCTCTTCTCCGTGCTGCTGTTCGGGGGCCTGCTCATGATGTTGAGTAGACAGCTAAAGGCGCTGGAGTTGGGCGAGCATTCCGCCATTACATTGGGCGTGCGTACAGACCGTATCCGGCTGCTGCTTGTAGTTAGCGCCGTTTTCTTGATCGCCTATGCGACCTCAGTCACAGGTCCCATCGCGTTTGTCGCTTTTCTGGCCGGGCCGATTGCTGGCAGGCTGTCGGGCGCGGGTTCTTCCAATGTTCTCCCTTCGGGTCTTACCGGAGCCGTGATGGTGCTTTTGGCGGATCTTATCGGCCAATATGCATTCGGCGTCCGTTTCCCGGTGGGGATCATTACGGGAATCTTAGGCGCGCCCTATCTTCTTTATTTGTTGATCCGCATGAACCGAACCGGAGGAGCCGCATGAAGCATACGCCTGTACTCTCTGCAAGTAATATTGTTGCTGGGTATGATAAGAAAATCATACTCAATCATATTGACGTAACGATTCCTCGCAACCAGATCAGCGTCATCATCGGGGCCAACGCCTGTGGCAAATCTACATTATTAAAAGCGCTTGCCCGGTTAATATCGCCTGTTTCGGGCGAAATCCGTATCGATGGCAAAAAAATCAGCGCCATCCCGCCAAAGCGGCTGGCGCGCGTGCTGGGGCTGCTCCCCCAATCGCCCGTGGTTCCGGAGGGTATCACGGTTGCGGACCTGATTTCAAGAGGCCGGTTCCCCTACCAAAGCTTTTTGAAGGGGATGGGGAAAAGGGATTATGAAGCCGTGGAAGAAGCGCTGGAGATGATGGGGATTACAGCGCTTGCAAACCGCAGCGTGGATGAACTTTCCGGTGGGCAGCGCCAGCGGGTGTGGATCGCCATGGCGCTCGCACAGGGAACAGATATCCTGCTACTGGACGAGCCGACGACGTTTCTTGACATCACGTATCAGATTGAAATATTGGATCTGCTGACCGATTTGAACCAAAAGAAGGGTACCACCATCGTCATGGTGCTGCACGACATCAATTTAGCCGTGCGGTACGCGGACTACCTCTTTGCGATACAGAACGGAACGCTGGTTGCGCAGGGTGCGCCGTTTGAAATCGTCACGGAAGATTTGATGAAGCAAGTCTTTGGGCTTGATTGCAAGGTCACAACCGACCCGGTATCCCGCTTGCCCATGATTGTCCCTATGGGGAGGCATCATGTGAACGCAGGATAGGTTGCAGCCAGCAAAGAGGCCCGGAAACGAAGTTCCCGGGCCTCTTTGCACATATTCATTTACAGCAGCTTCCGCGTCTGCTTATACACATCACCGGAGCCAACGGTCAAAACAAGGTCGCCGGGTTTCGCGTTTGCATCGAGGTACGCGCGGATGTTTTCAAAAGTGCCCAAGTACTGCGCCTTGTTGGGGTCCGCCGCGTTGATGGCGTTCACCATATCCTTTGCGTGTACGGAACCGTCGTCCACCTCTCGGCCGGGATAGATATCGGGAACGAGCACTTCATCCGCAAGCTTGAAGCAGTTCACGTCATGCAGAAACAGCGTCTTGGCGCGAGTGTAGGAATTGCACTGGAAGACGCAGTAGAGCTTGCCGTGCGGCACGCGGGACGCGCCGTCCAATACGGCGGCGATCTCCGCGGGGTGGTGCGCGTAATCGTGGTAGACCTTGACGCCGTCGCGCTCGCCGTAAAATTCAAAGCGTCTGCGGGTGAGCGTATACTCCGCTAAGCCCGCCCTGATATCCGCAAAGCTTTCGCCTAGAGCAAGAGATACCGCTGCGGCGGCAAGCGCGTTGATAATATTGTGCGTGCCGGGGATCTGCAGAGCGATTCTGCCCAGATTTTCGTCCTTGTAAATTACATCGAAGGAAGGATAGCCGAATTCGTCAAATTCGATATTCGCCGGGGTATAGTCCGCATCCTTCATGCCGTATGAGACGGTTCTTACCTTTTGAGGCGGGTTCTCCAAAAGCGCCTTTACCCGCACATCGTCGGTGCAGCCTAAAAACAGGCCGTCTTCGGGCAAGAGGCGTAAAAACTTCCGAAATGCCTCTGTGATCTCCTCGATGTCCTTGTAGTAATCCAAATGATCATCGTCGATGTTGTTGATAAGCGCAACCGTGGGCCGAAGCGTCAGAAAGCTTTCAACATATTCGCAAGCTTCGGTAATAAAGAGGCCGCTTTGGCCGATGCGCGTGCCGCCGGAAAGGAAATCAACGTCCCCGCCCACATGTACTGTGGCGTCCAAAGCCCCCACCTGTGCGATCTTCGCGAGCATGGAGGTGATGGTGGTCTTGCCGTGGCAGCCCGCAACGCCCACCACGTCCGGATATTGCTCGGAAAGCTCGCCCAAAGCCACGCTTCGTTCAATTTCCGGTGTGCCGTGTTCGCGTGCGTACACGCGCTCCGGGTTATCCCTTTTGATGGCTGCGGAATAAATCAACGCTTCGGCGTCGCCCACCTGCTCCGCCTTATGGCCGATAAATACGGGGATGCCAAGCTCAACTAACTTTTGTGTAAACGGGGAACTATCCCGGTCGGAACCCTTTACGTCGTAGCCGCGCGCGCGCAGTATTTGTGCAAGGCCGTTCATGCTGCATCCGCCGATGCCAACGAGGTGTATGCGAGACTTTCCCTGGAGCATGCAAAAAGAACCTCCCTTAAATGGCTTCCTACATTATACGACTCGGGTGCCGGAATGTCTACAAAACGGGATTGCGCCGTAGTATCGCCTCTATATCAGCGGCATCGAATAATAATCTACCTGAGTACGGACTGCAAAGCCCATGCGCTGATACAGCCGGAAGGCCGCGCCATTTTCGCTGTTGACGTCAAGCGCAGCTTCCCGATATCCCTTATTTGCAATGTGCGCAAGCACAAGAAGTAAAAACTCCTCTCCGAACCCCCGTTTGCGGTAGGATGGATGAATGCCAAACGTGCAGACGTTGGGCGGAGTATCGTTCCAAACCACGCGGCAAAGCCCAACGCGGCAGCCATCCAGCCATGCTTCCAAAACGGATATCTCACCTGAAGCAAAGCTTTTCATCAGCATGGAGAGGTGGGTGGAAGGGTCGTCCGAAAAAATCGCACCGGCGAGCTCGCTAAGTGCCTCCACATCAGTTGCCTGCGCCAATTTGAGTATTAGGCTGCTTTGAACCGGTTCGGGCCCGGCAAGGGACCGCCACATGGTATACTCTGAAAAGGAATATTCGGCACCAAGACGTATAAGCGCAGCCATTGCCGCCTTGCTCTGCGGCTCGCATTGGACGAGCGCTTCACCTAATCCTCTTTCCCTTAGTTCCTGAGAGGCTTCGCGCAACAGCAACCCGCAATGCCCTTGCCCGCGAAATTCGCGCAGAGTCATCGCAAACAGTTCCGCCTCTGCAGGATCCGGCATAAAGATCATAAGAAAGCTGATGAGTTGATCCTCTTCATACAGCAAATAGTATGCGGGCAGTGTGGGATCGCAATTGACGCTGCAATCAAGAGAAAGCGGAGCGGTCAGCCCATCTTCCGCCGCACACGCTTCATGCAGGGCGTTGATATCTGCAATCTGCTTTACGGTTAGCGCATTCGTTTTAATAGGGTCCATAACGCTCCTTTTGGGGTTTTCTTGTGGTATATCGTATGGTATACAGGCAGAAAACGCAATCCATCCCTTTAGTAGATGCATTGGTGTTCCGTTGACTGAGCCAAAGCAGAAGGATTACAATGATAGTGCTACCACAAGGAGGCAACCGCATGATGGATATTACCGCCCAATCCATTGGCTTCGCAACAGCCGGAACCTGTTTTACCCTCCCATCCCCCCGGTTTCCGTTCTTGTGGATAACGCCGCTCCCATTGACAATGCACGCAAAACTGCTAAGCAGGCATATTAGTTCATTACGGAGGCCGCAATGAAAGAATTTCATGTGAAACGATCGGACATAAAGCGGTATGGTTATATTCTTTTGTGCATCGTTATGGCAGCTGCCTCCTCACTATTGATTGTATTCCAAGAATCGGTACTCGTCGGTGCTATCGGCATGCTGTTCTTTGGGCTGGGAGCCGTTGTGATTGTTTGGAAAACATTCGGATCGCCTCTGCTTACGCTCACGGCAGAGGGGTTTACGGATAACAGCACTGCCTCCTCGACCGGATTTATCCGCTGGGAGATGGTTTCCAATATGGTTATTGCCGACGTTATGGGGCAAATGTTTATTAGCGTATGCTTAAAAGATACGGAGTACTACCTGGATACGCTCTCTTCGTTTAAAAGGAAGGCTGCGGAAGCCAACCTTGCCTTGGGCTATGGGCCGATCAATATCGCCTTGCTGGGTACCTCCATGCGCCCGGAAGATGTACTCTCGCGCATGTTGGAATTTTGGTCGGACTCTCAGAAAGGTACCGGATCGCCCTCCTTCACCCCGCCCGCCATTGACAATGCCGCACAAAACGGCTAAAATAGCGGCATACGCGAAAGGTTTGCCTTTCGGAGATATACCTTGCGTAGAAGTGGAGCCGTTTTTCACACCTACCTAAAGAGAGTCACCCGTTTTGCTGAAAGGGCGGCGGCAGGAAAAGAACGTTCTCGCCACGGAGCATCCGCGTAAAACCGCTTGCGGCATAAGCGCGGCGTCACCCCATGATGCGGGGAAAAAGGCGGCTGCTGGGCTTAAAGCTTTACGCCGCGAAAAAGAGTGGTACCACGAACACGCCTCGTCTCTTTATCCATTGAGACAGGGCTTTTTTTATGGCAATGCTTAGCTACAGATAGAATACGGAGGACAGAACACACATGGCGGACAGGTACGATCCCAGCGTAATCGAGCCGAAATGGCAAAAAAAATGGGAGGACGCGCACTGTTTTGAAGCGGAAGCCTCCCACGAAAAGCCCAAATTCTACGGGCTAATTGAGTTCCCGTATCCCTCGGGCATGGGTCTGCACGTAGGCCACCCGCGCAGCAACACGGCAATCGACATCATCTGCCGCAAGCGCAGGATGGAAGGCTACAACGTACTGTATCCCATCGGCTGGGACGCCTTCGGCCTGCCCACCGAGAACTATGCCATTAAGACCGGCATCCACCCCGCAATTGTGACGAAAAACAACGTGGATCATTTCCGTGAACAGTTAAAGCGCCTTGGCTTCTCGTTCGATTGGTCCCGCGAGGTGAACACCACCGACCCGAGCTACTATAAGTGGACGCAGTGGATTTTCCTGAAGCTCTTTGAAAAGGGGCTTGCGTACAAGGCGGAAATCCCCATCAACTTCTGCATGTCCTGCAAGGTTGGCCTTGCGAACGAAGAAGTGGTGGATGGCGTGTGCGAGCGCTGCGGCGGCGCTGTCGTCCGCAAAGTCAAAAGCCAGTGGATGCTTCGCATCACGGAGTACGCGCAGCGGCTCATTGACGATCTTGACCAGCTGGATTTTATCGAGAAGGTCAAAATCCAGCAGCGCAACTGGATCGGCAGAAGCGAGGGCGCGGAAGTCACCTTTGCCATCGAGGGCTTCCCCGAGGGACTTCGCGTGTTCACCACGCGTCCGGATACGCTTTTTGGCGCAACGTACATGGTCGTGTCCCCGGAGCACCCCATTGTGGAAACGCTCAAGGATAAAATTACGAATATCGCAGACGTGCGCGCCTATCAGGATGCGGCGGCCCGCAAGTCCGATTTTGAGCGCAGCGAGCTTTCTAAGGAGAAGACCGGCGTGCCGCTAGAAGGCGTCACTGCCGTCAACCCTGTGACTGGCGGACAAATCCCGGTCTGGATTTCGGACTATGTGCTCATGGGCTATGGCACGGGCGCTATCATGGCCGTGCCCGCGCACGATGAGCGCGACTGGGCGTTTGCAAAGAAGTTCAACCTCCCCATCGTGGAGGTCGTCGCAGGCGGAAACGTGCAGGAAGAAGCCTACACGAACACGGATAGCGGCAAAATGGTCAACTCCGGCTTTCTCAATGGCATGGAAGTAAAAGATGCCATTCCCGCCATCTCCAACTGGCTGGTGGAAAAGGGTCTGGGCGAAAAGAAGGTCAACTTCAAGCTCAGGGACTGGGTGTTCTCCCGCCAGCGTTACTGGGGCGAGCCCATCCCGCTGGTCCATTGCGATCATTGCGGCTGGGTACCGCTGCCGGAAAGCGAGCTCCCGCTCGTGTTGCCGGACATTAAAGAATACATGCCGGGTGAGGACGGTTCTTCTCCGTTGGCCCGCGCCAAGGATTGGATTAAGACCACCTGCCCCAAGTGCGGAGGCAAGGCTGCACGTGAGACGGACACCATGCCCCAGTGGGCGGGTTCCTCTTGGTACTTCCTGCGCTATATCGACCCGCACAACGACAATGCGCTCGCCGACCCCGAGGAATTGAACTACTGGTCCCCGGTGGACTGGTACAACGGTGGCATGGAGCACACCACGCTGCACTTGCTCTATTCCCGCTTCTGGCACAAGTTCCTTTACGACATCGGCGTGGTCCCCACCCCCGAGCCGTACCAGAAGCGCACCAGCCACGGCATGATACTGGGTGAGAACGGTGAGAAGATGTCTAAATCCCGCGGCAACGTCATCAACCCGGATGAAATCGTAGACGAGCTTGGCGCGGACACCTTCCGCCTGTATGAAATGTTCATGGGCGCGTTTGACCAGCCCATCCCCTGGAGCAACACCGGCGCGCGCGGCTGCCGCAGGTTTTTGGACCGCGTGTGGCGCCTGCAGGAAATGCTCGAAGGCACGGGCGAAACTGCCGATATGCGGGGGAAAGTCCACGCTTGCATCAAGAAGGTCACTGAAGATTATGAGCGCATGAAGTTCAACACCGCCATTGCTGCCATGATGGCGCTGGTGAACGACTTCTACGCAAAAGGCAGCATTACGAAGGACGAGCTGCATACGCTTTTGACCATACTCTCGCCCGTAGCCCCGCATATTGCGGAAGAAATGAACGAGAGCTTGGGGTATGGCCCGCTTTACGCCACTCCTTGGCCCAAGTGGGACGAAAGCGCTTTGGTGGAGGACAGCATTGAGCTTGCCATACAAATCAACGGCAAGGTCCGCGCCCGCATGATGGCAGCGGCGGACGCCCCCAAGGAGGAAGTGGAGGCTGCGGCAACCGCGCATCCGGAAATTGCGCCCCTTCTCGAAGGCAAGACGGTGAAGAAGATCATCGTGGTGAAGAACGTGGTCAATATCGTAGCCGTGTAACAACACGAAATAAACAAAATGGCCTCTGCCTGTTCCGGCAGAGGCCATTGTCATAGCACACAAAGAGGAATACAACTCCACGCCGCTTCCCGCGCATACTAGCCTCAAAAGGAGGCTATCTGTATGAAAGACAGTGAACAGAAACAAATAAAAACGTATGGCCGTGACAGGGTTGTAAAAAACGGGAATGTCCTGATGACAGACGAGGACGGGCTGCTGCCCGTTGATGAGGGCACAATGGTGACGCACGGCAGTTTGCCCAACCCGCATGATGGCTGAAACCATCAGCAAATGAAAACAGTCCTCTGCCCAAAATGAGACAGAGGACTGTTTATGTTGCCGTTGCTAATTTCTATGCAGCGCGCGGTATCGCCCGTTCCATCGCCCGCTTGACAGGCGGCAGCGCCGCAACGATGATACACAGCACCACGTCGGGGCCTAAGGCGATGACGTTATAGGCAATGGAGTAGGCCCACGGGTTCCAGCCTTCCCAAGCGTATTCCGCAAAGAAAATGCCGCCAGAGAGCGTGGAACAGATGATTCTGCCAATGCCACCCACGATAAGGCCCATGGAAATGCTTCTTGGGAACAGCCCCGCAAGCCCGAAGCATAGAAACGCCAGCGGGTAATCGAGCATCAACTGCGCCCAGTGGATGACATAGGCGTCCTGCAAAAGCTGCAAAAGCCCCAGCGCCAGGCCCGCAATCAGGCCATTTCGGGTACCGAATCGGTTGGCGTAAAACACAATGGGCAAAAGGCTGCATACGGTGAGCGAGCCGCCCTGCGGCATGCGGAACAGCCGCAGATAGGATAAAAAGAACGAGAGCGCAACCGCCAGCGCGCCGTAGACAAGCGCACGGGTCATGTCCTCTTTGCCCCCAACGTGCGCCTGCCCGCGCGCACGCGTAAGCAGCACGATAAACGTGGCAACAAGCGCCGCAGCCACCAAGAAGGCCGCCCATGCAAGCGGAGAAAGTTCCCCCATAGCCGAAAACAGTGTAAATTCCATATGTTTCCCTTTCTTTCCAGCCGCTGCGCAAGGTGCCAATTCCATATCCGCACCTGCGGATAAAAAAATTGCCCGTTCTAAATAAAAGAAACGGGCAATCGGTATTCGCCTCAAGCTCCGCTTCCCTACGTTAGGATTACCTAAACAGGTTCTAAGGGTCTCTCTCAGCCGGCAGTTGCCAGCGCCCCCAGCGGTGGATATTCAATTTGATGTGCCTATTGTATAGAGCGGCGCAACTCTTGTCAAGACTCCGGCGGTAAAATATCGGTTACGTCAAAAGCGGACGCACTTCGCGACACGATCAGGATTCGGAGCTATGAGAGACCGGATCAGCTGAATCTTGCCGGAAACTGCTCAATCATACCCCGTGCCATTTCATCCGCCATTTGGAGCGCCTGCCTTTGTATGTTTAACCGGCCGTCTGCGCTTTCTTCCATTGCTCAATCAGCCTGACGATGTCGCTTTCAAAGACCAGTTCGTCGGTACCCGGAATGTCCTCAACGCCGATGTCCACAAGGCATAGGGGAGGGAAGAGCACGCACCACCAGTTCTGCCCCGAAGCGTTCCCAAGTTCCACCCGCAACGCCTCGTATTTTCCGGCCGGGTAAGTCGTGCCGCCATATTGCTTTTGTGGGAAGTCCATCACACCCAAACGAAGCTGCGCGCCGTATGCGCAGCCCTGTTCCTGCAATACCCGGTTGACGGTTTCGAGTACGCCGCCGCCATCGTTTAAAAGCACTTCCTCGGCTTCCTGCAAGGAGCCTGCGGGCGCAAACTCCTGAATAAGCGCATCCCGCACCAAAAGCTTTACACGCTGGTCCTCCGCGCTGTCGCTGTTGGCCAAAATATGCAGCCGCAGCACTTCGGGCGCGTTGTCCTTGTGCAGCATCGCCTCCTGCACTGCAGGCCGAGTGTTGAGCAGCGACGGGTTGACCGCCTCATGGTAAAAGAACAGCATCAGCGCTATGGAAAAGAACGCCGCAACCGGCCTGATGATACGCATATGTTCCTCCTGTGCATGGTATGTGTGAAGTATGCACAGTTCCATTGTGCTTTAGACACAGGCCAAAAGAAAAAGCGCCACTTTTAATGATAAGTTCCCGTTAAGTAGGACGAAGAGCAACCGGATATGGGGAGGGGGCATATCAATCGATGTTGAGGTTCTCGGCTCCATTTAAATATTTAATTCAAAACACACATCATATTGCTGCGTTTCGTCGAACCACTTCATGCCCGCATGTTGAAACCCAAGTTTGTTGAGTATTTTGATAGACGATTCATGCGAAGGATCTACCGAAGCAACGATTTTACATATCGGCAAGTTTTCTTTCGCGTATTGAATACAGGCTTTCGCTGCCTCTGTCGCGTAGCCGCTCCCCCAATATTCCCGTGCAAAATGATAGATCAATTCTACTTCACTGTCGTCTTTGGTGTAATTGAATCCGCAGGCGCCTATTACATCATTTGTTCCGGGCAGAGTGACCGCAAATACCGAAAACCCTCTTTCATTTTGCATATTCGTGTATTTTTTGATACCGTTCTCGATAAGTGCTCTATCAAGCGCGCCGCCACAATGCTTCATGATCTCGGCATCTCCCCAAAACTTCATTGCAGCGTCCACATCTTCCGGTCTTAACGTTCTGAGCTCCAGCCTTGCTGTCCGTATAGCGTCCATATTTCTCCTTTGGCTCCTGTCTGTCATTTTTATTGCCCAATAAAAAAGGGAACGCCTGCATACGAAGAAGGCGCGTTCCCTGCTGTGTAAAAAAGGCGGTTGCCGTTATGCCCGCTTGAGCGTCACCGCCCAGGCAGACATCCGTTGCCCGTTTTGGAAGGAGATGCCCACGTTCTCATATGTATCGTCATCGATCTGTATCAGCGTTTCCGTACCGGAATATACACCGTTTTCAGAGATATAACATGAAATGATCTTGTTGCTTATCACTTCAAACGTGCCCTCCAGCTTTCCCAGGGCAGGGTTGAAGGACTCCCAACGGATCGTCTCGGGATGTTCCGTCTGTTGTAGACGGTAGGCGTTTGTAAAGCGGACAGTCTCTTTTTCAAACGCAACACCCATAAAACCGTCCAGCGACCACATCGCCCCGGTACGCACAGCGCCGCACCTGCCGGTAAGCGGGTAGGTTGCGCACTTGTCATCATAATAGAGGCCCTGCGCTTCCCATACGGCACCATCTTCAAAATACGTATGCGCCACGTGCCCACCTCCTTTATAAAGGCTTAATCGAGCTTCCTTCTCCCCACAGCAAGCCGCCGCATGGCTTCCTCGCGGCCTAAGAGGTATGCGATCTCAATGGCCCCTCCCGGAGTCACAAGCTTACCCGCAAGCGCGATGCGCACAGGCCAGAGTAGCGTGCCGTTCTTCATGCCCTTCTGCTCCGCCATGCCAATGAGCAAGCTATGCAGCGCCTCTTCCGTCCACTCCGGCAAAGCTTCAAGCGCGGGAATCACCATATCCAGCACGGATTTTGAAACCTCAGTATCCGTCTTGCTCTTTTTGTTGGTAAACAGTTCGGCGTCATAGCTTTCGTCCAAAGCCGTAAAGAAGTCCACCACCGTCGGAATCTGGGTAAAGACCTCCGTTCGCGGCTGCAAAATGCGGCACAGCACGCTGGTGTCCATATGGCCGATGCCCGCCTCCTTATAATACGGCGCGGCATACGATGTAAACGCCTCCGGCGTCAGCGCGCGGATGTATTCTGCGTTGAGCCAGGTCAACTTCATGGGGTCAAATATTGCGGGGGACTTGCTCATGCCGGAAATATCAAACGCGTCAATGAGCTCATCAAGCGTAAACTTCTCGCGGTCGTCCCCGGGGTTCCAGCCTAACAGCGCGATATAGTTGAGCACGGCCTCCTTTAAGTAACCTTTAGCGATCAGATCCTGGAAAGAAGCGTCGCCCGTACGCTTGCTCAATTTATGCTGCGCGTCCTTCATGATGGGCGGCATGTGGATATACTGCGGAATCTCCCACCCGAACGCCTGATACAGCAAATCATATTTCGGCGCGGAGGAAAGGTACTCCATGCCGCGCATGACGTGCGTGATTGCCATCAGGTGGTCGTCAATGACGTTGGCAAAATTATAGGTAGGCATGCCGTCGGCTTTAATGAGCACATTGTCGTCGAGGGTGCTGTTCTCCACCGTGATGCTGCCGAAGAGAAGATCGTGGAACGTTGTCGTTCCTTCCAGCGGCACGTTCTGGCGAATAACGCAGGGGATGCCCGCGTCCAGCTTCGCCTTGATCTCGTCCTTGCTCAAATGAAGACAGTGCTTGTCATATTTGAACGTCTCCCCGCGCGCGGAAGCCTCCGCCCGGCGCTCCTCCAACTCTTCCTTCGTGCAGAAGCAGCGGTATGCATGTCCGCTTTCAATCAACTGCTCCGCGTATGGCATATAGAGCGCCTTGCGCTCGCTCTGGACATAAGGGCCATAATCGCCGCCCTTGTCCGGGCCTTCGTCCCAGTCCATGCCCACGGACTGGAGCGTTTCGTAGATAACCTCCACAGCGCCTTCCACATAGCGCTCCTGGTCCGTATCCTCAATGCGCAGCAGGAACACGCCCTTGTTTTTGCGGGCGAACAGGTAAGCGTAAAGCGCCGAACGCAGGTTGCCGATATGCATGTACCCCGTGGGGCTGGGCGCGAAGCGGGTGCGTACTGTCACGGTAGTAGCTCCTTTTTACTTAAATTCCAAAGATGAAATATGGGGGCTCCGCCCCCATACCCCTTCCAAAGGGGCACACCCCTTTGGAATCCCATTCTATGAAAAGCCAAAGGCGTTTCATTTTCGGGTTCTTAGGGGCTTTCCGAAGGAAGGCGGGTTTGGTGCCCATAGGGCAGAAACCGATCCTGTGAATCGGTTTCAAAACCCCGGGTTCCTCTGTTACGTCCCTAAGTGGAGGTTTGGAGGAAAAGCCTCCAATCGTACTTAACGTCTTATCCCTTCCAGCTATCCCGCAGTTCCACCACGCGGTTGAACACCGGTTTTTCCGGCCTGTGGCTAAGATCCGCGCAGAAGTATCCCATGCGCATGAACTGGGATTTGTCGCCCGGTTTTTCATTAGCGAGCGCGGGTTCCACATAGGCGCGAACGGTTTTAAGGCTGTTGGGATTCAGCTTTTCAATAAAGTCGTCCTTATCCACCACGTCGTCGGTGATGAGGGCCTCGTACAGACGGACTTCAGCAGGAACAGCATCATCTACGTTTACCCAGTGCAGCGTACCCTTTACCTTGCGCGTACCTTCGCCGGATCTGCTTTCCGGGTCGTAGCTGCATTTGATCAGCGTGATGTTGCCCGCGTCATCCGTTTCATAGCCGGTGCATTTGACGATATAGGCGGATTTTAAGCGCACCTCGCCATCCGGCTGGAGCCTGAAATACTTCTTGGGCGGGTCTACCATGAAATCCTCCCGCTCAATATACAGCTCGCGCCCGAACAGCACCTTGCGCGTACCCATTTCGGGGACGTTGGGATGGTTTTCGATTTCGATTTCTTCTGTCTTCCCATCCGGCCAGTTTTCAATGACCAGCTTGACAGGGTCCAGCACCGCCATCATGCGCGGGGCGACCACGTTAAGGTGTTCGCGTACGCAATGCTCCAGCATGGCGGTTTCCACCACCGAATCCGCCTTGGCTACGCCCACGCGGTTGAGAAAATCGCGTATGGCCTCGGGCGTATAGCCGCGCCTTCTTAAGCCGCACAGCGTGGGCATTCTGGGATCGTCCCAGCCGGACACGCGCCCTTCCTCCACCAGCCTTCTTAAATACCGCTTGGACATAATGGTGTTGGTAAGGTTCAACCGCGCAAACTCGATCTGTCTGGGCTTGGGGTCGAATTCACACTGCTCCACCACCCAATCGTAGAGCGGGCGATGGATCTCATATTCCAAAGAGCAGAGCGAATGCGTGACGCCCTCTATGGCGTCCTGTATGGGGTGCGCGAAATCGTACATCGGGTAGATGCACCATCTGTCCCCCGTATGGTGGTGCGCCATGTGGATAATACGATACATGGCGGGATCGCGCATGATGACATTGGGGGAGGACATATCAATTTTGGCGCGCAGCGTACGGCTGCCGTCCGGGAATTCGCCGTTCTTCATGCGCGCAAACAGGTCCAGGTTCTCTTCCACGCTGCGGTCCCGGTAGGGGGAATTCCTGCCCGGCTCGGTCAACGTGCCGCGGTATTCGCGCATCTCGTCCTTGGAAAGATCGCACACGTAGGCGACGCCTTTTTTGATGAGCTTTACGGCAAGCTCGTAGCAGGTGTCAAAATAATCCGAGCCGTAGAATACATTCGCCCATTGAAAGCCCAGCCAGCGGATATCCTCCTGTATGGCGTCCACGTATTCCTCATCCTCTTTGGTGGGGTTGGTGTCGTCATACCTTAGGTTACACTTGCCGCCGTACTGTTCGGCCATGGAAAAATCGATATACAGGGCCTTCGCGTGGCCTATGTGCAGGTAACCGTTGGGTTCGGGCGGGAACCGGGTCTGAATGTGCGTTACCCGCTGCTGCTGCAGATCCTGCTCGATCGCTTCCTCAATAAAGTTTTTGGATCTTGGCAGCTCTTCCATATATACGCTCCTTTACGCTTTTAAAAGCAAGTATTGTAGGCCGCCGATCGTCCAATAGACTTTATCGACGGGTTTTCTGTGTGTTAATATGCCGCTAGGGGCGGCATCTTTCCAAACCCCAGAAGGGTGATGATCTAAAGTATTCCCGGAGTTTTCATTCCAATATTATCATCTACGCCGAAAAGGTTGTCAATGCTTGCGCCCCTATCATGTACCGCTCCGTTGGAATTCGATACTTTTTGCCCATACAATTCATACAGTGGTAATAATAGCAGAAGTCTGTAAATTTTTTAACAGACGCGGCCGTTGAGGGCGTTAGAAACGAAATGGGACGTGGTATCTTACTGTTAGGGAGATCACATAGTTTTGCGGGCGATAGACGTCCGCAAAACAAGGCAGACTAAGTAAATATTAATTTCAATGGTTATCATGAACATAACCACTTAAAGGAGCGTACTGGCCATGACAAAGATCGTAATCATCGGCGCGAACCATGCGGGGACCGCCGCCGCCAATACCATACTGGACAATTACCCGGATGCGCAGCTTACGCTGTTTGATCGCAACTCCAACATCAGCTACCTTGGATGCGGGACGGCGCTTTGGGTGGGGCGGCAGATTGACGACCCAGAAAGCCTGTTCTATTGCTCCGCAGAAAAGTTCAGGGCGCGCCATGCCAAAGTCTACATGGAGACAGAGGTTACGCAGATCGACTTTGAACAAAAAACCGTCCACGCTGTGGACAAAGAAGGCACGGAAATCGCCGAAGCGTATGACAAACTCATACTCGCCACAGGGTCCCTGCCCATACTGCCCCGCATCGAAGGGCTGGACCTTCCCAACGTGCAATCCGTCAAGCTGTACCAGGATGGCGCGCGTATTGACCGCGCGCTCGAATCCGACGATATCGGCACCGTCGCTGTCGTGGGCGCCGGGTATATCGGCGTGGAAATTGCGGAAGCCATACAGCGCCGCGGCAAACACGCCTTGCTATTCGACGTGGCAGAAGGCTCGTTAACCGGCTACTATGACGACTGGTTCTCCAAAGATATGGACCGGGTTCTTGAAAAAAACGGTGTGGAACTGCACTTTAACGAGACCGTTACCGCCATCAAGGGCGTGGAGGCCGTATCTGCAATTGCCACCGATAAAGGCGAATACGCGGTTGATATGGTGGTGCTCTGCATCGGCTTTGTCCCCAACAGCATACTGGGGCGGGACAAATTGGCCACCATACCCAACGGCGCATACTTGGTGGACCGCATGCAGCGGACTAGTTTCCGGGACGTTTACGCCATAGGGGACTGCGCAGCCGTTTACAACAACGCGCTCCAAGGCTGCAACTATGTGGCGCTCGCCACCAACGCCGTCCGAAGCGGCATCATCGCCGCCCACAACGCCTGCGGCACGCATATGGAATCCGCCGGCGTGCAGGGCTCCAACGGCATCCATATATTCGGCTACAACATGGTATCCACCGGATTCAGCCTGGCAGCTGCCAAAAAGGCAGGCTTTGACGCGACATACACAGAGCATGAGGACTTACAGAAGCCCTCGTTCGTCAAGGCGGAAAACGCGCCCGTGAAGCTGAGAATCGTATACGATAAGAATACGCGCAGAGTGCTTGGCGCGCAGATGGCGTCCACCTATGACATTTCCATGGGCATTCACATGTTCTCTCTCGCCATCGAGGAAGGTGTGACGATCGACAAGCTCAAGCTCTTGGACATCTTATTCCTGCCCCATTTTAACCAGCCGTATAACTACATTACGCTGGCAGCATTGAACGCGAAATGAGCCGTCACAGGCATAGCACCTTAGCCCAAAGCGAAGATTCATAAAGCAACCATATAGATAAGTCCCATCTGAACATGTGCGTCAGATGGGACCCCTTGCGTGCCGGGTAGCTATGTCAACCCGGCACGGAAAACCTCACGAAAGTAGCGTTGCCACTTTCGTGACCATGTTAATCCCAGTCGATCGCTCCGATGCTCTCCAGATAATCCTCGTTGTAATCGAGGTAATCTTCCGTAAACCGCATCAGATACATCTTGTGTTCCGGAAAGGCCTCTGCCATATTTTTGAATAAATATTCCTGCGCGGCCTCATCATCATACGCCGAACCTTCCTCCACACCTGTTGAACGCATAAATGCTTCGTCGAGTGTTATAATTTTATCTAGCATTTCCTCCAGCCTGCCGCTGGGTAAAAATGCATATTCTCCCGCTCTGGTCATTTTCTCCAGTATGAACGCGCGTGCGTCTTCCATGCTGTGTTCCTCCTGATGTAAAGTAGTTTTATGCAGGCTTTGTTTGGCTTTTAATTTTTTCTCCATTCCTTAGTATACCAAAATGCGTGAAAAAGAGCATCCGGTTGCAACATAAGCATAGCATGTATTCGCTTGCAGAATTGGTGCAAGGCCATAAGCAGGGATTTGAATTGCTTTGGTTTGTGATGGGTGTGCCTAAAGAAATGCTATTGAAATTCGATATAGGGAGAGTATAATGGCAGCAATCAGTCTTTTTGGGTGGAGGCGGTAGCATGGGCGGTTTTATTATCGGTGTGGTCTGCGGCATTTTTGAGCTGTATCTTCTTAGCCGCCTGACGCTTGCGGTTCAAAACGGCAAACCAGCACTTATGTTGCCGCTGCTGCTTGTAAAACTGCTTTTGCTAGCGGCTGCGTTTGTACCTGTCATACTGTATTTGCGAAACGACCTGCTTTGGTGCGGCGTAGGGATTTCAGCTTCGCTTGTCATCGGCGCGGTTATCATCAATTTTGTGAACCAACGGTCCGGGAAAGGAGATAAGAAATCCTGATGCAAACACCCACGCTGTTCCAAATCGTAGCGATGGCGGTATGCCTCCTAGGGAGTATCGCCGCGTTCTACGCAAGGGGCAAGATTGTATTGCCCGATCCCGAGGATGAAAGCTTCAAAGCAATCAAGAAAAAGCGCAGGAACTTTATGTTGCTGGGTTCTGTCTTACTCTGGCTGCTTTCGGGCATATTCTTCGGCCTGTTCCATAGGGAGGCAGAGGCGCTTCATATCAACATCATGGCCGATCAGGTGCCTTTGTTCGGAAATATTTCCACAAGCACCTCGGTTATATTTGGCTGGTTCGTTATTGTGGTTGTCGCCGTGCTTGCCCTGCTCGCGCGCATATTTGTCATTCCGAAATTCAAGGAAGCGCCCGGCGGCCTGCAGGCCTTATTGGAAACCGCTGTGGGCGGCGTGGACGATTTCGTAAAGGAAAAGTTCGGCCACAAGAACCATATCCTCGCAGAGTACATGTTTGCATTGGCCGTGCTCTATTTGGGCGCCGCCATCATCGAGCTGTTCGGCCAGCGTCCGCCCACGACGGACCTTGTCACCACGCTCACCTACGCCATCGTTACCTTTTTTATGATTAATTACTATGGCATCAAGAAAAAGGGCGTGGGAGGGCGGTTAAAGAGCTTCGCTTCCCCTAACGCGGTGATTGCACCCTTCAAGCTCCTTTCAGATATCGCCATTCCCGTTTCGCTGGCCTGCCGTCTTTTTGGCAACATGCTGGGCGGCATGATCGTAATGCACCTGGTCTACCTGGCCCTTGGCGCGTTCGGCGCGGGGGTGCCTGCGGTGCTGGGGCTATACTTCAACGCCTTCCACCCGGCTATCCAGATATTCATATTCATCAATTTATCGCTGACATTTATCGGCGAAGCTGTAGAATAATCAATTACAATCACTTAGGAGGAACGTATTATGACGAATGTTGGATTGATCGCCATCGGCGCAGGCTTGGCCGTATTCACGGGTGTTGGCGCAGGCCTTGGTATGGGTATTGCAACCGGCAAGGCGGTGGAGGCTGTAGCGCGGCAGCCCGAAGCCAACGGTAAAATCAACGCGCTGTTGATACTCGGTCTTGCGTTGACGGAATCGACCGCTATCTACGGCTTCGTTACGGCGCTGGTCATGATATTCACGCTGAAGTAGGCTAGGGGGTTTGTATGCTGGAGATAAATCCGCTTGATTTTGCATTGCATCTATTGAACATTATCGTGCTGTTCATCATATTGCGCTCCCTGCTGATAAAGCCGGTGCGCAAGTTCATGGCGGACCGCGAGGCGAAGTTTGCGCGTGAGAGGGAAGCCATAGACAAAACGCGCGCTGAGGCAGACGCCCTCAAATCCCAGTACGAAGGGTCCTTAAGCGAGGCAAAAAAGACCGCCGACGAACTGGTGCAGGAACGCCTGAAGCGCGCCGAATGCGAAGCGCAGGAGATTACCGAAAACGCGCGGCAGGAAGCGCAGCATACGTTGAGCCGTGCGCACACCCAGGCCGTGGCCGAGCGTGACGAGCTGATGCAGCAGCTGCAGGAGCAGACTGCGGTGCTGGCCGTGGACCTCGCGGGACATATCCTGGAGCGCGAAGTAAGCGCCACGGACAACGAGCGCCTGATCAACGAATTCTTCAAGAAGGTGGGCTAGCATGATGCACAAGGGCGAATTGTACATCGCTGGGCCATACGATGATAAACTCATCGGCAATATAGAGGCGCAGTTCTCTCGTCTTTTGGGCGGCGAGGTCACGTTCGACGTACAGCGCGATGAACGCCTGATCGGCGGCTTCCTTGCGATGGTGGACGGCAAGGTGTACGATTCTAGCATTTTGTCCCGCGTAAAGGATGTAGAGCGCCATCTGTTTGAAAGTGAGTAAGCTATGAGTATGACGGCAAAAGACATCGGCGCAGCTCTGCGGCAGCGGCTTTCAAGCTACCAGAGCAAACCGATCGTATACGAATACGGCACGGTGATTTCCGCAGGCGACGGCGTGGTGAAGATTGAAGGCCTTTCCCACAGCCGCTACGGAGAGCTGATCGCCTTTGATAACGACGTGTTCGGCATGGCCATGAACCTGGAACTGGGCGGCGTAGGCGCGGTTCTTCTAAACGGCGTGGAAGACGTGCACGCGGGCGAGCGGGTACGCTCTACCGGGCGCGTTGTGGAAGTGCCGGTAGGGGACGAGCTTTTAGGCCGCGTCATTGATCCGCTTGGCCTCCCGCTGGACGCAAAACCGCTCCAGGGCAGCAAATTCCGGCCCGTCGAATCCCCCGCGCCGCGCATTATTGACCGTCAGGGCGTCAACGAACCGCTGCAGACGGGGTTATTGTGCGTAGACAGTATCATCCCCATCGGCAAGGGCCAGCGCGAGCTCATTATCGGCGACCGCCAGACGGGTAAATCCACCATCGCCATCGATACCATATTGAATCAGCACGACAAGAACGTGCTGTGCGTGTACGTGGCCATCGGCCAGAAGGTTTCTACCATTGCGCAGATCCACGAAACGCTTGAAAAAGCGGGCGCGATGAAGTATACCGTCATCGTTGCGGCCACCGCGAGCGATTGCGCGGCCATGCAATATATCGCCCCCTATGCGGGCTGCGCCATTGCAGAGCAGTTCATGTACGATGGAAAAGACGCTCTCATTATTTATGATGATTTAAGTAAGCATGCGGTCGCGTACCGCGCCATGTCCCTGTTGTTACGCCGTCCCCCGGGACGTGAAGCGTACCCCGGCGACGTATTCTACCTGCACAGCAGGCTACTCGAGCGCGCGGGGCATTTAAAGGACGAGCTTGGCGGAGGTTCCCTGACGGCGCTGCCTATCGTAGAAACGATGGCGAGCGATATTTCCGCCTACATCCCCACCAACGTCATCTCCATTACGGACGGGCAGATTTACCTGGAAACGGAGCTGTTCCACGCGGGCGTGCGCCCCGCGGTAAACGTCGGTCTTTCCGTTTCGCGCGTGGGACGCGCGGCGCAGAGAAAAGCCATGCGCAAGGTGTCGGGCAAATTACGACTGACGCTTGCGCAGTACCGTGAATTGCAGATATTCGCGCAGTTCGGTTCGGATATCGACCCGACGACAAAGCGGATTTTAGACGACGGCGACCGGCTCTCCGAAACATTGAAGCAAAAGCAGCATGAGCCGCTTTCGCTTTGTGAACAGGTGCTGCTGCTGTTGTCCGCCACAAGCGACGTCATCAAAAAAATCCCCGTAAGCGAAGTCCGCTCCTTCAACGCGGGGCTCATTGCATACGCCCACCGGGAATTTGACGACGCCATGTGCGAAATAGAGACGGGCTATGACCTCACGGATGAAACGCGCGCGACGCTCTTAGATTGCATCCGGGAATATGCGCAGAGCATAAAGGCGGTGTAGCATGCCCAGCATGAGCGACATCCGCTTCCACATCAAAAGTGTGAAGCAAACGCGGCAGATCACCAACGCCATGCATCTTGTTTCCGCCGCGCGCATGCGCCGGGCATTGAGAGGCATTGAGCAGAACAGGCTGTATTTTTACCGTGCCGTGGACGTCATGCAGGATATCCTCGCCCATTCCGGGGACACGACCCACCCGTACATCCAAATGCGGGAGGACGCAAAGAAAGCCGCCTATATTGTGGTGGCGGGCGAAAAGGGCCTTTCCGGTTCCTACAACCACGACGTCCTTGCGTTAGCGGATAAAAGCATGGCAAGCCGCAGTGTGGTGCAGGTGTTTACAGTGGGCAACGTAGCGGCACAGCACTTTATGCGCCGCGGCGTTACGGTCAACGAAAGCTTCGCGCATATCGCGGAGGACCCCTCCGTCAATACCGCGCGAAGAATCGTCACCATATTGATGGAGATGTACGACAAAGGGGAGATCGACGAGGTCCGCATCGTATACACGCACTTTGTCAATTCCCTGGTGCACGAGCCCACCGACCGGAAGCTTTTGCCGCTTGAACTAGCTGATTTTATTCCCGAACGCGCTGTGCCCGAGGATCGATCGGAGATGCTTTACGATCCCTCGCCTTTGGAAGTGTTTGAGGGGCTTGTGCCGCAGTTCATGATCGGCTTTGTATACGGTGCCATGGTACACGCCTATGCCAGCGAAAACTACGCGCGCATGGCCGCCATGGAAAACGCCACCCGAAGCGCGGATGAAATGATAGAAAAGCTCACCCAGCAATACCATTCCGTTCGCCAGCTTTCCATTACCAACGAACTTGCGGAGATCGTGGGCGCCGCGAACGCATTTGACCCGGAGGATAGGTAAATGACTGAAAAGAATTTTCGGGGTTCCATTATAAAAATCGCCGGGCCTGTGCTTGACGTGCGGTTTGAGAAGGGGTTTGAGCCTGTGCTCAATACGCTTTTGAAAACCGTGACTGAGCCGCCCATCCATATGGAAGTCGCTCAGCACGCGGGCCCGGGCGTGGTACGCGCCATTGCACTTGAAGCCACGGAAGGCCTCTGCTGCGGCACGGAAGTACTCAATACCGGCGGCGGCATCACTGTGCCGGTGGGGGAGACCGTTTTGGGCCGCGTCATCGACTCGCTGGGAAGGCCCATCGACGGCAAAGGCGAAATTGATGCGCCGCGCCGCGCCATCCACCAGCCGCCACCGTCGTTTGTGATGCAGCGCCCTTCCACCACGCTGTTTGAAACCGGCATCAAGGTCATCGATCTTCTGGCCCCCTATCCGGTGGGCGGCAAGATCGGCCTGTTTGGCGGCGCGGGCGTGGGCAAGACGGTGCTCATCATGGAGCTGATGCACAATATCGCTAAGAACCGCGGCGGCTACTCTGTATTCACCGGCGTAGGCGAACGCAGCCGCGAGGGCACGGAGCTGATTGCGGACATGCATGAATCCGGCGTTATCAACCGTACCTCTCTCGCATTCGGCCAGATGAACGAACCCCCGGGATCGCGTATGCGCGTGGCACTTTCCGGATTGACCATGGCCGAATACCTGCGCGATGAAATGCATCAGGACGTGCTTTTGTTTATAGACAACATATTCCGTTACGTCCAGGCGGGCAACGAGGTTTCGGCGCTTTTAGGGCGCATGCCCTCCGCTGTCGGCTACCAGCCGACGCTTGCGACCGAGCTTGGCGATTTGCAGGAGCGCATCGCCAGCACCCCACGCGGCTCCATCACGTCCGTACAGGCGGTATATGTCCCCGCGGACGATTTGACGGACCCCGCGCCCGCCACTATATTCTCGCATCTGGACGCGACGACGGTGCTTTCCCGCTCCATTGCGGAAATCGGCATTTACCCGGCGGTGGACCCGCTGGCTTCCACCTCGCGCATATTGGAGCCCGCCATCGTGGGCGAGCGGCATTATTCCGTTGCGCGCCGCGTGCAGGAATGCCTGCAGCGCTACCATGAGCTGCAGGACATCATCGCCATACTGGGTATGGATGAGCTTTCGGACGAGGATAAGCTGACGGTTTACCGTGCAAGAAAGCTGCAGAATTTCCTTTCCCAGCCGCTGCATGTGGCGGAAGCCTTCACGGGCGAGCCCGGCCGCTTTGTAACACTGGAGCAGACAGTCTCCGGGTTTGGTGACATTGTGGAGGGAAAGGTGGACGATATCCCCGAATCCATGTTCCTGATGTCCGGCACGCTCGACGAGGTGCGCGAAAAGTACAGGGAGATGCAAAAACATGCCTAAGCCCTTCCGCTTGATGGTTTTAACGCCCGAGCGCGAGTTCTATAACGGCGAAGCGTACTCCGTAACGGTAAACACCATCGCGGGGCATATCGGTGTGCTTGCAGACCATATTCCCATGGTCACAGTGCTCACCGTAGGCGAGCTTTTGATCCGCGTAGGCGACGAAGCAAAAACCGCGTTCCATTCCGAAGGCTTTATGGAGGTCCGAACGGACGGCGTCATCATACTCTGCCAGGCCTGCGAATGGCCGGAGGAAATCGACGCCGAACGCGCTCAAAAAGCGGAAGAGCGCGCCCGCAAGCGGCTAAGCCATATCGAAAGCGAGCTTGCCTCCTCCCGCTCCAAGGTCGCGCTGATGCGCGCCATCACGCGGCAGAAGGTGAAGGGCTTAAGCAACAAGAATATGTAGCAAACAAAAAGTGGCGCAAGCCACTTTTATTTTCTACTTTTACGAGGGTTTGCCATTTCTCTGGTGAAGGCCAATCGGTTTTGTTCGCTCTATTTCATCAAAGAAGCCCGCCGCTCCAGCTGATCCACCAGCGCCTGAAAACGGAGGTTCTTTTCAAAAAACGCGCAACCGCGCAGTTCCTTTGCAAATTCCAAAAAGGCGGTCTTCATCGCAGTGGTGTGCGAAATAGCGGAGCCTGTCGTGTTCATATGCCCGAAATACGTGCTGTTTGAAAAATCATATTCTTCGCTCCACGCCCCCGCGCAATCCACAAAGCCCGCGAGCGCATTGACCATCGCTTCTTCCTGCTGCTGCTCTTTATAATGCTGTACAAGGGAAAGGTAAGCGTTCAACTGCATTCCCGGCATGTTCTCCAGTTCAAACAATTCCACAATATGCAGGATGCTGTTCTGATACCGTAAAAACTGTTCCGTGCGCCCGGCAGTCCTTGCAATTTCGGCAAGGCCAAGGAGCGCCGTTTGGCAGCCATGTATGCCGCGAAACAGGCACCTCTGGTAAATGTCCTCCGCCTTCTCTGTTTCGCCTTTCTTGAAATAAATCACGGCCAGAGTCGGGTCAACTTCACCATCCAGCCCGTCCATGCAGGCGCGTAATTGTTCTTCGGCAAGGTCAAGCCTGCCGCTCCTTAAGTAAATTGCCGTAAGCATGCGCTGCGCAACAGCGCGCAGCTTGGAATCATTGGATGTCGCGGCAGGCTTGCAAAGCTCCAGAGCGGCCTTTAAATATTCTTGCTCCTCTTCTTTTTGCGCGCCAGAAATGTACATGGGAATGAGCGTACCAATGTGCAGCTTTAGCGCAATATCATTTGGATACCGGTCCAAGTACTCCCGGCACACCGCGTATCCTTGCTGAAAAGACGCCTTGTCCAATACGGCGGCGCACTCTGTGAAAATGCGGTCCAATTCTTCCGGGCCAAGCTCCGCTGCAAAGCCAAAAAGACCGTCAACGCTTGTTTCGAGCTGCCGGGCAATCGAAGGCAGCAGTGTAATATCTGGATAGCTCTTTCCGCTTTCCCATTTGGATACTGCGGCTATGGATACGCCCACCGCAAGCGCCAGGTCCTGCTGCGTCATGTTCCGCTGCTTGCGAAGCTGCCTGATAACCTGCCCAATGAATAATTCCATGCCGTATCCACCGTCCCTCTTGCAAGACTATATCGCGTATTCCTGAAAGGTACAAGCGAATGGTGTGCAAAAAAGCCGCGGGAAATTTAACCGAAGGTTAAACGGAAACAGTCAGAGCTGACTGAACAGTGCCCTACTCGCTGTAAATCTGCTGAGGGCCGATGACGCAGGCGGCAATGGCAGCCTCAATCACCTGTTCCGCCAAAGCGATATCGCGCCGTTCAATGGCTTCTAACAGCCGCGCCGCATTCTGGTGCAGCGCCGCCACGCCGTACTTGATGCAGAAGCGTTCCCACAGGCTCAATATCGGTGCCTTGAAAGAATAATAGATGAGCGGCACGAGCGTATTGCCGGAAATCAGTGCGAGCTCATGGTGGAAGGAGAATACCGCCTCCGCCGCATGCTCAGGCGTTTGCGCAGCTTTTAAGGTTTCCGCATACGCTCGAAGCCTCGCGATCTCTTCCTCTGTGACCTTGGGGATGGCAAGCTGCGCCACCAAACGGTCCAGCACTTCCTTAATTTCCAATATAGACCGAATATCGTCCCGCTGCAGCCGCCCGCCATTGTATTTCATAATGGAAAGCAGCGTGTCCGCCGTACCCTTACGCCGGTAATCCGCCACAAATGTGCCGATACGCGGGCGCACCTCCAGAAAGCCCTTGCTTTCCATTTCATTGATGCCCGAGTTGACCACGGCACGGCTGATTTGCATGCTCCGCGCCAGCTCCCGTTCCGGTGGGAGCTGTGTGCCGATTGTAAGCCGCCCCGATAAAATCATGTGCTCGAGTTCCTGTACAAACAGCTCCTTGAGCGAAGGAGCGTTAAGCTTCGCAAATTGCATCGGTTTACCTCCCTGTCTGTGGTTCAGCCACATACCAGTAGTATTTTAGCACGGATATCTGCAAAAAACAATTGCCCGCCCCTTTTGTCAAACGCACAATATATGCCGGCTTATTTTGATTGACGCAGAATTAACAATTATGATATACTGTGTCTGCAATCTGGTCCAACCAGAATGACACATCCGCTCTGCCGTATGAACGGCAGCATATCCAGTTATTCTGCCCTACATGTAATAACAGTCAAGGAGGGTTCCAAAAATGTTTTTATTTGAAGCGATCCCCTGGTATACCTGGCTGATGTTCTTAGGCGTAACGCTCGGACTCATATTGCTCAATGAATTTTCCCGCATCAACAAATGGACGGCGCTCGCCTGCTTTTTTCTACTGCCGCTTGCGCTGACCATATTCGTGTGGCCCAATACGGCGGGGGAAGGCTCCAGCACCGGGACCTGGTTCCACTGGGTCAAGGTATATTCCGCGCTTGCGGGGTGCCTGGGCTTCCTGCTCATCCGCATGGTTCCGAAAGTGGAAAAAAGCAAATTCCGCGTCATATTCCCTCCGCTCATACTCGCCATCAACATATTAGAGGCCTGCCTTCGCGATTTTGAGTGCTTCAGCCTCAACGGCATTGTGGACGGCGTCATGATGGTGGGAGGTCCCTGGAACATCATGAACGGCATTGCCGGTATATTGAACATCGTCACGATTTCGGGCTGCATGGGCATTTACGTAAGCCAGGACAAACGGCGGGACATGATGTGGCCGGATATGCTGTGGTTCTGGGTGATCGCTTATGACCTTTGGAACTTCACGTATGTGTACAACTGCGTGTCCGATCATTCCTTCTACGCGGGCGCGGCGCTTTTGATCGCCCCCACGCTTGCGGCGTTCTTGATCAAAAAAGGCGCATGGTTGCAGCACCGGGCGCACACGCTGGCGTTCTGGATGATGTTCACCATGGCGTTCCCCGCGTTTGTGGACGATACCATATTCGCGGTCAAAGCCAGCCATGACCCCGCGGCGCTCTTTATCGTAAGCGCGCTTTCGCTTGCGGCCAATATTGCGGTGCTCGTCTACGCCGCCTACCGCGTGCGCAAGTATAAGCTGAACCCGCTCAAACAGGAGCTGTATACGGACCTTGGGGTTTACAAAGAAGTTGCGGCATGACGCGGGGCAACAGATTTTAAACAGGATTCTTCGCCTACGGGCTCAGAACGACAAAAAGTAGGGCGGCATGCCCTCATGCCGCCGCGTCTCTGCCAGGCGGGATGTGGCATCTCTGCCCGGCGGGATGTAGCATCTCTGCCCGGCGGGATGTGGCATCTCTGCCCGGCGGGATGTGGCATCCCGCCCTACTGCGGGGTCCTGTCATTCTGAGGTAAGCGAAGAATCTCCTTCGGGCCATCATTCAATGGAGGAAGAAAAAATGGAACCGTTTCGGATACTGGAAATCAAAGAAAGCGTATTTGCAAACAACGATCAGCAGGCGGAAGAACTCCGCAAGGAGCTAAAGGCGAAGGGGACGTTTTTATTAAACCTGATGTCCTCCCCGGGCTCCGGAAAAACCACCACGTTGACTAGGACCATCGCGGCGCTCAAGGATGAATTCCGCATTGGCGTAATGGAGGCGGATATCGACTCGGACGTGGACGCACAAACAATCGCCAAAACCGGCGTAAAGGTCATACAGCTGCACACCGGCGGCATGTGTCACCTGGACGCGGAAATGACAAAGCAAGGCTTAGAAGGATTAGGCATTGAGGACATCGACCTCGCGATACTTGAAAACGTGGGCAACCTTGTCTGCCCGGCGGAATTTGATACCGGAGCGTCCAAAAACGCCATGATTTTAAGCGTGCCCGAAGGCGACGACAAGCCATTAAAATACCCGCTGATGTTCTCCATTGTGGATGTGGTGCTTATCAACAAGATCGACGCCCTCGATTTTTTCAACTTTGACATTGCCGCCTGCACGGAGCGGGCAAAAAAACTGAATCCCAACGTGAAAATCATTCCCATTTCCGCTAAAACGGGGGAGGGGATGGAGGAATGGTTCAACTGGCTGCGGCAGCAGGCGTGCGCCTGGAACAAAGAGTGAGGGAAGGGAAGAATATGGACGTTAAGATAAAGGTATTGGAATTCGCCAACAAGGTCAGCAGAAAGAAAATGGGGTCTAAGGACGGCATTACCGCAGCCGACCCCGAATACCGCATCCTGGAGCCGGTCGTCACGGACGATATGGCAACTGTCGCGCTCTGCCTTGACATGCGCTCTCCCAAAAGCGCAAAAGAGATTGCCGCCCTGTGCGGCAAGCCCTTGGAGGAGACCAAAAAAATATTGTGGGAACTTGCCATGGCAGGGGTCTGCTTTATCCATGAGATCGACGGCGAGGACAAATACTGGTACGAAACCTGGGTCCCCGGCATCATGGAAATGATGGTCAACAACAAAGAGAACGTCAAGAAGTACCCGCAGATCGCGGAGTCGTTCGAAGCGTATGGCCGCGTGCGCGGGCCCAAGTCGGCTGGGAATTTTCCGGTGGGCCTTGGGTTGATGCGCGTCATCCCTATCGAAAAAGCGATTATGGGCGAAACCCGCCGCGCTTCCTATGAGGAAGTATCCCTTTATCTCAATCAAAACGACTCGTTCTCCGTATCCGACTGTACCTGCCGCACCGCGCGCGAAGTCATGGGCGAGGGTTGCGGCCATTTAAAGGAGGACATGTGCATCCAGCTTGGCCATGCCGCCGAATACTACATCCGCACCGGCAGAGGCAGGCGTATTACCCGCGAGGAAGCGTTTGAAATTATTGAACGCGCGGAAAAGAACGGCCTGATGCATCAGATTCCCAATACAGACGGTTCGGGTACTACCCACGCCATCTGCAACTGCTGCGGATGCTCCTGCCTGTCGCTGCGCACGGCGGAAATGTTTTTGAACGCGGACATGGTGCGCTCCAACTATGTGTCCCAGGTGGATAAGGAAAAGTGCGTCGCCTGCGGGGAATGCGTGGCGGCCTGCCCCGTCAATGCGCTCAAGCTTGGCCAGAAGCTGTGCGCAAAAACACCTATCCCGCAAAAGAAGAGGGACCTCCCCCGCGATACCGAGTGGGGCCCGGACAAATGGAACCCGGAATACCGCTATAACAGAGCCGAAGTGGCAGACACCGGCACCAGCCCATGTAAGACGGAGTGCCCCGCGCACATTGCCATACAGGGTTATATTAAGCTCGCATCCCAGGGCCGCTATACCGAGGCCCTGGAACTGATTAAAAATGAAAACCCGTTCCCGGCAGTGTGTGGCCGCGTCTGCCCAAGAAAGTGCGAGTCCGCGTGTACGCGCGGCGACGTGGACGATCCTGTGGCCATTGACGAAATCAAAAAGTTTATTGCTGAGCAGGATTTGAAAAAAGAAAGCCGCTATGTGCCTGAACACCGCCACCAGTACGGCAATAGAATCGCCGTAATCGGCGCGGGTCCTGCGGGCCTTGCCTGCGCGTATTATCTTGCCATTGACGGTTACAATGTGACGGTGTTTGAAAAGCAAAAGGCGCTGGGCGGCATGATGACGCTGGGCATCCCCTCCTTCCGGCTGGAAAAGGATGTGGTAAACGCCGAGATCGACATTCTTAAAGACCTTGGCGTCACATTCAAAACCGGCGTGGAAGTTGGCCGCGACATCACCTTAAGCGACCTGCGTAGGGAAGGATATGAGGCGTTCTATCTCGCCATCGGCGCGCAGGCAGGCCGTATGCTCAACATAGAAGGGGAGAATGCGGAGGGCGTGATCGCCGGCGTGGACTTCCTGCGCAATGTGAACCTTGGCACTAATGTGCGGCTAAACGGCAACGTCATCGTCATAGGCGGCGGCAACGTGGCCATAGACGTGGCGCGCACCGCCGTCCGTACCGGCGCTGAAGATGTGGCACTCTATTGCCTTGAGAGCCGCAAGGAGA